>JAPPAJ010000064.1 GCA_026705565.1 Caldilineaceae bacterium | reverse complement strand
GCGACGGTGTGCCAATCCGTCGAACAATCCTCGAAGCCGAACCGTTGGCGGGCCTGTTCGGCCCGGTCCGCATCCTCATCCGCACAAATCACCAGACGGACATCAAGTCCGGACTTCCAAAACCGTTCGGGGATTTGTCTGAAGGCCCGGCTGTGGGTCTCGCCCATCCAGCCCATGCCGATGACCCCAATTCCGTAGGACGCCATGGTTGTGCGGAGTGCCTGTTTGCTGGCCGCTCGGATGCAGGGAACTAGAAACCGGGTGTTGCCACGACTTTGACCGCGGCTCCGGTGCGGCACAGATCCAGGCCCTCTGCGAGGTCGGCCAAGGGCATTGTCAGGTTGAGACCGGACGGCTGCAGCATGCCGTCCTCCAGCAGTTGAATGGCCTGCGGGAAGGTGCCCACACCCACGAAGGTTCCAAAGATCCGGAGTTCGCGTTCGGTCAACCGACTCTGGTTGACTGTTGGGGTAAGGGAGTTCAGTCCAAAGCAGCAGATCTGGCCCATCATGGCCGCCAGGTCCACCGCGGTGCCGAGCTGCCCGCCCACGGCATCCACGATCAGGTCGACTCCATGGCCGTTGGTCACTTCGCCGACTACCTCCGCCAGGCTTTCCGCATTGACATTCACGGTTCGGTCGATACCGGCGTTCCGGACCTGTTCCAGTCTGGTGTCCGCTAGGTCGGCGACAATCACGGGCAGGCCTTGGGACTTGAGCATCAGGGCGTGGATGACCCCGATGGGGCCGGCACCAATGACCAATGCCGTGTCCGTGTCGTTAACCTCGAACTGGTTGAAGCCCCCCAGGACGCAGGACAGCGGCTCAATCCACACTGCGTCGCCCAGAGGCAAGTCCGGCGCAATCGGCAGCAGGGCCTTGTCCGGTGCCAGCACGTACCTTGCAAACCCACCGTCCCGGTGGATCCCGATGGTGTGGAAGTTCGCGCAGTGATTGGTCCGTCCCCTGAGGCATTGCGGACATGGCTCCAGGTTCTGTTCCCTGCAGTACAGGTTGGGGGCCAACACAACCCTGTCCCCCTCCTGAACGGAAGTGGCCGCGGACCCAAGTTCCACCACATGGGCGGCCAACTCGTGTCCAAGCACCACACCGGGATCGGCTGGATGGCCGGGAGGATCCTTCACGATTTGCAGGTCGGTTCCGCAAACCCCACAGGCATCGACTTCAAGCTTGACCCAATCCGGCGGAACCGTGTCCAGCGACGGTTCCGGACGGTCCTCGACCATGAATTGTCCGGGAGCGGCAAACACTCCTGCCTGCATGATGTCTCCTCGTGGATCGGCTACCAGCGCTCGACCACGACCTTGGTCTGCGTGTAGAACTCCACACCGTGCCGCGACTGCGCATGGAGATCGCCGAAGAAGCTCTCGTTCCAACCGCTGAACGGGAAGAATGCCATGGGCGCGGCCACGCCGATGTTGATGCCGATGTTGCCGGCATCGGCGCGGTGGCGGAACTCGCGCGCCGCCTTGCCGTCCCGAGTGAACAGGCAAGCCATGTTGCCGAAGGCCCGATCGTTGACCCAATCGATGGCCTGGTCCAGATCATCGGCCTGCATCAGGCTGAGGACGGGACCAAAAATCTCATTCCGGGCTACGGGCATGCCGGGTTCCGCATTAAGAATGGTCGGATGGATCCAGTGTCCGGCCGGGTGTCCGTCTACGCTGCGGCCGCGGCCATCCACTACGAAGCGTCCGTTCCCGTCGTCGGCCTGTGCCAGGATCCCTTCTATGCGTTGGCGGCTTGCTTCGGTGATCACCGGTCCCATTTCGGTATCGTCATCCAACCCGTTGCCCACACGCCGCGAAGTTGCCAGGTCAGCCATGGCCTCAGCAAACGGCTTGTGCATGTCGCCGACCGTGATCGCTGTGGATAGGGCCAGGCACCGTTGACCGGCGCAACCAAAGGCGCTTTCGGCCATGGCATTGGCTGCGCCTTCCACATTGACCCCAGGCATGATGACAACAGGATTCTTGGCTCCCCCTTGACACTGTGCGCGTTTGCCGTTGGCGGTCGCGCGGGCGTAGACCAGTTTGGCCACCGGCGTGGACCCGACAAACGAAACGGCGCGCACCAAGGGATGATCGATGAGCGTATTTACGACATCCGCGCCGCCGTTGACCAGTTGCACAACCCCGGAGGGGAAACCCGCCTGCTCGATCAGACCGAACAGCTTCTGGCTGGTCAGCGGAACCTTTTCGCTGGGTTTGAGGATGAACGAATTGCCCGTGGCCACCCCGTAGGGCAGAAACCAC
>JAPPAJ010000004.1 GCA_026705565.1 Caldilineaceae bacterium | reverse complement strand
GATCGGGAAGGATGATCCTGTGCCGACGTTGTAAACGCCGCCGGGTTCTCCATACACGGAAATACCGCCGAACGCCAGGCCCAGTACGAAGCTGATCAATACACCCAGCAGGCCGATGGTCAACGAAATGCGCGATCCGTACACCACGCGCGAGAAGACATCCTGGCCGAAGCGGTCACTGCCGAAGAGGAGGACGGGGGCCTCGGGCGTCTCCGTACCGAACAGATGCCGCGACATGGGAAGCAAACCCCACATCTTGTATTCGGTGCCGCGGACGAAGAACCGGATGGGAAACCGTTCGCCCTCCACTTCCGAAAATTCGCGCCGGAAGGTCTCGCGGTTGAGGCCCCCTTCGCGCGCGTAGACATACGGCTGCACAAAATTGCCGTCCGCGTCACGGACGCGGATGCGCGACGGGGGTGCGTGCAAAAGCTCGCGGAACTCCTGCTGCGGGCCATAGGGAGCGACAAACTCGCAGAACGTTGCGATCAGGTAGAGCAGGAACAGCACGGGACCGGCGACCATGGCCAGCCGGTGCTGCCGGAAGCGCCACCAGATGAGGGTGGTCTGGGAAGCAAAGTAGTAGCGCTCTTCGTCCCGGTCCGCGCTTGGGGATCGGCGTTCGGCATCGGAATGGGTCACGGCGCAATGCTCTCGAAACGGATGCGCGGATCGAGCCAGGTCAGCAGGATGTCGGAAATAAGGGTGCCGATCACCGTCAGACAACTCAGGATCAGAACGATGCTGCCGGCGAGGTACATGTCCTGGTTGAGCAGCGCGGTCAGCAGGAGCGGACCCGTCGTTGGGATGTTCATCACCATCGACACCAGCACCTCGCCCGAGATGATGCCGGGCAGCAGCCACCCGATCGTGCTGATGATGGGGTTGATCGCCGTGCGTACCGGGTACTTGATCAGGTTGCGGATCTCCGGCAGCCCCTTGGACCGAGCCGTGATCACGTATTGGCGCCTAAGTTCATCCAGCAACGTGCCGCGCATGGTGCGAATGAGCGAGGCCGTACCGGCCATGCCGATGATAACGACCGGAATCCAGAGGTGTTTGAGCAGGTCAACGACCTTGCCCCAAGACCAGGCGGCATCCATGTACTCGGGCGAAAACAAGCCGATGGCGCTCATGTTGAACTGTTTGAAGGCAATCCAGAGCGCGACCAGGGCCAAAAGAAACGAGGGTACGGATATCCCGATGAACCCGACAAAGGTCCAAAAGTAGTCAAGCAGGGAATACTGGTTGGTGGCCGAAAGGATTCCGATGGGAACTGCCACCACAAACACAAACACCGTCGTGGCCAGCGAAATGGCCACGGTCAGGGGAACGCGGTCGGCCAGCAGCTCGGAAACCGGTTCCTGGAACTGGAACGACACCCCGAAATCGCGGTAGACCACAATGCGCCGCAGCCAAATCAGGTACTGCACGTGCATCGGCTTGTCGAGGCCGAAGATGCGCTTGAGCATCTCCACTTCCTCTTCCGCCACGGTGGTCCCGGCGGCCTCCAACTGCATGATGTACAGCGTCAGGTAGTCGCCGGGGGGCAATTGGATCAGCACGAAGGTGATGACCGAGATGATGAACAGCAACGGAATCAGGATGAGGATCCTGCGGACCGTGTAGACAAGCACGGGAGATCCGACTTCTGAACGGGGGTTGGACCCGCGCCGCCCGCCCCCGCGTCAAGGCGGGAACGGGCGGCCGGCCCATCTCTACGGAACAGTCCGCAGCGTTATTCGCTGATGAAGAACATCTCCGCCGCGGTCGCATTCTCAATCGCGATGCCGCCTTCGGGCACGTTCTGCAAACGGTTGCTGACAATCAGGGGTCCGAGTACGTCGTCGACAATCGGAATCCACCAGACATTGTCGGCGATGTTCTGTTTCATCGCCTCCCACAGCTCCTTGCCGCGGGCGTTGTCGGCGGTCGCAAGCATCTCATCCTGCATCTGGCGCAGTTCGACATACGCTGCCGGCGGCTCGGTGCCCTGTTCGCCGCCACTGTTGTACCACTGGTACCAGAGCGGCGCGTAGGTGTACTGCCAGGCCCGGCCCACGTAGTCGTTGTACTCGTGGTACGGCCAGCGCGGGTAATGCGCCCACCAGGTCATGGCCTGGTGCTCGTTGGCTCCGGCAATTTCCAGGAACAGGTTGGTCTCCACGATCTTGACCGAGGAACAGACCCCGACGTCCTGCCACATGCGCGACACCTGTTCGCCCACCGGCAGCTCTTCACCGGTGAGTGTGGGCCTCACGAACGGAATGAAGAATGGTTCGCCGTTGGACATGAGGCGAATA
>JAPPAJ010000097.1 GCA_026705565.1 Caldilineaceae bacterium | reverse complement strand
GGCTTCTACCACACCTGCGGCGTGCGGACCGACAGCACCCTCGCCTGCTGGGGCCGGTACGCGGATAGGCAGGCCACACCGCCGGACGGCACCTTCACCGCCGTCAGTGCCGGCTTCTACCACACCTGCGGCGTGCGGACCGACAGCACCCTCGCCTGCTGGGGCCTAAACGAGGATGGGCAGGCCACACCACCAAGCGGCACCTTTGCCACCGTCAGTGCCGGAACCTTGCACACCTGTGGGGTGCGGACGGACAGCGTCCTCGCCTGCTGGGGCTGGAACGAGCACGGACAGGCCACACCACCAAGCGGCACCTTTGCCACCGTCAGTGCCAGCCACCACCACACCTGTGGGATACGGACAGACGGTGTCCTCGTTTGCTGGGGGCGCGGTCCGCGAGTCATGCCGAAAGGCTAAATGGGGAACGGCATAGTGCTTCCCTGCTGTGCGTTTGATACACACCTACAAAAAACCGCGACTTGGCATGGCCTGAGGCGTGCCGGCCAAGGACCATATCTTGGTGTTCAAGAAGACCGGCAGCTTTTGTGTGACCGCCCCAGGGTGACCAGCTTCGGTTTACCTTGGACCGCCATATGAACAAGGAAATCCAGGATCCCGGAGTTGGCCTAAGTGGTGGAGACGGTTGCCCAGTCTAGGGTCGATCATCCCCGATCGTGCACTGGTTGTGAAGCTGTCTGCTGTCGCGGTGGCACAGGGCCCATCCTGACCATGACACCGTGGCGCAACCATCCCGGTCCGGTGATGACGCTGTCTGGAAAATCCCATTTCCCTTCCAGCCAAGCCCGATGGCGATCGATCCGGTCCTGCATGTCCAAGGCATATCGGATACGCGGCGAAGGGATTGCGCAGTCAGTAGCAGCCGTCGACTAAACATGACGAATCCTGGTCAGCCGTGTCCCACGCGGTGGCGTTCCCGGTACCGCTTCCGATCGTGGGCGGTTGCACTCGCTGGGGCCATTCTCTCGAGGACGACCTTGGCCGTGATCGGCGGAGCGTAAGGTTGGGCCTTTCGGCCAGGCCAAGCGTGCCTGGCCTGGATGTTCCAGGACTTGCCACATGGCATCCCTTTGAACCACACCTGCTGGCGTGTTCACCGGCAGCCGGACCCCGGTTCCAGGGATTACCGGCGGATGGCAGGCCTGTCTGGCGTTCGCACGACGATACTTGGATTGTGCTGTCGGGACCGCTGGTTCTGGTGTCATCGGACGGTGAGGACCACGAGCATTACGGAAGGGCACGTGCCAGCCTGTGTCGCCCGGAGGTGATCCGGCCGGCAGGCCGAGCAGGAACTAACGATACCTGTCAGGTTCCTGTCCCATGGAATGCGATGGTACCGAGTACCAACGCAGGGCGCGGACCAAGATCAAAGAACCTGAAACAATGCTCAGGCAATAACCCGCAAGGAACTCAGTGGCTCCACGCTCTCGCAATGGATGGAACATGCCTGCCGTTGAGCAGTGTCGCAATCAGCTTTTTGGGTCCGGTGCTGATTTTTATTCCCACTCGATCGTGGCCGGCGGCTTGGTGCTAACATCCAGCACCACCCGATTGACTCCCGGCACCTCGTTGACGATGCGGGTACTCACCCGCGCCACCAGTTCCCACGGCAACCGCGTCCACTCCGCCGTCATGAAGTCGCTCGTACTGACAGCCCTGAGTGCAACCACATTCTGCAGAGTCCGGCCATCCCCCATCACGCCGACGCTTTGCACGGGCAGCAGCACCGCGAACGCCTGATCGGTCGCGGTGTACAGGTCTGCCCGGCGCAGTTCCTCCAGGAAGATGGCGTCGGCCCGGCGCAGTGTTTCCAACCGTTCCCACGTAACTTCCCCCGGAATGCGTACGGCCAGGCCGGGACCCGGAAAGGGATGTCGTTCGAGCAACGAGGTGGGAAGGCCGAGCCCGGCACCCAGCCGCCGCACCTCGTCCTTGAACAGCATGCGCAACGGCTCGATCAACTCAAAGTCCAGGTCGGGCGGCAGGCCGCCGACGTTGTGGTGGGTCTTGATGGTTTGGGCATGCGCCTCTCCGCTGCCCGCAGCGGACTCGATCACGTCCGGGTAGATGGTGCCTTGCACCAGGAAGCGGGGTGCGTCGGCACCCCACGTCCCTGCCAGCCGCGCAGCTTCCCGCTCGAATATGCGGATGAAGCGGTGGCCGATGCGGGTTCGTTTGCGTTCCGGGTCCGCGACCCCCGCCAGGTCCTCCAAGAAGTCCTCCACGGCGTCGACCGGCTCGATGCGCAGCCGTGTATTCCACTCCCGCAGATCTCTCAACACCTGTGCCGCCTCTCCCATCCGCAAGAGACCATTGTTGACG
>JAPPAJ010000273.1 GCA_026705565.1 Caldilineaceae bacterium | reverse complement strand
GGTAGATGCTGATTTCAGTTCCGCCCGTTATGGTGGAAGCATGGATCGATGGGGGGCCGGCGGTGGTCGACGGCGTGCGGCGCACCAATTCGGATGCATGTTCGTGCAAGGCTGCCAGGAACACGCCCATGCATGAAATCGCGTCTATTCCCTCCTGCCAACGGCTCCCGTGCGCGGCGCGCCCTTCGGCAGTGACGGTATACCAGGCGAAGCCTCGGTGGGCGACGGCGATCTCCATTCCGGTGGGTTCCAGGACCACCGTCTGCTCCGAAATCGGATCCTCCACGAGCCGTTGGGCGCCAATGCTGTCCGCTTCCTCGTCTGAAACGAATGCCAGGGTAAGGTCGCCCTCGGGCCTGTGGCCGGCCGTAATCAGCGACTCGGCGAGGGCCAGCATCACGGCGATGCTGCCCTTCATGTCCTGGGCTCCCCGGCCGTACACCTGGCCATGCTGTTCCCACGGCAGGAAGGGGGCCGACATGCCTTCGACGCCGACCGTGTCCATGTGGGCCAGCAACATCAGGGAAGGCGCGTCGGCACTTCGCCCGGGCAACGTGGCCACTACGTTCGGCCTGTGGGGCTCGGCTGTTTCCTGGCGGGCAGGATCAAGCCCGATGCGGGCCAGTTCGGCCAAGATGAAGTTCGCGAGGTCCTCTTCCCCGGGGGCACCCGGAGTCAGGGTCGGATTGCTCGAATCGATGGCGATCAAGCGGAACAGGGCTTCCCTTAGAAAGCCCCTGTTCAGTGCTGGGCGTACAGTGGAATTCATGCCTGCGATTGGACCGGACGCCCAGATCAATCGTTGACGGTCGCGAGACTGTTGGCTTCACCGGTCACGTATCGCCGGGCTGTCTCCGCGAGCACGGCAACCCCCAGTGGGAATACGTCCTCGTCAATGTCGAACCGTGGCGTGTGGTGGGCTCCGCCGTTTTCCACGGCCGCCCCGAGCATGAACATGGATCCCGGGACCGCACGTGTCATGTAGGCAAAATCCTCGGCTCCCATGCTGAACGGCGCCTCCGGGCTGGAGATGGCATCCGGACCGGCCAGATCGGCCGCGGCGCCTTCCAGCCAATCCGTGACATCGGCGTTGTTGACCATGGCCGGATATCCCTTGTGCAGTCGAAATTCGTAGGCCCCGCCCAGGGTTTCCGCGACCTTGAAGCACTGTTCGACTTCATGCCACAGCTGTTGGCGCACTGTGTCGGACAGGCTTCGAATGGTCCCCTGCAGGTACACCTCGGCCGGAATCACGTTGGAGGCCGCGCCACCCGCAATCTGTCCCAGGCTGACCACGCACTTGTCCTTGGGGCTGATGCGGCGGGAAGGAATCCCGTACAGCTGGGGCAGGATGGCGCTGAGCAGGTACAGTGGGTCCACTCCTTGATGGGGCATGGCTCCATGGCCGCCGTCGCCTCGTACCCAGGCCTCGAAACTGTCCACCGCCGCCAAGGCATCGCCCCTGCACACCGCGACCTCGCCGGAGGGCCGGGTCGAATTGACGTGGAGTGCGATGACATGATCCAGTTCTGCCACTGCCTGGTCCTCGATCATGGCTGTGGCGCCGCTGGTGCCGGTCTCGTCGAAACCTTCCTCGGACGGCTGAAACAGCAGCTTGATCCGGCCCTTCCACGCATCCGGTTGGGTTGCGTAGTGCTGTTGGAGAATCTCGGCGGCTCCCAACAGCATGGCCGTGTGGGCGTCGTGGCCGCAGGCATGCATGACTCCGGGGTTGTCGGACTTGAAGGAATGTCCGACCTGCTCCTCGATCGGAAGCGCGTCCATGTCCGCCCGAATGCCAATGACCGGCCCGTCGGCGGGTCCGATGATGGTGGTCACGCCGGTCCGGCCGACTTGGGTCCGGATGTCCTGCGTGCCAATTTCGGCCAGGGCGTCGGCCACCAGGGCGGCGGTCCTGAACTCCTGGAATCCCAGTTCCGGATTCCGGTGGATATCCCTGCGGTAGGCAACGACCTTGGACTGGATTTTCCTTGCTTCCTGCAACATGGCGGATTTCCCAACTGAAAGAGGCGCGGAGATACTGGCGCGCGTCGGTGGCAATGCCTAATGGTAGTCGGACAGGTCGAACACCTTGGACATGGCGGCCCAGTGTTCATCGGCTTGGGCTTCCGGCACCCGCGACTGGAAGGTGTCCATCAGACGCTGCCACTCGTTGTACCGCGGACTGCTGGCTTCCAGCCTGGCAAAGTCGCGGTCCGGTTCGAAGTCGTCGTGGGCCTGCATCAACATGAACATGCGGCGTCCCAGCAGCCAAATGCGCATGTCGGTGATGCCTACCGAGCGGAGATCCCGGATCACTTCCGGCCAAACCTCGGCATGATGGCGGACATACTCGGCGATGGCCTGCTCATCGTCCACGAGATCGATAGTGAGCGCGAATTCCTGCATGGGGCTGTTCCTCGGGGTTACAAGTGGGCCATGGCCTTGATGACACCGGCCTCCGGATCAAGCCATCCGCCGAAACTGGCGGTGACGTCGTCAAACGGGACTTCGTGGGTTAGCAGCGGTTCGGTCACCAGGACGTCCTCCTGCATGGCGGAAATCACCCGCTCGAAGTCCTGTCTGGTGGCATTGCGGCTGCTCTTGAGCGTCACTTCCCGACGGTGGAAATCGGGATCATGGAACGTGATGTCCGCCTGGACCAGGCTCACGAGCACGTAGGTGCCTCCGTGGGCCACCAGATCGAAGCCGCGTTCCATGGAACCTGGATGTCCTGTCGCGTCGAATAGCACGTGGGCCATTTCACCGTGCGTCAGGTCGGCCAGACGGGTCTCGAAGTCCTCGTCCACCAGGCAGACATCCGTAACTCCCTGGAAGTGTTCGGCACAGAAGTCCAGCTTGTCCTGGGCGATGTCGGCCACAATGACCCGGGCCGGGCCGGCCATGCAGGCAAACTGCACGACCCCCAGGCCGATGGGACCGGTGCCCACAACCACCACCGTGTCTCGGCCGTGAATGGCCGCGCGTTGGACTGCGTGGGCACCGATGCACTGGTTTTCGACGAGGGCCATCTGCGACAGGCTAAGCCCGTCTGCCGGCAACAGGAGGTCGGGAGGCAGACTCAGCGATTCCCGCATCCCGCCGTCGGTATGCACACCAAGGACCTGCATCCGGACACAACAGTTGGACCTGCCGCGTCGGCAAGCGCCGCAACTGCCGCATGCCAGATACGGCAGGACGACCCTGTGGTCCCCTGAGCTGCAACTCCTGTGGGAGCCGGGGTCCACGACCTCGACTGCCAATTCGTGCCCCAGAACGCGCGGATAGGTGAAGAATGGTTGACGTCCGCGGTAGGCGTGCAGGTCGGTCCCACAGATGCCGATGCGACGCACCCGCACCAGTACTTCACCAGCCTTGCGTTCGGGAACCGGCACATCTTCCTGACGCAGGCAAAATGGCTCGGTGAGTGTTATCTGCTTCATGCGCGAAAGTGTCCTGCGACGCAGTTTGCAAGGCACGGGCAGGCAAAATTGTAGCAACGAAGCCGAGGACTACCCGGGACGCCGGGTTCCCCTGGGTGCCAAGCTAGTGACCATGCCAACAATTCCTGAGGGGCTTTCACCTTTACGAAAGCCGGGACTGACCCGCTGCAATCCGGTGCCCTGGTGGGGGTACGTTGTGGTATCGGTCCTGCTCCTGTATACGCTGTGCCACACGCCGGTTGGGGTGCAGGCCCTGTCCGCATTGACAACCGGGTCCACTCAAACGGATATCCCGGCCACGGTGCCCTTGGTGGTTCAGATTGGGGACCGCCAACACGCCCTGCAAGTCCCGCCGGGTACTGTGGCAGACGCCCTGGCATGGAGTCGCATTGCAGTGGGTCCGTTGGATTTGGTTGCTCCCGGCCTCGGAACACCGGTCGATACTGACATGCACATTCGCATTGTTGTCCGCGAACGAAGCGTTTCCGAAGCTCTGGCGCCGGTCCCCTACGAGGTGGTTTGGGAAGGCGATCCCGCGCTTCCCATCGACCATCAGGCATTGCGCGCACCGGGTCGCGCCGGTGCGATGGTACAGCGAAACCTGCACGAACACCATGACGGGCAAGCCATGACCAATCTCCGGCGCACGGAATCCTGGTTGGCGGAAGCACCACAACCAAGGCGGATTGCCTACGGCCGGATGCTTGTCCGCCGGGTATATGAATCGCCTGCAGGCGATTCCGTGGCCTATTGGCGGAAAATGCGCATGTGGACCACGAGCTACAGTCCCGCGCGGGCCGGAACGCCCACCGATGCCCCCTGGTATGGCTACACCTTTTCCGGAGAACCCATGCGCAACGGCATTGTTGCTGCGGACCTGGATGTCCTGCCCCTTGGCACCCGGGTCTTTGTTGAGGGGTACGGCGAGGGCGTGGTGCTGGATACGGGCGGCGGCCTGGGCCCGAGGGACCTGGATTTGGGGTATACCGATGAGGACTATCGGAGCTGGGCTCGGTGGTCGGACGTGTACCTGCTTTGGCCGCCGCCGCCAGCAGGCGAGATTGTCTGGGTCCTGCCGCTGATCCAGGCCGATCGCTAATCTGTCGGCGGCCGGTCTTCCTCCCTGATCCCATGGCGGTTTTGGCACCCATGTTGCATGCCATCCGGACACCTCGGACCACATGGTGTCTTGTCCTCATCGTAGCGGTTGGGTTGGCCGTCCGCGTGTGGCACCTGGACTACGACCAGGGCATGGGAAGCCACCCGGACGAGCGGTCCAACAGCTACTACGGAATGCGGATTCGCGCTCCCGTCAGCCCGGATCTGTGGCTGGACCCGGACCGGAGCCCCTTGAATCCTTTCCTCAATCCGGACGGTTCCGAAAAGCACAACTTCACCTACGGTCATTTCCCCCTGTATTTGGGTGTGGCTGTCGCCCATGCCCTGCATCGAATGGAACCCCTGTTGGAGTCTGTCGGCATTGGTGGAAGGTTCCTGGAGGTAGTTCGGAACGGCACCCGCGATCCGCGGGATCTGTTGTTCGGAGCCCGTCTCGCCATCGCACTACTCGACACGGCCACCATCGTCCTGGTGTTTCTGTTGGGCCGCCAAGTGTATGGTTCCGGAACCGGACTGGTGGCGGCCGGCTGGTACGCCTTGGCCATGCAGCCCGTCAAGGACAGCCACTTCTTTGCGTTCGATCCCGCTGCAACCACTTTTTTGGTTTTGGCCGGCCTGGGCAGTGTGTTGATGTTGCAGGACGGACGGCGCGGGCTGGGGGCGGTTCTGGCCGGCCTGGGTGTTGGTCTGAGTGTATCGTCCAAATTTTCCGCACTGGTGTCCATTGGGATGCCTGTCGTGGCCGGCTGGTTGGCGGTGGCGGCACCGACCCTGGCTTGGCGGTCAGTTTCATTGCCGAGGCGAAGTGCCCGCGGCGCGGCCCTGGCGGCCCTGGCAGTGTCTGTTGGTTGTATCGCATTCGCTGTGACCAGTCCCTTCTCCCTCCTGGATTGGGCGCAGTACCGATTTGCCGTGATTGACATGCAGGGAGACATGGTGAGCGGAGCCAGCGACTGGCCGTTCACGCGCCAGTATCGGGGCACCCTTCCGTACCTTTACTTCCTGCGCCAGCAACTGCAGTATGGCCTTTGGTATCCCCTGGGACTTGCCGCCTGCATCGGCAGTGGATGGCTGATTCTGCGGGCCGCGGCTTCCGTGACGGGGCGGGCCCGATCATGGTTGTTGCGGCCGAGACCGGGGGAATGGGTGATCCTGGCCTGGGTTGTGCCCTATTTCCTGCTGACGGGAGTCTTCCTGGCCAAGTTCAACCGGTACATGCTCCCGTTGTTGCCGTTCATGATCGTCCTCGGCGCAGCTTGGACAACCTGGTTCCTCGGTTGGTGGGGCTCCAACCGGCCCGGACAACGGATGTCCTCGGTATCGGTTCCGGGCGGCAACCCGCACCTCGGGGCGAAAAGGTCCAACCGGTTTGGCCGGGCATGTATTGCACTGGTTACCGTTGGGAGCGTCTTTTGGCTCGCCGCCAACATCCAGGGGATCTATCGCAGCAGCCACACCTGGTTGGAGGCCTCGCGCTGGATCTACACCCATGTCGAACCCGGTTCCACCATCATGTGGGAGCTGTGGGACGACCCCTTGCCGCGTGAAATTACGGATGCCGACGGCAACGTCCGCAACGCTCGGACGGAAGGCTACCGGTACGTGGAGTTCAGCGCATTCGACAACGATGACGAAGCCAAGTTGGCGTCACTGGCGGCCGGACTGGCGGCCGCAGACTATGTGGTGTACAGCTCCAATCGCATCTACGACAGCGTGCCCCGCCTTCCCCAACGGTATCCCATGACCATCCGCTACTACGAGGCCATGTGGTCCGGCGAACTGGGATTCGAGGAGGTGTTTCGGGCGGATGCGAACCCTCGGCTGTTCGGAATCAGGATGGGGGATGACAACGCCGATGAAAGCTGGAGTTTGTACGACCATCCCCCCGTCAGCGTTCTTCAAAAGCAACGGACCTTGACGGAATCGGAGGTGCGCTCCCTGCTCGAACCTCATCTGGCACAAGCACAGCACTGGTGGTTGCCACAGCCGACTCTCGTTGAGAAAGGCGTCCTCGGGGTTGTGGACTTCGGTTTGGGACTGCTGGCCGGAGGAGACACCGGGGATGTGCCAATGGATGTCCGCGAGCCGGACGACCGTACCCTCGGGTCGCTGGCCGGACGGTTGCTGTTTGGCCCTCGCACCAGTCTTGTCCTGGACCACCAACTGATTCCCGACGGGCTGTTGGACAACTATCGGTTCAACAAGCCGTTCAGCCTTAGGGCGGGTCTGGCCGTTTTCGGCGGCTGGCTGGTCATGTTCATGCTGGGCCTGATTGCCTGGCCATTCCTGTTCCGGCTTTTCCCGTTGCTGCCCGACAAGGGGTGGATACTGGCCCGACTCACGGGTTTGCTGGGAGCCTCCCTGCCGGTGTGGTGGGTGGCCCACGCTGGCGTCCGGGCATTCACGGTCTGGGGAATTTGGACGACCGTGGCACTGATTGCCGTATTGGCTGCGGTCAGTGCCTGGCAGCAACGCACGGAACTCCGGGCCACACTCGTGTCGCGCTGGCGGTTGCTGTTGACGATCGAGGCCGGGGTACTGTTGGCTGTGTTCGTCATGTCGGTCCTGCGCTTGGCCAATCCCGACCTTTGGCACCCGTGGGAAGGCGGCGAGAAGTTCATGGACATCGCGATGGTGAACGGGATCCTTGCCAGTCCGTCCTTTCCGCCCATCGATCCCCACTTCGCCGGCAAGTACATCAACTACTACTACTTTGGCCAATACCTTGTTGCGTTCCTGGCCAAGCTGACAGGCATCTGGAGCGAAGTGTTCTATAACGTTGCGCTCGTGGTTTGGTTTGCCCTGACCGTACAACTCGCGTGGGCAAGTGCATTCTATTTCCACCATGCCCAAGGCGGCCACCAGGGGTGGCGGGTTCCGCTGTGCCGCGCCCTTTGGGCGCCATTCCTGCTCGTAGGCATCGGCAATTTGTACGGAGCGTTGATGCAACTGGACGTGTGGAGAGGACGAGCGCTTCGGGATTCCGGCCAGTTCTCCGAACAGCTATGGCCGGCAAGGGTGATAGGTGAAGTTCTGACAGGAGCATTTGACGATATCCGGAACGGTTCGTTGGCTGTCCATGATTGGTGGGCCAGCAGCCGCACCATCCCTGCCACCATCACGGAGTTTCCCTATTGGAGTTTCCTGTTCGGAGACCTCCATGCCCACCTGTTGGCGCTTCCGCTCGCCCTCGGTGTGTGTACCCTGGTGGTGATTGGTCTCAACTTCGAGTTGTCCCGCCGGCAGGCGGTTGCCGTGCTTGGATATGCCGCGATTCTGTGGAGCGTGTTGGTTGCAACCAACCTCTGGGAATTGCCGCTGTACGGCGGCCTGATTCTTGCGACCGCGACTCTGGTCTGTCTGCGGGTGGGGAACGGTCCCCGATGGCGGCAATTCGCCGCCATCCCGCTTGTGTTCGGGACAGTGGCCTATCTGGCCGGTTTCCCGTTCTGGCGAACGTTTGAACTCACATCTGCGGTGGGCGGCCTGGACCTGGTCCGGGGCGGTGACGAACTGGCTCCCTGGCTGAAAATGTGGGGTTTGTTTGTGGTGCTGGTTCTAAGTTGGCAGGTGTTGCAGGTCAAGGCCGGGCCTGGGCAACGCCTGTCACATCGGACTGCAGCCGACTGGTGGCTGGCCGCGGCTTTGGTCGCCCTGGCCACGGCCACGCTTCTGTGGTGGGAACTTCCCGTGTTGATTCTGACCGGTGCCATGCTGGCCGTTGCCTTGTGGCTCGTGTGGCAGCAACGGTCCACACCTGATTCCACCGACTTTCAAGTCAATCTGCTCCTATTGGCCGTCACGGGCATCTGGGCCGGCAGCCAAGTGGTCTACGTGGCCGACTTCCTGGACGGTAGCGACTACTACAGAATGAATACCGTATTCAAGTTCTTCTTTCAGGCCTGGGTCCTGGTCGCCCTGGCCGGTTCCATGGCCCTGCCCGGGCTCTGGCAACGCTTGCGGCAGGCATGGGGGCTGCGCGTGATGCAAACCGCGCGGCTGGCCTTCGGAGTTCTGTTGACCGCCTCGCTCGTGTTTCTGCCGTTGGGTACCCCGTCCCGCCTGATGCGCCGGTTCAATGTCCCACCGGCACCTTTCTCAACGTTGAACGGCCTGGAATTCATGCGCTTTGGCGAGTACGTGTGGCCCGCGGGAGGGGGTTTCATTGAACTTGCATCGGACATGGAAGCCATCAACTGGCTGAATGCCAACATTGATAAGGCCTGGGTCATTCTGGAGTCGAGCGAGACGGACTACTACCGTGCCGGCGGAACCCGGGCGGCCACATTCACGGGCCTGCCCGGCCTGATGGGGAGTCACCAGAACGAAAAGCGGCATCCGGAACTCGTGGCCAGCCGGTCTGCGCTGCACCGCACCCTATGGACAACCCGGGATCACCAGGCGTTGCTCGACTTGCTGCAAACCCACTCCATTGCCTTGATATATGCCGGCCAATTGGAACAAGCCGAACATCCGGATGGCGTGGCACGGTTCGCGTCCATGTACGAAGAGGGGTTGCTTGATCTCCTGTACGACTCCGACCTCACCCGGATCTACGCGGTTCCGGCCGTGTACCGGGGTTGACCGGCACCATTGAATCCATCGGCAACCATGAACACACTCGAATGGGGTGCAGTCTTCCGCTGGTGCGTCGTGGTCCAGGCATGGGCCATTCCCTGCCAGATTCTGTGTCCCGTTCTGTTTCCGAACCTACCGCACAGGGGTGGCCTCTTCGCCAAATCCCTGGCCGTGCTGCTGGTTGGTTTTGGCAGTTGGATTCTGTATGCCTGGCTGCATTTGCCATTCGACTCGTGGCTGCCGTGGCTGACCTGGACACTGCTGTGTGCCGGAACGTGGACACTGTGGCGCAGGGAACGGCGGCGAGGCTACATTGCGGGCCAATCCAGCCGGCCTGCAGCCGAAGGTCTTGCTTGGCCGTCGGTCGAGCTCGTCTTCTGGGGACCCTTTCTGTTCTGGCTGTGGGTGGCAAGCCTTCAACCCGGGGTGTTCCATACGGAGCAGCCGATGGACTTCATGTTCATCAACAGCCTGTGGAACAGTCGGCAATACCCGCCTCAGGATGCCTGGCTGGCCGGTCAGCCTGTCAGCTACTACTACCTGGGCTATTGGTTGTTGACGACGGTTGCCAAGGGGGCCGCAGTTCAGCCGGCCCTGGCCTACCACATCGGACAGGCCACGTGGTTTGCACTTCTGGTTGCCGGGGCGGCGGGCGTAGGCGGGAGCCTGGTCGGCTTGGCCCGCAGACGGTTCGACTGGGCGGCCGGCGTGGTGACCGCCGTGGCCGTGGGGTTGATGGGGAATCTGCAGGTGGTGCGCGACCAACTGGCTGCGCGCGGCATTGCCCTCGACCGTTTGGCCAATCTGTTGGACTGGCGTCCGGCGGATGTGGGCGATGGCGCAAACCTTTCCTGGTACGGGCCGGAATGGGGATCCTGGTGGTGGTGGCACAGCTCACGGGTCTTGGCCGACCGCGGGCTTGATGGAGGCCACTTGGAAGTAATCACGGAGTTCCCGTTCTTCAGCTTTCTGCTCGGTGACAATCACCCGCATGTCCTATCAGCCCCATTCCTTTTCCTTTCGATGGGTCTGGCCCTGCAGTGGCTAGTCGGTGAACGCGGCCAAGTCCGTCCGCATGTTGCCCTTCGCCGGTTCGGTTGGCTGCCTGGGGAACCAGCCGAACGGATCCGGTTCGGCCTGGCGGCGACCCTGGTCGCCGCCGCGTTTTTCATGAACACTTGGGATGTTCTGCCCGTTTGCGGATTGTTGGCGGCCGCGTTGGTTCTGGGTGCACCGGGCATCGACACGTGGCGTCGACGCATCGGAGGCTTCGGGTTGGCGGTCCCAATCATGCTGGCCGTTGCCGCCGTGATGGTTGTGCCCTACCTGTTGACCGGACGGAACCAGGTGGAGGGAGTGGCGTTCAACCTTCTGAATCCAAGTCGGCCCGGTCAGTTCCTCCTGATGTGGACCCCGCTGCTGTCCGGCGCCGTTCTGAGCCTCTGGATGCTGCACCGAACCCATTCGCATGATCGGACAGGTGCTCTGGCATGGATTGGTGGAGCACTGTTGCTGGGCCTTGCCTGGATGTTGGCGGCGACGTTTGGGCCACCTGCACATCGCCTGTCCGCGGTGCTGGAGACCGACTCGCGGGTTCTGCAGGCGCTGATTGGGCAACGCTGGACCCTCGGCTGGATCGTGCCTGTTCTCCTTCTCGCGCTGCTCGGCTGGTCGTGCAACAGTCTCAGACAAGCGGTGGATGTGCCCCATCCAGGGTACCCGGGCGCGGTATTGCACGCCGTGTTGCTGACGGGGGCGGTCCTTTTGTTGACCGTGCCCGAGTTCCTGTTTCTGCACGATGTCTTCGGTCCCTTGGCCAGAATGAACACAGTGTTCAAGTTCCATTACCAGGCTTGGATCCTGTTGGCCGTTACGGGTTCGACAACGATCGTCATCCTCATGCGCGGACATCAGTGGCTAACAGGCGCGCTGGCAGCCGGAATCGTCGGCGCCGTATTCGCCGTTGGGTTGCTGTATCCCGTATCCGCACTGGCTGGGAGAGCCTCCGGTACGAGTCGACCGCCATCCCTGAATGCATTGCGCGACCTGCATCGGTACGATCCGGCTCGCGCGGCGGCGGTGGACTGGATTCGCCAACACACGGCTCCCAACGCTGTGATCGCGGAAGCTCCCGGCATCAGTTACCGACATGAGACGAGCTGGGTTAGTGGCTTGACCGGCCGACCGACGCTGATGGGTTGGCAAGGTCACGAGGCGCAGTGGAGAGGAAGGGAATTCACCACACTGGCGGACGGCAGGGCCGTCGCATTAGAGGGGATGTACGTCCGGCGAGAGATTGACGCCGTAGTGGCACTGATGCACCTTTGGGGCGTGGAATATCTGCTCTTGGGACCGACCGAAGAATCACGGTTTGCCGTGTCGGCGCGACGGAGGCAGGAGTTGCAGAGGGTCCTTGTCACCGTGTGGTCCATGGAACCCTATCTCCTGTTGGCGCGGCCGGACGTTGTATCCAGGGATTGAGCAGCGGCGGTCATGTCCATCCTTCACACATCGGGAGCGTCGGGCCTACATCCCAACGGAGCAACCGGCACTGGCGGTTGGGAAGCCCGGCTGCGGTCGTTGACGTTCGAGCACTGGCTCTGGGTGTCGCTGACCTTGGTGGCCTTGGGCATGCGTCTGGTGGGGCTGGGAGACCGCGCACTGTCGCACGACGAAAGCCTCCATGCGCTGTACTCGTGGTACATCACGGATGCCTTCAACTACAGCCACGATCCCATGATGCATGGTCCCTTCCTGTTCCATGTGAACGCCCTGCTGTACCTGCTATTCGGGGCGTCGGATTTCACGGCCCGGTTGTTTCCGGCCCTGGTCGGCACAGGCACGGTTGCATCGCTCTGGTGGTTCCGCGGCATCCTGGGGCGCCGTGGAGCCCTACTGGCGGCAGTCCTTTTGACCATCAGCCCCTCGCTGCTGTTTCACAGCCGGTATATCCGCAACGACATCTACGTGGCGTTTTGCAGTCTGTTGTGGGCATTGGGGCTGATTCGCTACGTGCAGACCGGCTTTCAGCGCTGGCTGTACGTTCTGGCATCAAGCATGCTGGTGGCGCTTATCAGCAAGGAGAACGCGTTCATCACCGGGGCCATTTTCGGGCTCTTCAGCCTTTGCGGTGCCGGATGGGGCATATGGCGGACACAGGGTGCGGCTCGGCTTGTCGCCTGCCGTCTCGCGGACACCGCCATCGTCATGGGGGTCCTGGTGGCACCGTTCCTTGTACCGTTTGCCCTGCTCCTGGCCGGGCGCGAGCCGATGCCCATGGACGATGACAGCCAATCGGCCGCGCTGTTGATCGCGGGTCTGCTCGGCGGCCTCGGGTTGGTCGGGGCCACCGGGTTTCTTCGTTTCCTGCGTCCGGTTTGGTGGGATACACCCCTGACCCACAAGAACCTGCCAATCCTGTTTGCCGTGTTCTGGTGCGTGGCCCTGGCGTTCTACACCAATCTGTTTTCGGCGATGGCGGGGGTACAGTCCGGAGTGGTGGGCAGCCTGGGGTACTGGCTGGAACAACAAGGAGTGATGCGCGGCGGCCAGCCATGGTTCTACTACCCGTATCTGGCCCTGCTGTATGAATTCCTGCCCCTGGCCCTGCTCGCGGCCTCGGTCCCCTTGCTGGTCCGGTATGCACGGGCGAGGTCGTCCCGGGCGCGGCGATCGAGTCTGTCCGACAATGAAGTTCACTGGCTTGTACCCGGTTTCCTGCTCATCTGGACCATCGGCAGTTTTGCCGGCTACACGGTGGCCGGGGAAAAGATGCCCTGGCTTATGGTTCATCTCGCGTTGCCAACGGTCCTGTTGGGGAGTTGGGCCGCGTTCAGGTGGATATGCACCGTTTCCCCTGATGACAAGCCGGGGCTGGTTGCCTGCACCTTGGGTGGCGCGGGCTTCGCCTGCTGGATGTTCGCTGTGGGCCGCACGCCTTTTTCCGGCAGCGACCAGGAAGCCGTCCGCGAGACCATGCAATGGCTGTCGCTGGTTGTGGGAGGCTGTGGATTGCTGGTGCCGTTGGCAGTGGGGTTTGTCCGGGGTAGGCCGGGCAATGGCCGCCTGTTGGGCATGAGTGCAGGTCTGGCACTTGGGATCCTGACGGTGCACGTGGCCTGGAACCTGACCTATGTGCGGTACGACAGTGCCCGCGAGTACTTGGTCTATGCCCACGGCACTCCCGATGTGAAACAGGTATTGGCGGACATCAACGCTGTTCGAAGAGCCCTTCCGGAAGGCTACGATCCAACCGTCATGTACGACCACGAGGTGTCCTGGCCGATGGCGTGGTACTTCCGGGACGATGAGGCGGTGCAACTATATGACGGCAGGTCCTCGACCCCCGACTTGCAGAAAGCCTCCGTTATTTTGGCGGGGGATGCGATTGCACCCAACATTCGGCCGCTGGTCCAGCGCGACTACGTAACGCGCCGTTTCCGGTTGATTTGGTGGCCCGAGGAGTCCTACAAGGAGTTCCACGCGTCCTCGCTGCAAGGGGTGTTCCACCGGGAGCGGAGAAGGCAGTGGTTCGACCGCTTCCTGTGGAGGACCCACTTCGGGCTGACCGAAGAAGCCTGGCCGCATGTCAAGTACTTCGACATGCACGTGAAGCGGGACCTGGCACCCGTGATTTGGCCGCCCACCGAGTTTCCGACCATCTATGAGACGGCTCCGAACCCCATGTTGAATTCGGAACTCGCCCTGAAACTCGAACTGGCAGGGGTGGTGGACGGCTCCGGGAAACAGGCGGATTTCGCAAGGCCCCTGGGCGTGTCAATTGGTCCGGAGGGCAGGCGCGTGGTTACCGACGGCGACCGAGACACCGTCTTGGTGTTTGGCCGGAACGGAGAACTGCTGTGGGAGGTCGGAGGCCACTGTGATATTGGTGCACCGGAGACCTGCGACGATCTCGATGGCGACGGCCCCTTCAGGCTTGGCGACGGGCAGTTCAACGAACCGTGGGGCGCTGCCATGGACGCCGATGGACGGTTGTTTGTTGCGGACACCTGGAATCACAGGATCCAGAGATTTTCCTCGGATGGCAGGTTTGAGTTGGCCTGGGGAGCGGCACTGGACCAGGAAGCGCCAAACCGGAACCCGATCGGCCTGTACGGTCCCAGGGGAATCGCCGTTGAAGCGGACGGCAGTATCGTGGTCGCGGACACAGGCCACCACCGCCTGCTGCGGTTTTCGCCCGAAGGCGTACTGATGGCGGAAATCGGCTCTTCCGGCGCGGGGCCGGTCCAATTCCAGGAACCGGTTGCGGTATTGCCGGGGGCAAACGGCGACCTCTGGGTCACCGACACCTGGAACGGTCGGATTCAACGGATCTCGGCTGCGAATGTGTCGCTGGGCGAAATTGCGGTGCCCCTGTCCATGTGGTCAACCCGCCACCCCGACGACAAGCCGTTTGTCGGTGTGGTGCCAGGCGGCTTGGTGGTGACCGATCCCTTACACGGCCGGCTCGTGTTCTTCGGCCTTGACGGTGAACTGCTCGGCTATCAGGATCTGACAGCCTTCCAGGAAACTGCGCAGGAACCCCCCATGCCAATCGGGATTGCCGTGGATGGGCTGACCGAAACGATTGTGGTCGCGGACGCTGCCAACAGCCGTCTCCTGGAACTGCGGCTGCCGTCGTTGCCTTAACTGGATGCCAGGCATACGGGCTGCGCAACAACCCGCGCCCCTCCACCTTTGGCGGGATGCGCCATATCGGTGGCGCCAACCTGGAAACTTCCCTTGCTTTCTCAACGCGGCTGTTCGTGTTGGAAAGCCTCCTCTGTAGTGGAACTTCGGGCCAGGAAGTAAACCAGTGCCAGTCCCGCGAATGCTGCCGCGCACACCGTCATGAACTCGGTGCTGGCCGCGTACGCGGGAGTGATGTCCGGGAGGGTTAGTCCCAGGAAGTCCGGACCCACTGCTTCACCGTCCAGTGCGGCAGCGGAATTCCATGGCCAAATCCGACGTACGCTCCCCGCCATGATGCCGACCAGAACAGCCAGTACTGGTTGCGTCCAACGACGATACAGCCACAACAGGGCTTTCGACACGGTCACCAGCCCCATGGCTCCCCCGGCAAGGACCACCATGACAATGTCCAACTCCTGATTGTTGACCGCGGCCAAGACGGGTCCGTACTGGCCCATCATGACCAGAACCCAGGAACCCGACACACCCGGAAGCAACATGGCTCCAACGGCAAGCCATCCGCACAGCAACAGAAACCAGGGTACGGTGGGGGTGACCGCCGGGGCCAGACCCATGCACAACCAGACAGTGGCCAGACTTGCCAGGACCAGAAGGATTCGGTCCGGGCGCCAAGCCACCCTGTCCATGCCAATTACGATCGCCGATCCCAAAATCAACCCGCAGAAGAAACTCCAGAGCTGCATTGGCCAGCGTGACAACACGGCTTCGACGGCCCGGGCCAAAATGAGCAGGGCGGCGCCAATGCCCATCCCCAACGGAATCAGAAACCGCATGTTGATCCTGTCCAGCACCGATCGCCAACGCAGGTTGGCCGCATCCTGCCACAGCGCCTTGTCGGACAGGGCTCCCAGGCTCGCGAGCAGTTCGGGATAGATCCCAAGCAGCAGGGCCATGGTTCCGCCGGACACTCCTGGAACCACATCGGCCGCGCCCATGCAACAGCCCTTGAGGACTGTGCGCACAACCTTTCCCCAATCGGTGGGGACCATGGGTGGCCTGGGTTGAGTGTTCAACTTGCCTTTGACGGACCAAAGGCGCGCAAACACGGCCCGAGCGCGGGGGTCCGGGCCGGTTAGGTTGTGGACTGAACTGGAACCCTAACGGGATTCCCTGTAGATCACGTGCCGCCGCAACACGGGATCAAACTTGCGCAGTTCCAAGCGACTGGTATTGTTGCGCCGGTTTTTCTCCGTGAGATAGCGATGCGAACTTTCCGTGCTCTTCATCGTTACCTGAATCCGCGCGCCTTTGCCTTTCTTTGCCATAATGCCTCGCCACTCAGTCGGACGTGTTCGCTCCGACACTAACGCACCGGGTCGCGTTCGGTCTGGATTATAACCATTGTCGCTGTTTTCGGACTGTTCGCCGGACGGATGTAACACGTCCGGCAAGGTCCAGCCCGACGATTCCCTTCGGTGTGCCCAATGCCTGCCAAGCGTTCGCTACTGTCAATTTGGGTCCAGGCTGCCCGGCCCAAGACCTTGGTTGCCGGCGTGGCGCCGGTGGTGATCGGCTTGGTCATGGCATCAACCACGGTGTCGTTGGTGTGGATTTCCGCAAGCCTTACTTTGTTGACATCCGTCGGCATTCAAGTCGGGACCAACTTCGTCAACGATTTTGCGGACTGGCGTCGCGGTGCCGATCAACCGGATCGGATTGGACCGCAACGGGTCATGCAGGCGGGGCTGTTGTCCCCCAGGGCCATGACTGCCGGCATCTGCCTCGTGTTTGGCAGCGTCTTGGCTGCCGGCACATACCTGTTCCTGCACAGCGGTCCCTTCGTCCTGGCGGTCGGCGCGACGGGTGTACTGCTGGGGTTTCTCTACTCCGTGGGACCGTCGCCCCTTGCCTACAACGGTCTCAGTGACCTGATGGTCCTGCTGTATTTCGGGGTGCTCGCAGTGGCAGGAACCTGGTACGTACAGGTGGGCCAAGTCGCCGCGCACGTTCTGCTGGCAGGTGCGGCGCCGGGCCTGCTGTCGACCGCCATCCTGGCGGTCAACAACATCCGCGACCATGACCAGGACCGGCGCGCAGGGCGTCGCACCCTGGTAATTCGGTACGGTTTGGGGTTCGGACGCTGGGAATACACGCTATGTTGCGTCGTGGCCGCGTTCGTGCCGGTCCTGCTTTGGCTGCTGGGGTACGCGCCTCCCTGGATTCTGCTGGCCTCGGCTGGCCTCGTACCGTCGGCCGGATTGATCAAGGAAGTTTGGACACTGTCCGGTCCGGTGTTGAACAACACCCTGGCCAAGACTGCTGGTTTGCTGGTGCTCTACTCGGGGTTGTTCTGTCTGGGTTGGTTGTTGTAGTCCATCGGATTGCGGCCGGGTCGGTCAACATCGGTATCCGACCGTTTTCGCTGTCGGATGCCATGGCGGCATGTCTTCGTGCATGGTCGGGAAAGTCCTGCCGTTCCGAATCGATCAGGCATCAAGCACAGGTTAATCCCAACCCCATGCCGCGGACCGATGCACAGGGGTGTCCCACTTTTGCACCCGCGTGCACGCGTCGCCGTTCGTGTTCCCGCTGACGGAACCGCAAGGCTTGCGGCTTGGTCGACGCTGTGGACTCGCCCTGACCGGAATCGCGTGTGGAACGGAGTCGGAGCAATCGGAACGGGTGGGCGACCGCATACCGTCGGTTGCAATCGGGAATTCCTCAGTCGCATGGTAAATCAGCGCCTGGTGCAGGGAAGTCACTACTTGGGATTGGCCCACTGCGACGCGTGGTTCGCAGGCGGCTAACCGTTGCCCGAATCCGTTTCCGTGGGGTTCAACGGAGGGACGTTCGATTGTCCCCAGCCGTCTTCCGGCTGTCCTGTGGAAGACGGATCAGGCTACAATTAACCCAACAATCGATTTACCGACGTACCGCCCAGGTGGCTCATGGATCCATCGCGTCGCAGCAAGCCCGTCTGGCGTTCGGTCATAGGTCCCCTGACAATGGGGTTGCTGTGGCCATCAATTCTTGGCGGATTGTGGTTCTTCTTCCTATCGGAGTTCGGCAATCCCCTGGCGGCCAATGCCGTCAACCTTCGTATCACGGAACCCGATCTGGCCGGTACCGGCGAGATCGTTTCCAAGGCCGTCGGTTCCCCCGGCTTCGCAGTGGAAGGATCGATGACGCATGCACGCGTCCTGATCGGCGGGACCGTGGTCGTGGACCAGGAACAGGCGCATGTGGGCGCGATGCAGGTGGACCCTTCAGGGGCTGTCGTCGCGTTTGACATTGCGCCCACCGGCACCGAGACCGCTGCCTTGGGGCAAGTCCATGTCTACAACATGGAGTCCGGTGCGGAGGTCGCGTCGTTTCCCGGCTATGCTCCGGAATGGAACGAAACCTACGGCCTGACCTATGTGACACCGGACCACCAGGCTGCCGCCTACAACCTGGAAACCCAGGCCACGTCTTTGATCAGCGCGGAACCCAACCTGCACGTCGACGAAAGTGCGTTCTTTGATGCTTCCTCGGACGAGGTCACGGCACAGACAACCGCTCCGTGGTCGTTTCATCCCACGACTATTCGCGTCCGTCACCTCTCGCAGAACTACTGCCGCAGGAACGTGGCCGACAACCAGATTGTCGAGGTTCCCTTTGAAGAGTATGTGGCCCGCGTGCTGCCTGCCGAAGTACCTCCATCGTGGGACATGGAGGCATTGAAGGCGCAGGCCGTGGCAGTGCGCACATATGCCTGGAACAAGATTTGGCAGAACCGCAACAACCGCAACCCCTTCGACATCAGCGACTGGATTAACAACCAGGTGATGTGCGACTACCGGACTGCCCGGACCGATCAGGCGGCCGAGGAAACCGCCGGCATGATCCTGAGTGTCCAGGGGGATGCCAGGGTGCTGCCACTGACGGCGATGTACTCGGCGGAGAATGGACACCCGACGCGCGAAAACACCTATGTCAACTATCTGAAGAGCATTCCGGATCCGAACGCGGTGGGCAAGGAGCGGCGCGGACACGGATGGGGACTCAGCCAGTTGGGTGCCCAGCGGTTGGCCAAGCAGGGCTTTACCTACTGTCAGATCCTGGGTCACTACTACCAAAACATCCACATCAACAACTTCTCGGACCCGGATACGCCCATGGGGTGTCTCATGGCCAACGGCGCTTCGGGGTATGCACGCGGTTCCGGCCTGTACCTGCGCGCCCTCACGTCGGCCGGGGCCTCGACCCTAAGGGTGGTTGTGAGTGACGTCACGGATGTCTCGGAGCCTGCTCCGGGCAATGTAGCCCAAACCGACGATGCCCCGGTGGACGAGGCAACGCTCCCTGTTGTGCCGGACAACAATCCGGAACCCGATGCCTCCACACCGTTGGAGCCACTGCCCGACAACACCGCGGCCGACAACACCGCTGATGAAGTGCTCGCCGCGGCGTCCGCGGATCCCGAGGCGGATCCTGAGGCGGTGGCCGAAGTTGAGTTCAAGGTGGGTGTCGAATCCTCAGTCGAGGTGTCTGAGGCAACGGTCCCCGATTCGTCCGCGTCGGTGACCGCCCCCGCTACCGCGTTGAAGTCGGAGGTGTTGCCGCTTACGGTCAGTCTGCCGACCGACATTCGGGTTTGGATGTTCCCGGGCGACGTGGTGACGGGGACCGAACTCGAACTCAAGCTCTACAGTGGTGAAACCCTGTTGGATACCCAACTCGTGACGGTGGATCGCCAAGGTCCCGATTGGGTTGAACTGCGCGTTGGTGCCGGCAATGGCGCCGCCCTTCCGGTCACCGTTTCGGCCACGCCCGGGGACGGTGTCAGTCTGGGGCGCGACTGGACCTGGGAGCAGAGCGCGTTCTCCTACACCACCGACAGCGGTGCCATCTTCAAGGAACCGGGGGCTACCGACGGCCTACTGTGGTATGCGCAACCGGACGCTCATGAAATGGGGGTCTGGTACGGTCCCTACACCGGCACGTTGCCGCATGGCCGCTCGTACCGGGCCGTGTTCAGGCTGCGCGTCCCGGACCTGGAGCGCCCCTACCTGAAGGAAACCGGGGAAGCTGAGCTTGTCGCCAAGTTGGATGTTGTCCACGACGGGGGGAGAACAACCGCCGGGTTCAGAAATCTCCATGTATCCGACTTGCGGCCCCGTCCCGGTTTCCAGGCATTCTCCGTTGACTTCCATCTCTTTGAGGCGGAGACAGACGTCGAGTTCCGGGTTCACTGGCACGATGTCGTGCCCCTGGGCCTGGATCAGGTAACCGTGGTGTCGATTCCCTACCGCCACTGGCAGACCCAACCGTTGCAGTGGCCCCGGGTGCCCGATGCTCCCCTCCAGAATCTTCAGATCCTCCCGTTTGACGCAGCGGACAACCCGGGCACGCTGTTCACTCTGGATCTTGCGGGTAGTACCAGCTCTTCCGGTGCCGGCCTGACCGACACCGACTGTAGTCTGTACGGGGACTGCGACCCCGATCCCGAGGCCAACTTCATCGACGTTCCCGTCGCCGCCGAATAGCAGGGACTCCGGGCCGAATTTCGGTGGCCGGATGCCTCCGCGTCGCGGAGGCATCCGTCACGGGGCGCGGTCGAGTTCTTCGGCTTCCTGGGAGGCTTGGCTCCAGATTACTTGCATTTCGGGGGAGGTGGCCAGGAGTTCCTCCAGTGTTCCCTGAGCCTCCAGACGACCCTCCTTGAGCACCAGAATGTTGTCTGCACGGCGCAGGACCCGGCGTCGGTGGGACACCACGAGGCATGTAGGCGGTCCGGCTTCATGGTCGGGTCCGCCCTCCACATGGTGCAGGACCCGGTTCCAGAGCTGACGTTCCGTGCGCAGGTCCAATGCGCTTGACACATCGTCCACCACGAGCAGTTGGGCGTCGGCGGCCAACATACGCGCCGCAGCCGTGCGCTGAACCTGTCCCCCCGACAACCGCAGGCCGCGCGGGCCGACTGCAGTCTCCAGGCGATCCGCCATTTGGTCCAGATCGGGTTCCAGCACCGCCGTGTGCACCGCGGCATCCACGTAGCCATCGCGTGCCGGCTCCCCCAGCGTGATGTTGTTGTGGAGGGTGTCGCTGAACAGACGGGGACTTTGGGGAGTGTAGGCTGCCCGGGGAGGAGTCATAAACTTGCCCGGATCGGTTACGGGCTCTCCATTCCAGAGCAGCGTGCCGCGGTCCATGGGCAACAGCCCCAGCAAGGCCTTGAGCAGCGTGGACTTGCCCGAGCCGATGCGCCCGGTCACGACGGTGAACGACCCGGCCGGCAGAATAAGGCTGATGTCGGATACGCCTCCATCCGTGTCCGGATACCTGAAGCAGACATTCACTGCCTCCATCCGTTCCAGGCGGGCCTCCTGGCTGCTTTGAACCGTCATGTCGGCCGTTGCCAAACCAATCGGATCACGCCCTGCCAGACTGTGTGCTGTCGGTCCGGTGGGCACCACTTCGGCAATGCGGCCGATGGAGACCTTGGCTCGTTTGAAGTTGCCAGTCATCCAGATGACCCAACCGGCATATTCGGTGATGCGGTCCAGATAGGTGACAAAGAGCACAAATTCGCCGACCGTGAAGGCATTGTCGCCCCGTGTAACCGTGATGTAGTACATCAAGGCACCGGTGAACACCACGGTTACTGCCGAGTTGCTGAAGTTGAACAGCTCGGACAGGAGTTTTTCCGCGACGGCGGCGCGCCGCCGTTCCTGGTTCAGCTCGGCGAATGCCTCGGGCAGTCCCTGGCTGGCCGGAGCCAGCTTGAAAGCCAGCAGCGAATTGAACACCTCCCCCACGAATTCGGCAACCGCGGCGCCCGCTTCCCGGGAACGGGTCCGCAATCGAATGATCCGGGTGTGGGCCAGGTGGATGGACAGGGACACCAGCACCACCGGGGCTACCACCATGGCCGTGGCGACCCAGTCGATGCCTGCCATGATGGCGATGGCGCCCACGGCAAAGACGATCACGCCGGGACCGTCAACACACTCTTCAAGGGCCATACAGCCTTCATCCACGTCATCGCGCACACGGCTGACGATTTCGCTGGACGACTTGGGTGTTGCCACGGCGGCCGGCAGCCCGGCAATCAACCGCATGAAATTCAGGCGGACCTGGCCGGTCATTAAGTGCCACAGTCCTCCCCACAGCCATTCCGCCCCGAAGGTGGTCGCGGCCCGTGTCAAGCCAATGCCTGTCAACAATGCCAGGGCCAGACCGGGCGAAAGCGTTGCCGGCGCATCGGAAGCCAACCCATCGTAGAAAACCTTGAGCACTAGGCCCGGCAGCAACGGCATGGCATGTGCTGAACTCCAGGCGAGCGCGTTGGCCAGATACCACCAGGGTCTGAGCCCCATCAATTTTAACGTCAATTCCCGGACGGTAGGCCCTTGGTGGAACTTGGTGGTCGACGATGTCTGTGCTGACGTCATGTGACTTACCCCCTATTCCAACCCCAGGCGCAGCAGTTCATTCAATTCGGAATCCGGATCGGCCATCAACGCCAGTCGGTCGCCGTATTCGCGCACGCACCCGTTCTCCAGGATCAGGATGTCGTCCGCCTTCTCCACCGACTTGAGGCGATGCGCAATCACGATCCCCGTACAACCGTCAAGCAGTTCCTGCAGTGCGGATTCCACTTCCAGCTCCGTGGCCGGATCCAGGCGCGCTGCGGCCTCGTCCAGAATGACGATGGACGGGCCGCGCAGGAACAGGCGGACCAATGCCAGCCGCTGGGCTTCCCCGGCCGACAAGGCCAGGCTTGAACTTGACAATCCGGTATCCAATCCGGCCGGCAGGCCGGCCAGCCATCCGGTCAGGTTGAGTCTGTCAAGCGCGGTCAGAATGCGCTCATCGGGAACCTGAGGATCGAACATCGTCAGGTTCTGGCGCAGGGTGCCGCGGAAGAACTGGACTTCCTGCGTGACCACTCCGACCACAGAGCGCAAAGTCTGCAGACGCAACGAGCGGAGATCAGTACCGTTCAGGGAAATGCTTCCGGCATCCGGGTCGTACAATCGGTTCAACAATCTGGTGACCGTTGTCTTGCCGCTGCCGGTGCGGCCCAGGATGCCCAGCGTGCGCCCCGGCTCGATGTCGAACGACACCTCCTCCAACACCGGGTCTTCGTTGGACGCATACCGGAAGCACACGTTTTCAAATCGGATCCGAGGCGGCGTCTGGCCCGCGTGGGGGAGACTTCCGTCTGTCAAAGCCGACCGGGTATCCAGCAGTTCCTGAATGCGGACCAGACTTCCTCCGGCCTTTTGGAGTTCCTCCATCTGATGGGACAGGTTTTCAAGAGGCCAGAACAACAGGTTCAGGTAGGCCATCAGCAGATAGACCGTGCCGATGGACATTTCGCCTCGCAGGACCAGCCATCCGCCACCGCCAACCAGGAGGCCGGTCCCCATGCCCATGATGGCCAGGTTCAAGGGCCACATGAGATTGCCCAGGCTGAAGGCCCGTTGGCCCCGGCTAATCTGTTCACGGATGAGGTTCAACATCTGACCCATGGTGTAGGGCACTCCGCCCAGCGATTTGATGTCCTCGAGACTGGCCAGTCGTTCCTCGACGAACCCGAACAATTGAGCGGTCGCCTCGCGCAGTCGTTCGTTGTACGGCACGCCAAAGTGCCTCAAGGCCAGCATGACCCAGATGGACAGCGCCAGAAAGCAAAGCATTCCCCCGAAGACTCGCCAATCCTCGGTCGCCACGACGCCGAGGATGCCGAGAAGAATCAGGGAGGCGCTTGCCAGCCGGATACCGAAGACCGAGAAGAAGTGGGCCAATTGATTGCTGTCTCCATCAATTCGTTCCAGCATCACGCCGGGCGGATGTCGGTTGAAGAACGTCATGTCCAACCCGATACAGTGTTGGAGCAGGTCCTCGCGCAGCCGATTGGTTGCGGCCCACGCCACCGACTCGCCAAGGTATTGCATCAAGGTGTCGGCCAAGCGCCGCACGATGTTGACGAACACGTACAACGCTACGGCCTGAAGCAGGATGCGCTGACTGTCTTGGGCTACCACGCCGTCGATAAAGTCCCGCAGAATGCGCGGACCCCACACCGCTCCCACCGTGCTGGTCAGGACGGCCAGGGCCAGCAACAGAACGTGCCAGCGGTAGGGGCCCAGGTAACGCGCCAGGAAGGTGCGGTACAGGGCTAGGGTTGGTCTCAAGATCGCTGCTCCGAAAACGCCTGGGAAAGAAAAAGCCGCGGACCAGATCTCCGCGGCTCGAGCCCATTAGGCGGTCAGCGAGGTTGTTCTATCGGAGATTCCAGTCACCGGGGTGTTGGTTTGTTCGTATGAACCAAAACACGTTTTCGATCCTCCCCGGTATGTTGGCGGTGCTGGCGCACTGCGGAGTAAGTCGGGGAACTATACAGCAGAACCGCTGCCGGATCTCCAAAATCGAGGTGTGGGATTCAGCTGACAATCGGTCGCGGCGGTGTTTCGCGGCTCGGTGCCGGACCGCGTCCTGCTACCTTGGGTTGTCCGAGGGTTGCTGTCGCTGCGACAACCAAGGTCGGAATGACTTGCCATTGTCACCGGACCAGCACCTGCCTTGAATCCGGAATTCGTGCTGTCACTGTTGACCGATGACGCGGTGATCAGTCCTCGGGCAGGAACTGTTCTTGCGCAAACAATTTCAGGCGTCGCGCGGCATCGTCCGCAACGGGAGGACCGTGACTGCATGCCAGATACCGCAAGCTGCTGCCGTATGTTGCCAACACTCTGCGCACGCTGCGCACGCACTCGGCCCGTTCCGGAGTGATGTGCCAGAGCGGAACCCGAACCACGCCGCCATAACATGTGCACAAGTCACCGGTCAACAGGATGCCCGTGTCCGCATGCAGGTAGCTCACGTGTCCAGGTGAGTGGCCCGGTGTGTGGATAGTGGTGAATTCATCTCCAACCACCTCACCGTCGGCGACGAAGTGGGTTGGCGAAGTGCCTGGAAACGGCTTGCCGATGCGTTGGGTCCACTTGACCAACAGGCGCGTCGGATCCGGCTGGTCCGCAGCCCGAAACTCGCGCATGCCGGGATTCTGGAGCACAGGGGCCTCAAGCCGGTGGCACACCACCGGAACCCGTAATGCGTGGCTCAACTCGTACAGGCCGCCGGCGTGGTCCAAGTCGGCGTGCGTCAGGACGATGCGACCGATGTCGGAGAACCGGAACCCGCAATCCTGAATTTCCTCCAGCATTGCCTTGCCGTGTCCCGGATAGCCGCAGTCGACCAGGGTCAGGTCCTTGCGGCCACTCCAAAGATAGGCATTGACGCGAGGCGCAGGACTCTCGAAGTGCCACAGGCCCGGCAGCAGTTCCTTCATGTCCGGCTGCCTGGCACGCGCACGGTGCTGCCCAGATGCCGCAACCGGGCTCGGGGATGGCTGATGGCCCTTTCGAACGCAGTGTCATCGGTCGGCCAGGCATGCCGCAGCCGGTCCAGCAGTGTGTCGGGGTCGGCCGCCAGACTGTTAAGCGTGTTGCGTTGGTCTTTGCTGAGCTTGAGGCCGGTCATGACGGAGGCTGGATTGTCGAGAAACGATTGCCTGCACCGATCGCAGTGCCACAGGTGGCCAACGGCCAGATCAAAATCCGGGATTCGCACAGAACACCTTCAACGGCGATCGGCCGCGGCTTGTGCGCCAACCTCGGGCATCCCGACCGGGCTGGTCGTCATCCGTCGCCTACGACGAGGGAACCGTCAACTGGATGGCCGGTTGTTCGTGCCGGATCATGCCGGTCTCCCCGAACGGCCACACCGTTAACCAGGCTTGGCCGATCAATGTTTCCCGGTCGAGCAGTCCCCACACATGGCTGTCTCGCGAATCGGCGCGGTTGTCCCCCAGCACAAACAGCTTGTCCACCCCCACGAGTACCGGGCCTGCATCATATTCGTGCTCAATCAGCTGCCAGGGCTCGGTGGTGGGCAAACCGTTGATGTAGACCCGCCCCTTGCGAATCTCAACCGTGTCGCCCGGAACACCGATGACCCGTTTGATCAGGTCTCCGGTTCCTGCATCGGGATGTTGGAACACGATCACGTCTCCGCGCCGGGGTTCCCGGGTCAAGTAGGCCAGCTTGTTGACGATTACGAACTCGCGCTCGGTGAAGTTCGGTTCCATCGACGTGCCGGCGATGCGATAGCTTTGGACCGACATCCGGGCGAGCGCGAACACGGCGATGGTGAGGATTGAAGTCTCCAGGATCTCGCGCCACAATTTGCGCGGCCGCTCTTCGGATGCAGCTGAATCGGACGGAATCGGAATCGCAACGGGCGGTGTCGCCACCGGTGCCGTTCCGGAGACTGCCGCCGCCTGATGTACCCCCGTCCCGGCGTTTTGGGATTGAGGTACGGTCCTTCGGGGCTGACGGCGAACATCAACGACGAGCGTGTCGCTGGCGAATTTGGCAACCAAGGAATTCACCTGCTGTGGCGATTGGTACGACGGCGAAACATTGGGGAAGCGAATTATAGCAACCGCCGCTGCCGTTCACTTGCCCAGGGATGACTGTTTGAGCAGGTACCTGGTGCCGCGCTTGGCCCCGATCCTGAGAAGGACCCCCCGCTCGACAAGGTCGTTGAGATCCAGACGCAGGGTCTCGGCGCTCACTCCGGGACACAGGGCTCGCAGTTCGCGGTTGGTTATGGCTCCTTCGTCCGTCACGTACTTCAAAGCTGCCATCTGGCGTTGGTTCATCGAGTGCTCCCAATGGCTGGGCACTCGCGGCGGGTTCTTTGACTTCCGCAGTCTGACCCGGACCCTGTGTTCGTTCGCGTCGAATTCGGGAGGCAGGTGGCCGTGCTGGGCCAGGACGTTGTAAATCAGATCGACCCCAAGTCCCAGTTCTTCGATTAGCCCCAGGTGATACAGACCGGTCACGAGGTTGGGATTGCGACTGAAGTGCTCATCAAGCATGTTGTCAACCGTGATGTGTGCCGGAAGACTGCCGGGGCTCGACACCTCAAGGTATCCGTCATGCATGCGAATCTCGATGGCGCGTCCCGTCAGCGAGTAGTCTCGGTGGGCGACGGCATTGACCAGTACTTCGCGCACCACAGACAACGGATACTCGGTGCGGTCCTCGCGCTCAAGCCCGGTTACGACGGAGTGCATGTCCATCTCGTTCCGCACGAGTTCCCAGGCACGGGCAATCTGTTGCGGCGCCGTGCCGGTTATCTCTTCGCGGCGGGTATAGCGGTGTCCGTCCCGGTTTTCCTCCTGACCGGGCAGGGCCTTGAAGTTCACAAACGTGATGCGTGCTTGGGGAATGTGGAACTGGGGACCGTTTCCGAAGAGCAGAAGCCCGGCCATGGTTGGCACCTGTTGAGGCTCCTGTACTCCCAAGACTCCCAGAAACCGGTTCAATGCCTCGTCCCGCGGTGCAAGGCTGGTCCGGCGCCACTGGCGTCGAAATGCATCCAGTTGGTCGAAATCCAAATCGGCGGCAGAAGCCGATGGCACGAGCGCGTCCTCCCCCGAGGTCGTTTGGCTTCGGAGCATGGAGTGGAGTTCCGGTCCCAGCACAATGCGATTGACGGAACCGGCGCGCACCAGAATGCGGCCGTCCAGTAGCGAGTGCAGTTGGTCGGTCGGAGACACTTGAAGGATGATCAGTGTTCCACCCGGCGACTCTTCTTCCTGCCAGGAAACCTGGATGTGCGGCAAGGTCCGGGTTTGGGCTACGCGCAGGCATTCGTCCGCCCAGGCGGGATCCACTCCACGGTGGGTGGCTTGGCCGGAGTCGATTCCCAGCACGATCTGACCACCGTCGCTGTTGGCCATGGCCACCAGGCACTGCGCCAGCGTGTCCGGATCCGGTTCACCAAGCAGAGCCAGGCGCGGACCCGCCTTGAGGTCTTCCGGACTGAACGGAGGAATCGTCATGTGCTGATCCTACCTGTTGCAGGGCGACTGCTCGCCCCCCCTTGTTGGCGGACCGGCGGTGGCATGTGGTTCCGGGCAACGCGTTCCGTCGAGAACCGGGTTGTGTTGGCTGCTCGCAGTGACCGACCGAATCCGACATGGACAGACTTCGGTGCCATGCACAGGCATCGATCCCGGTATTGGAGCCACTAAGTCGACGTGCAACTGGCAGCGGGCTGTATGCAGCTCAGCCTCACCCGTAACTGTCTACTCTACTGTCGGTCCTGATCTGCGTCCGGCCCGGCCACGCCGATGTGTCCGATCTCGGTCAACAATTGCGGAGCCGCGATCTCGTCGGCCTCTGGATCCTCAGTCATGGGCACAACCGCGACCGCGGCCACTTGATCGCCTTCAGTTGTCCGGATGACTCGGCTGCCGGCAGCAGTGCGCGACAAGGAACGAATCGAGGCGATCGGGGTTCGCATCACTTTTCCTTGGACGGTTGCAATTGCCAATTCCTTGTCGTCGGCCACAGTCACGGCACAGGCAATCGGACCCAGTTCTTTCAAGCGCCTGTGTGAAACTGCCCAGTTGCCCTGGGAGTTACGACCCTTGACCGACCACTGCTCCATGGCCATGCGCTTTCCCTTCCCGTGGCCGTACAGAAGCACAATGTTGTCATCGTCCGACACCGGTAGACAGTCCGCCACCAAATCGTCGGCTCGCAGCCGGATGCCGCGTACGCCGGATGCCGTAGTGCCCTGATAGCGGATTGCGGTTTCGTCCAAACGCAGGCCTTTGCCTTGGTTGGTCAACAGGAAAAGGTTGCTGTCACCATCGGTGGCAACGGCCTTGGCGATGGCATCCCCGTTGTGCAGCGCGATGGCGACTTTGCCTGCGGTCCGCAACCTGGTGAAATTGGACATCCGCATGCGCTTGATGCGTCCCCGGCGTGTCACGAGAATCAAGCTGCGCCAGCGAACCCCGGCCGGCTGGTGCAGAACGGCCTGGACCTCCTCGTCCGGTTCCAGGGGAACACATCCCCGCAGGGTTTCGCCCCGGGAAGTTCTGGAGCCCTCGGGCAATGCATAGGCGCGGCACGGATAAACGCGGCCTCGGTCTGTGAAGACCAGATAGGAGTCGAGTGAATTGGCGTACAGCAGGTGCTTTACGGCGCTGTCCTCCTTGTCGGAACGACCGCTTACCCCCTGACCTCCCAATCCTTGGCCGCGGAACTCGGTGGCTTGGGTCCGCCGTGCATATTGGCTCTTCCAAACAACGACCAGGTCGTCCTGCTTTACTACCAGGTCCTCGTCGGACAGTTCCGGCTGCACCCCGTACAGGATCTGGGTCTTGCGGGGATCCTGGTGGTTTTCCCTGAGCCGGTCCAGTTCTTCTCGGACCACCTGTCTCAGCTTGTTGGGATTCTCCAACAGTTCGGTATAGCCCCTGATCTGTTCCAGCGCGTCCGCATATTCGTCTTCCAGCCGTTGCCGCTCCAAGGCAGCCAGCCGCCGGAGCGGCATATCCAGGATTTCCTGTGCCTGTCGCTCAGTGAGTTTGAACTCGCCTTGAAGCTGGGCGCTGGCCTCCGCCGCCGAGTCGCTTGCCCGGACAACCTCCACCACGCGATCGATGTTGGCCAAGGCTTTGAGCAGACCCTCCAACACGTGGGCGCGGGCCCTGACCTTCGTTCGCCGGAACTCGGTGCGGCGCTCCACCACGTCGATCCGATGGTCGAGATGGCACTGCAGGGCCTGTCGCAGGTTCAGGACAACCGGCTGGTTGTCCAACAAGGCGCGCAGCGTGACGGGGAACGACATCTGCAGATCGCTGAACTTGTACACCTGGTTCAGGACCCGCTGTGGGGTGGCGCTGCTCTTCAGTTCCATCACCAGCCGAATGCCGTCACGGCCGCTCTCATCGCGCATGTCGACGATTTCCTGCAGCCGCTCGCCCTTGTTGACGGTTTCGGCTATGCGGGCAATCATGCTGGCCTTGTTAACACCGTACGGAATGGACTCGAACACCAGGCGCGTCCGGCTGCGGCCGGGAATCTCCTCGATGCGGCCCTCAGCCCTTACCACAATGCGCCCGCGCCCAGTCTCAAAGGCCTCGCGAATGCCGTCCGTGCCCAGGATTTGGCCACCCAAGGGAAAGTCGGGCCCCTTGACATAAACCATCAGTTCCTCAATGGTTAAACTGTGCCGCCGCTCCCAGTTGTCGATGATGAATTTTTGGGCCTCCACAATCTCGCTCAGGTTGTGGGGAGGGATGTTGGTGGCCATGCCCACGGCAATGCCGGTGGTGCCGTTAATCAGGAGGTTGGGAACCTGGGCCGGCAGGACTACGGGTTCCTGGAGCGAATCGTCGAAGTTTTCCTTCCACGCGACGGTATCCTCGTCAATGTCGCTCAGCATGGACGCGGCCAGGCGCGCCATGCGCGCTTCCGTATACCGCATTGCAGCCGGGTTGTCTCCGTCCACCGAGCCGAAGTTTCCCTGCCCGTCCACCAGGGGATACCGCAGACTGAAATCCTGTACCATGCGCGCCATGGACTCGTAAACCGAACCGTCGCCGTGCGGGTGATACTTGCCCAGCACTTCGCCGACAATGCGCGCCGATTTCTTGTAGGGGGAACCCGGACGCAACCGCAAATCCGAATGCATGGCATACAGAATGCGACGTTGGACCGGTTTCAATCCGTCGCGGGCATCCGGCAAGGCGCGCGACACGATTACGCTCATGGCGTAATCGACAAAACTGCCCTCCACCTCGGTGGTTAGGGCATGGGGCTCAACCCTCCCCAAGTAGTTCGGCACCACCGCCTGATTGGTGCCGGCATGATTGCCAAGGGATTGATCCGGCGGATCCTGAGGTGTGTAATCGGCCATAAAACGCCCCTGTCAGCAGCACTCTTCCTAGCCGCAGCGGGGCTGCAATTATACCAATTTGAAGTCGGTTTGAGCCGGTGTCACAGCAGTTCGGCAATCCAAGGGACAGGGGGCGTGTACCGGTGGTGTTGTGCTCCGGCCCGGGTACATGCCGCGCGGAGCGCGGTGCTGCCGCCCAGCCCCGGAGTCACGGTCCGGACGATCCAGGTCAAGATGCCGTGTCGGCTTCAATCTCCCGGAGGACCTCCAGTACATCGGCATCCGCCGCAGCGGGTGGTTCCGCGGCTTCGGCGGCTTCCGCCTCGACCCGCGCCTCTCGGTTGGCCTGGGTTTCGGCTTCGGCCTCAAGGGCAGCCTGGTAGGCCACGGCTTCCGCCCATGTCTCCCCTTCCCGCACGACTCCGATTTCGACAGTTGTTTCAATGTCCTGCATCAACCGGATGCGGACGGTCGATACACCCAACTGTCGGATGGGGCCGTCCATGAGAAAGGTGCGCCGATCCACTTCCAAGTCCTTGTCCGCGCGGATGCGGTCCTCGATTTCCTGGGCCGTTACGGACCCGTACAACCGATTGGTGTCGCCGGCCATTTCCTCGAAGAGGAACTGACTGCCTCCCAGGACTTCGGCGACGGCATTGGCCTCCTGTTGCAGACGGGCCAGCTTGGCCACGCCTGCTCGCCTAATCTCATCTGCCTGCTTCAAGGCGCTCGGCGTGGCCCAAATCGCCAGGTTGTTCGGCAACAGGTAGTTGCGCGCGAAGCCGCGGGCCACTGTCTTCACGTCACCTGCCACACCCAGACCGTCGACCGGCTCTTTCAGTAATACCTTGCTTCTGGCCATGGCAGACGAACCAACTTGATTTGAACACGCGAATCAGCCTAGAATTATAGGGACCGGAACACGAACCGCCAACAATCCGGGATAGCGGTACGGTGGCTCAACCGCGGACGCTGCTTTCTCAAGGTCACATTCAAAACAACCGCTTTGCCAAACCGAGCAGGCCTTGGCCCCAGGGTACGGTGTGGGTGACCCCGGTTTGCCGGCGCCATCCGTCCCGATGACGCAGATACCACTCGAAGTTGCGAACAAGCGCATCGCGATTTGAATAGCTGGGACTGAATCCCAGCAGGTTCCGAGCACGCGTGATGTCCACGGCGGAATTCACCGCCAAGTTGCGGAACACCCAGGGATAGACCGGTGACAGGCCCAACCGGTGGGCAAGCCCCAGCATCCATCCCGCGGGCGCACTGGGAAGCCGCAAGACCCTTTTGCCGAAGCCGGCGTAGTCCAGCACCGCTTGAAAGTCCGATTTCAGGGTTCCGAATTCGGACGCGCCGATGTTGAAGGTCCGGTTGACATGCTCGGGGGCACTCGTTAAGGTTTGGACGATAACATCACATAAATCCGCTACATCCAGCAACTGAAATCGGTGGTGGCCTCCGCCCGGCAACGGAAAGCCGCGGCCGTCCGCAGCCCAATCGTAAAGGAGACCGAATATGCCTAGCCGTTCTGGACCGATGAACGACTTGGGGCGGAGGATCGTGACGGCAAAGTCCGGGGAGCGGAACTCGCGGCAAAGGATTTCCGCCTCGGTTTTTGCCCTGCCGTACGGGCCCGTGCCGTCCAGCGGGGCATGCTCACGGGTGTTCAACTGGTCATGGATGCCGTATACGGCGGTACTGGAAATGTGGACAAACCGTGAAAGGCCCACCCTTTGGGCAACCTCCAGGCAGTTGCGTGTCCCGTCCACGTCCACGGAGCGAATGGTGGCGGAATCCTGCAGGGGGAGCGCGGCGGCCGCATGGACCATGCAGTCGGCTCCGGATGCAGCCTGCCGAACGGCGTCCGGATCGCGGATGTCGCCGATCACCATGTGAATCCGCGTTGCGAATTCGGGCCTGCATGGTTCCAGATCAAGTACGGACACCATCCAGCCGCGTTCCAGCAAGTAGCGGACAAGGTTGATCCCGAGGAATCCGGAACCTCCGGTGACGACGACGTGGCGGTTGACGTTCATGCCGGGAAGCCCTGTTTCAGACCGTCCCGCTCCAGTCGCGAAGCAGGTGGCGGTTGGTTTCAAATGCAATTGGACTGGGCAGCTGGCCGCGCTTGAACCACCTGACCGCATCGGCGTCGTCACCTGCCCGCGGAGGCTGCGTCGTGTCGTCGGGAACTGCCGCATAGGCAATGACGACACCGGTGATCCTGCCGTCCCCAAACATGGGAAATACACCCAGGAGCTTCAGGTCGGTCACGGTTAGGCCGCACTCCTCCGCAACTTCCCTGGTTACTGCCGCCTGCGGGGTTTCGGCCACGTTCATGAATCCGCCGGGCAGGCACCAGGAACCGGCTTCAGGGTCGTTCAACCGCTTGACGAGCAGAACACAGTCGGCATCAAGGATCATGGCAACCACAGCCACCTTCGGCTCATCGTAGAATCGGATGTCGCACGGCCGGCACACCTTGTAAGGAGTGCCTCCGTCGATCCCCGGGGCCAACTCCCTGCTGCATTGCGGACAGTAGCGGTAGTGTCGAATGGGCATGGGGTTCGGGGACTGGACAGGGCTGCAGGCAGCGGTAGGACGGCGGCTTGACTGGGGCCAACATGGACAAGCATGGCCGGATTCCGAGATGCTGCCAGGTGATACACTGCCGGCGATCAGCCGTGAAGCCGGCTGCCCGTCCCGGACCCCTAGGCGACTTCAGGAATTCAACATGATTTTCGGTGGTATTGAAACCGGCGGAACCAAGACCGTTTGCGCCGTGGGAACCGGACCGGATGATATACGGGAAGAGGCGCGGTTTCCGACAGACAACCCGGATGCAACCATCGGTGGCTGCATCGACATGTTCAAGCGATGGCAACCGGATTTGGCGGCGGTCGGCATTGCATCCTTCGGACCGGTGGACCTTGATCCTGGTTCCGACACCTACGGGTATGTAACCACAACCCCCAAGCCCAACTGGCAGTACATCAACCTGGCGGGACAGGTACGGGACGCCCTGGGTGTGCCGGTAAACTTCGACACCGACTGCAACGGGGCGGCACTGGGCGAACACATGTGGGGCGCGGCGCGGGGAGTGGATACTTTCATTTACCTTACGGTCGGCACCGGCATTGGCGGTGGCGGAATGGTTGGCGGTCAAATGCTCCACGGCATGCTGCACCCGGAAATGGGCCATGTTACGGTTCCGCACGACTGGGAACAGGATCCCTATGAAGGGTGGTGCCCCTATCATGGCGATTGCCTGGAAGGGCTCGCCGCAGGCCCTGCGCTGGAAGGCCGGTGGCGGGCCAAAGGCGAGACTCTGCCGCCTGAGCATCCCGCATGGCCGCTGGAAGCCCAGTATCTTGCCTCCGGCATCATCAACATGCTGTACGTGCTGTCGCCCCAAGTGGTGATCCTGGGCGGGGGCGTCATGGACAACCGGTTCCTCTACGGCATGGTGAGGAAGGAGGTCTTGCGTCAGATGAACGGGTACCTCCGAGTGCCCCGGCTCCTGGACAGTCTCGAGTCGTTCATCGTTCCTCCAGCCTTGGGCAACAAGTCGGGTGTCCTGGGTGCCATCGCACTGGCCGCCAGGGCCCGCGCATAACAGGCCTGTGCCCGCGGTCGGCGGCCGCCGCGGGTGAACCCTCCCGGCTTGACAGATGGCGCTCTCCGCAGGGACTCACGGCTCGCATCGGCGGCGCAACGCGTTGACCGGCGAGTGGGTACTGAATTCACCACAACGTTTGCAGCGTCCCTGGCAGGGACAGACCGAGTCGATTGCGGCGGATCGGGTCGAGCGGTACGTCGCCGACTGCTATCTGTGTCCCGGCAACAAGAGGGCCAACGGTGAAATCAACCCGCAGTATCGCGATGTCTTCGTGTTCGCCAACGATTTTCCGGCCTTGCAGGGCAAACCAGCCGGAACCATCGACGACGTGCAGCCCGAATTGTTTCGTTCGGACCACGCCACGGGTCTGTGCCAAGTGGCCTGTTACTCGCCGCGGCACGACCTGACCCTGACCGACTTGGATCATGCGGCGGTGACGAGAGTGGCCCGGTTGTGGTCCGACTTGGACCGCGAGGCAGGGGAAAGATCAGACATCCATTATGTGCAGATCTTCGAAAACCGCGGCGAGACCATGGGATGCTCCAACCCCCATCCCCATTGCCAGCTCTGGGCAACCAACCACATGCCTTGGCTGCCGGCCCAGGAACAGGACCGTCAGGTCCGCTATCTGCGCAGCCACGGGTCGCCCCTGCTGATCGACTACCTGGACCCGGAACTGTTGGCAGGCGAACGACTCGTATGGACCACCGAAGAGTGGGCTGTGCTGGTTCCCTGGTGGGCCGTGTG
>JAPPAJ010000246.1 GCA_026705565.1 Caldilineaceae bacterium | reverse complement strand
GCGCCTTTCAGCCATCGGGCGCGGGCCTCGTCCTGATCCTCCAGGCGGGCCAGCAGTTCGTCCCCGTCCCCGGCCAGCAACTGCTGCCACTCGGCCAGTTCGCGCTGCATGATCGTCAGCCAGGTGGCGACATACTCCCGGTTGGCCAGCAGCGTCGCCTGCAGGTGCTGCGGGCTGAGTGTGCTGTCCGTGGCCTGGTGGAAGGCCCGGCCGGCCAGCTTGCGGGCGTCGGACCAGCCGGCGCCGCTGGCGGCCGCGTGCATGTAGACCGCGGCCAGGAGGTGGGCCGTGTGTTCCACGCCGGCCACCAGACCGTCATGCTCCAGGGCATCCACGTAGTGCGGCTTGGCCCCCAGATGCTCAATCAGGTTGTGGGCCACTTGCATGGTCTCCGGGGCCGTGTCCCGGCCGGGAACCAGGCAGAACAGAACATCCTTGAAGAGGTCCTCCCGTTCACGGACAGGGGCATTGATGCCGGTCAGCACGGGGTTGGCCAACACCCAGGCCACCTGTTCGGGCAGGTGTTCCTCGGCCAAGGCCAGGGCCGGCTGCATGGCGGATGTCAGGATGACGACCAGGCTGCGTGGTTTCCAGGTTTCGTCCAGCAGGGGGAGCAGGTCGGGCAGTTCGGAGCCGGGCACCGCCAGCACGGTCAGGTCCGCCGGTTCCACCGTGCGGTGCAGGTTCCAGTGGGTCTTGTCGACCGCGCCAAGCTTGCTGGCCACCGCCAGGCGGCCCCGGTCGCGATCGTGGCCCAGCACGCGGAACTCCGTGCGAGCCTGCTTGAGGGCCAGACCGAGGCTCGTCCCGGTCGTTCCCAGACCAACAATCGCGGCGGTCAGTTCGGACATGGCGGAGTAGGGGCTTGGGAGGGTACTGCGGGCTAGGCCAGCATTCGGGCCACGGTATTCATCTGGTCGTAAAGGATGTCGGCCGTGTCGCGGATGAGGCCGGGTGCAAACCAGACAATGAACATGATGACCAGGATGCCGTACTGGCTAAGGACGAACTGCAGGTTGCGGGCGCGGGCCGGCAGCAGGGCGAAGAGCACATGCGAGCCGTCCAGCGGCGGGACCGGGATCAGGTTGAAGACGGCCAGCAGGATGTTGATTTGGACAAAGGCACTCACGACGATGGGTGTCAGGTAGGTCCAGGCACCGGTGCCCACATTGTCGAAGACGCCTTCGTGCAACAGCACCAGGGCAATGAAGGCCATCAGCAGGTTGCTCAGCGGGCCGGCCACGGCGACCACGATGGTGCCGATCCGAATGTCCACGTTGATGCGGGACGGATTCCAGATAACGGGTTTGGCCCAGCCCATGCCCACCACGAGCAGCAGGATGGTGCCCAGCGGATCCAGGTGGCGCAAGGGATTGAGTGTGAGCCGGCCCTGTTCCCGGGGGGTTTCGTCCCCCAGCCAGACGGCGGCCGCGGCATGCGCCGCCTCGTGCACAGGCATGGCCGCCAGGATGACGATCAGGGGGGCGAGGAAGCGGCCGGCCAACCGAATCAGCGAACCCTGTCCCATGACCAGCGACGAGAAGCTGTCCCTGAAGAACCAGAATCCCAGGACCGCCACCACCAGAATCAGAATCCAGGTTCGTTGGGACCACCTGCGCCAGCCGCGCTCGGGCGGACGGCCTTCAAAAGGGTTGCTGGGAGGGGAATACATTGTGTGCTCGGGCGGGGGACGAGGCAGTATAGCACCGGATCCGGCGCGGATTCCGCGCCCGCGGCCCGGTTGATGCCATCAACTTGGGCCCTTGATGCGTGACGGCATCGGCACGGTCCCAGTTGGAAATCGGTCTGGCAATTCACAGGAGGCAAGTGGAACCCCATGCAATATCCGGGCTACTGGGCATTCACCGACGGATCCTATCGGGACGGCACCACAACCTGGGGGGTGGCCATGGTTCGGAACGACAGGGAAATCGCCGTCCTGAATGGCCGCCTGGAGGATGCTGGGGATGTTTTCGGCCGCGACCTGGACGCGGTTCTGGCATCCGGCTCCCATCAGATCGGGGGCGAGGTGGCGGCGGTCTACCGCGCCGTGCAATGGTGCGTCCGGCACGGAGTGGCGGAAGTGACCATTGCCCATGATCTCAAGGGCCTGCCGCTGTGGGCTCAGGGCAAGTGGAAGGCCAACGTTCCGGCAACCAGGGCCCTGCACCGCGACGCGCCGCACTGGCCGGTCAGGGTCAGGTGGGTCAAGGTCAAGGCCCACAGGGGCAATCGGTTCAACGAAAAGGCGGACTCGCTGGCCAAGGATGCCTTGGGCGAGCCGCCCGCGGACAGCGGGAAGGATGCGGTTCGGGCCCTCCAGGCCGTCAAGGCGGAGGCCTTTCGCGAAATCCTGCGGCATCACGGCCTCGGGATCGAGCCGGTTACGGTGCACGGCATCTATGCCCGGGTCAGACTGGCCGACCTGCCCGGCATGGTGGACATTTACAACACCAAAAAACGGAGCTGGCGCAATCCGTACCTGCACGGCTTCCGGGACCGTGCCCTCCAGCGCGACGTGGAGCGGCTGTGGCGGGAATTCGTCGCGGCCGAATCCTGAGCAGCCGGGTTCAGAGAGCAACGGCCGGCTGTGCCGGCAATAGCCAATCCGGTTCGGGATGGCGGACCGATTGCAGGATCAGCCGGAAACGGTTGTCGGGGCTTGGCAGCGGCTGCATCCTCATTCGGACCTTGTGTCCCGGCGGATCCATCGCCACTTCATAGTGGCGGAACAGGGTGGCGGTCACGATCAGGAACAGAAGGTCTGCGGTTGACGCACCCAGACACGTGTGCGGCCCGAGACCGTATGGCACGAGAGCATTGGGCTGCATGTGTTCCTGGCGCTCGGGACCAAAGCGCTCGGGATCGAAGCAGTCCGGATCCTTGAACAATTCGGGCAGGCCATGGGTGACGGTGTGGGCCAACATGCAATGTGTGCCAGCCGGAATATCGAAGCCCGCGAACCGGAAATCCTGGCTGACACTCCGAGACAGGACGGTTGCCGGCGGATACAGGCGCAGCGTCTCCATGGCAGCCCAGCGGACCCGGATCATGGATCGCAGCGAATTGCGATTGGGCACCCCATCGGCAAACACGGCATCCGCTTCCTCGATGGCCGCGGCGGTCAAGTCACGGTCGGCCAGAATGTGATAGAGCAGAAACGAGATGGTGCTGGCCGCGGTGTCAAGGCCGGCGATGAACGGACCGTTGAGGGCCGCTATCGCATCCCGCTCGGTCATTAGGTCGGGGTGTTCTTCGTGAAAGCGCCGCACGACATCCACGAAGTTCCCACCCTCCGGCACCATGTCGTCCATGTGTGCGTGGTCCAACCAGATGCGCCGGGCCATGTCGAGAACAGCCTGGCGCGATCGCGTGTACCTGGGCAGGTGCTGCATGAACGACGGACGGGTCTTGAAGACATGGATTTGCAACATGGCCTTGAACAGGTAAATGAAGTCGTCCATGACGTCTTCCGCCGACTCGTTGGTCGCCATGTAACCCAGCAGCATGGCCACGAGACGCTTTACTTGCGGGAACACGGGCAACGGCTGGGCACGGGGCCATTGCCTCAGGAGGTCCAGCTGGCATCCGATCAGCTTGACCATGCGGGAGTAGAGAGGTCCCGCGGCGTAGCCGGGCTTGAGGCCGCGGCGCACGGTTGCATGGCGGGGTCCGTCCAAGGCAATCATGGATGGATTCTCCCCACCCACAGCCTTGGTGACGCCATCCCAAATTTCCTGCGCCACGAAATGGTCGGTGCCTTTCCGTGTCACGAACTCGTTGGCCTCGGGTCCGGCCAGCACGACGTACCGATGGTTAAGGACCGAAATCCGAAAGACCGGGCCCAAGGCCAGGTACTGTTCGGTCAGAAACTTCCGCAAGTCGGTCGTGAAGGCGTGCAGGTTGCCAATTACCGGTGCGCCTGGTGCGTGGGGAATGTTGGGCATGGAACAGAATAAAGCTGAAGGGACAAGACGCAAGGAAGCCGGTCCGCGTACCCTGAATACCGGTGTCAACCCGCCTCCGGGTTGGGAACATCGGACCCTCAGGTGACGACAGGCCTGCCCAAGATTACAGGAGGAGCCAGCCATGCAACGGGATTCAATTACCGTCGGTATTGTGTCGGACACGCATTTTTGGCCTGACAGCCCCACCGGATTCGGCCGGCAGCTTCAACAACACACGCGATACATCCAGGCCGTCCTGTGGGAAGAGATGCAGGCTGCCCAACTGGACATGGCAGTGCATCTGGGAGACATCGTTTGCGGAGGCGGCGCCTACGGCATGTCCGCGGCGGAGTTCGGCAGGGCCCTGGACTGGTTCCTGCGGGAACTGCAAGATCTGCCCTTTCCGGTTCACCTGCTGCCGGGCAACCATGATGCAGTGCTGGGCGAGACCTACGCCGCCGTGTCGCGGGCACTGGGCCTTGAACCCGGACTGGGCAAATCCATCGAACTGCCCGCAGTCGGGGCCCAACTGGAATTGCTCCACAGCCAGGGGCACGATGCCGACATGATCGAGGCGGCCCTGCCTTCGGATCCAACATACGGATACGTACAGCCGGAGGAACTTGCGCGGTTTGAGGATGCCCTGTCGGCGTGTGGAAACCGGAATGTGCTTGTTTTCACGCACCAATTGCTAATGGACATGAGCAGTGCGAATTCGCCAACGGAGGCTTCCAAGGCAACTGCCAACCGCCGTTCGGTTCTCGACATCATGGAGCGCCACGGCAACGTGCGGTCCGTGTTCCAAGGCCATGTACATGTCTACGACGTGCATCCGGTCGATGGTGTGACTTTCGTGGTGGCTCCGCCGGTCATCGTAAGTCCCTGCGTCTGGCTGGAACTCAGGCTGTCGCGTACCGGCGGCATCCTGCAGCCGCATTTGCTGCCGTTGCCGGACTGGGCGGATCAAGGTACAGGCCATCCCTGGCCCGCGGAATGGTCGCCGCTGCACATGGCCTTTCCGGCAACGCCCTGACAGTCTTGCAGGGTGTGGTGTAGGCAGCCTCTGTACGTATGTGAGTACTTTGATGCTCGTTCCGCAGTCATTGACCGGCCGCAACGGACCAACCGGATGGAGCGGCCTGCGCGCGGCGGGCGAAAACCCGCTGCAGACTGCTACCATGAACGCAGGGACGAGCAACGGAAAGGAAGGGGAACAGAGGCATGGTCAACAAAAAGTTTCGCCGGCGCCTGTGGGCCGAAATGGACGACCGGGGCATTTCCGTTGTGGCGATGCTGGACCTGTACGGGGCCTTGGCCGTACTTTTCCATGACATGGACGAGTTTCAGGCCATTGCATCAAGGTTGGACGACACGCAGATACACCGGAACCCCACAGACGTAACGGCTTCAAAGCTGGCGGAGGCGTACCGGTCCAGTGTCGTCTACTTTCTGCAGGCATTCCTGCCGCTGTGGGACGACGACGCAGACGACGAATCGGACTTCGTTCATCCCGAGACGACAGGTCATCTGGAGGGGATCCGGGCCGAAGCAAAGGCTCAGGTCCTGAGTTTCGCGCAGGATCTCGAGCTGGAAACAGGCCAACAGAAAGACATCCACGCCGAGGATCTGTGGGCCGCCATCAGTCTGGCGGAACTGGACCCCTACATGGAAATGGACGAAGTGGACGAAATGGACGAAGTGGATGAATTGACGGACGAAATTGCCCGGAAACTGCGGGGCGACGGGCCGTAGATGCCGCTTGCACCGGAACGGTGCGCGACACATGGTGGCACCGGGTCTCCCGCCGGTCGGAACCGCGCGGCCGGATTCGGCGGCAACTTGCTGGCGCCAAGTTGGCTGTTCAGGGGGTCGCCAACCCCTCGTACACAAGCAGCGACCGAACTTCGGCAGCCTCCGATAGGACCGGCACCGTTCCCGCATCTTCGTCCGTGGGCGGGTTCCGCAGCTGGGCCACGACGCACTTGATGGGCTGCTCGGCCCGAATCACCATCGTCCCGTCATAGTTGTTGGGCAGGAGGTTCTCCTGTGCCATGTGCCGCGTGATGGAGTGGCCGGGTTCGGCGTACTTGATCCGGGCAAACCGCCCGACGTGTTCAAAAATAACCTCGGTGGCCTGGTCGCCGAGATTCTGGCAGGTGACCATCGAACTGAAGCCGTCGCGGCGGCGCAGGATCAACGGCGCGCTGACCTTGGTGCCGGCCTGCTCGGTGGCCGTCAGGACGGCGATGCTGCCGTTGGCGTGGCGCGTATGCGCCTGCATGGCAATCGGATGCGAGGCGGTGATCACCACCGACGCGACGTAGGAGCCTTTCGGCATAAAACCGGGACGGCCAATGGTGGTAACCCGTCCCGGGGTCAATTCCCACTCCTGCGTGCCGAATCCTGGATATGCGACCGACAGGCGGACGGGTTCGGAGCCCATACCCAGCACCTGGAAGGTGGTGTTCAAATCCTGATAGTTCACCAGCATGGCCGGGTAGGCGAAGCGCGTTGCCGTTGCGTGGGAGGGCACAAAGGCGGCCCGGGGAAAGCGGAAGGCGGAGTCGTTGTCGTCGTCGCCAACGTCATGGTGAAAGACCAGAACCGCGGAGGGGCCCGAACTTGCCACCTCGGCCCGCACGGTCTCATGCTCGGCCAGGGCGGGGAAGTCCACCAGATCAGCTTCAGTCGTTGACCAGGCCGGAAGCCCGGACAGGCTGATCGTGTGGATCAGGCTGCCGTCCCTGCGGGACAGGAACCGGATGGTCAGGTCGTTCGGTTCCGCACCTGCGTTCTGGACGATGATGCTGGTGGCAAATTCGGAGTTCCCGAAGCCGGTGTAGGCCTCCAACACCTGCCATTCCCGGGATGTCTGCTGTTCGTCCGTGCCGGCATAGGCGGTATAGATGCGGTCGCCCGGTTCGCCGTAGATGAGGACCGTGGAGACGGCGTGGCTGCAGTCCAGGTAGCCGGCGTAGGCCCCGGTCGCCAGGTCGGACAAGTCGTTCAGGTCCACAATCTCGGTCACGCGCGGCCTAAGGCGGACGGCGAGGGACTGGCCTGCTTCGGTGCCGGCACCGTCAATCAGGGTCAGTTCACACGCGACAACCTGAGCCGGGTCCGGATTGTGGATGCGCAGTCGGGAGACGTACGCCAAGTCGTTGGCAGGCGGCTCGGAACCGGTCTGGGCGAGGCCCAGACGCGACTGGAGCGACAACACTGTTGCGGCCGCCGCCAGGCACAGGACGAGCAGACCCGTCCAGCGCCAAACCAGAGTGTGCCGGGCCCGTCCCGGTGTGATGGGGTGCAGGGGCATGCGCTTGGCAGGAAAGCTCCGGACCGCGGTGGGCCTGTTGCCGAAGTTGCGGCGGATGGAAGTCAAGGGTATGGATTCAGACTACCAGATTGGGCGCTCCGATGCCCGTCGCAATGCTGCGGATGGGTTCGTTCGTTGCGGTTGCCAATCCTGCAACCGCGGGGTCGCCAAGGGCGTATGTACAAATGAGCTTGCGTCCGGTGCAGGTCTCAAGCGCAACCGACGACGGCGGATGATTGCCTCGCAAGCGGGATTTCCAGGGAAGGAGCATAGGATGGACACGAAAGAACCGATCGAGGAAAACGCCTCGCAGTCGGTGGAGGAGAATGCGGCGAATCCGGACGCTACGGAAGAGGCCGGGGCCTCCGGACAATCTGCCGAGCAGCCGGCGGAACCGGAGCCTCGGGCCACCGTCCGCCGTCGCTGGATGCGACACCCCCGCAAGAAGGTGTTCGGGGGCGTATGCGGGGGCATGGCCGACTACCTGTCGGTGTCGGAAGGCATCGTGCGGCTGATTTGGCTTGGCTTGATTGTATTCTCGATTGGCAGCGCCCTGCCCCTGTACATTCTGTTTTGGCTGTTCCTGCCGGTGGGTACGTCGGAAGAGGGCATCACGGCTCCGGCCACCGCCAGCCTCAAGGCAAAGCACGGCGTGTGGGTTGCATGGGGTCTGATTGCAGTCGGCATCGTGCTGCTGGCATCCAATCTCGGCATCTTTGACTTCCTGATCTCTGTGGGCAGCATGACCCTCGGGCCAATCCTTCTGATTGCCATCGGGTTCTATGCCCTGAAGAAGTTTCGCAATCGCAGCAATGGAGAGACCATGCGCGACCAGGTAGCGGACTTGGGAGCCGCCCGGCAAAAGGTCGGTGCCAAACTCCACCGCTTCTCCGGTCTGTCCCGTTCCCGCAAGGATCGGGTGCTGTTCGGCGTCTGCGGCGGCCTGGGTCAGTCGCTGGGCGTGGATCCGGTGCTGATTCGCATCGGGTTTGTGCTGCTTGGTTTCGCCACGGCCTTTGTCGGCATGGGCTTCTTCTACCTGCTTCTGGCCATTGTGATCCCGGTCGAGGATAATGTCGAAGTGCCGGCCTCAACAGAGAATGCCTCCGCTCCGTCGGCCACCAGTCTGGAGGGTCTTACCGACCGGTTGCGGGCCGGTGCATGAAGCCGGTGCATGAACATGAGGACCGTACAGTTTCTGTTTTGTGTGGGCGTGGGTGCGGCCGTGGGCTGGCTGGTAGGCCATGTGTTCGGGCCCAACCCCGGCACCGCCTACGACAACACCTATCAGTCGAGGCTGGACAAGGCCCTCAAGGAGGGCGCCGAGGCGGCAGCCGGCAAGACCAGGGAACTGTGGAGGGAGTTTGACAGCAAGCGCCGTACGGCCTGACATCCGCTCAGCTTCCCTGCATTCGAGGAGACCCGACCATGTCGGGTCTCTTTGGTTAAGCTAGGCGCATGGACACCGCGCGTTTCGACTTCAAGCTTCCTACCGGACTGATTGCCCAGCAGCCTGCGAATCCGCGGGATTCCAGTCGGTTCCTGGTGTTGGATCGCCGCACGGGATTCTGCCGGCACCTGCGGTTCAGGCAGTTACCCGATCTGTTGCGGACGACCGATTTGCTGGTGCATAACAACACGCGGGTGTCGGAGTACCAGTTTCGTGCCCGTCGGGACACCGGCGGCCGCCTGTCGGTGACGCTGTTGGAGGCCATGGATCCGGCCTGTCGGGTTTGGCGGTGCCTGATCCGCGGTTCGGTACCTGCCCGAGGCGAAAGTCTGTCCCTGATTGGCTCCGACGGAACCGAGATGCCGGCCGTGGTGCAGGAGATCGGTGACGACGGCACGCGCATCATCAACGTGTCTTGTGCCCTGGACACCGCTGTGCTGGCCAGGCATGGAACCGTACCGCTGCCGCCGTACATCAAGGATTTTACCGGGGACCGGGCGCGCTATCAGACCGTGTACGCCCGGGAAGCCGGCAGCGTGGCGGCCCCAACGGCCGGCCTGCACTTCACCAAGGACCTGCTGGACGCGGTGGCTGCCGCCACCATGGGAGTGTGTTCGGTGACCCTGCAGGTCGGCAGGGATACGTTTGCCCCGGTGCGGGCCGACGATCTAACCCAGCACACCCTGTCGGGGGAGCCCGTGGAAGTCCCGGCGGCCACCGCGCAGGCCGTCAACCGCTGCCGGAACGCCGGCGGACGCGTTCTGAGCGTGGGAACGACGACGACCCGAACGCTGGAATGGGCGGCGCGGCAAGGCGGGGCCGATCCCGGAAGCCGGGAACTCCGGCCGGCGGCCGGGCTGGCGGATACCTACATCTATCCCGGGTTTCGGTTCAGGGTGGTGGACTGCATCCTGACCAATTTCCACCTGCCGCGGTCCACGCCGCTGTTCATGATCAGCGCCTTCATCGGAGAGCTGCATGCGGATCCCGACCGCGGCCGGACGATGTTGCTGGAGACCTACGCCACAGCCATACGCGAGGGGTATCGGTTCTACAGCTTCGGGGACGCCATGCTAATCGTGTAGGGGCCGACACTCGACGCGCACGGTTCCCGAACAGGCGCACGGATTTGGTTTGCCAGGCCCCTTTCGGACCGCGGATTTTGTTGTACAATCCCGCCCTGTCTCGACCAAGGGTCACAGGGGGATGAACAGGCTTCGACGGGGCAACTGGATCCGCGAACCGCAAGCCGTGGAGCGACTCCCACGTAAAAAAGGCGCACACAACATACAAGTGCCAAGAACACAGGTATGAGCTTCAACTTTGGCTTCACCGCTGCTCCCGCCCTTGGCGGCGTGGCTGCGTAGACCAAAGTTAGGCATCCGGTCCAACTCTAGTTGGGTCTCGGTCCACGGGAATGCCGCCCGCAGGTTTCCGTGAGGCCGTCAGACACTGGGGGATGCAGCAGCCGGACGTCGATAGGGCTGACCAAGACCATCGACTCGCCCCTTCGTCCCCGTCGCCGGGGATACGAAGTCGGCTAAAGCCACAATCCGGCGACTAAGCTTGTAGACGTTTTCGGGACACTGTTTCGGACGCGGGTTCGATTCCCGCCATCTCCACCTGATTGTCGTACCAAGACAGACTGTTTAGGGCTTGATTGCCCACGCGAAACCGACCGGAATCCCCTCCGGTCGGTTTCGCGTGGTGCCGCCTGGTACCGAATGATCCCGGTTGTCGCGTGGTACAGGCGGATGGGACAGGGACGTTGGGCAAGTGGTTTGGGCCCAGCCGAGGGAAATCGACAGATTCAGGCGATATCGACCTGGTTGTGCGCAGTGGACGGGATCGGGTTCTCGTCCTCAAGACAGTGAGGGGTTCCGACACGAGCGGGAACACCAAGATGGACTCACGAGTTCATTTTCCTCAGTGGGTGGGACCGGCAACCCTTACACAAGCACTTCATTGAGGAGGCCGCGTGAAGGGGACAAAACGATCGTAGCATTAGCCATCATGGGTACAATTGACTAGTCCCTATTACAATTGTACCCATTAGCGATGATCAAAAGAGACTTGGCTCGATACCTGAAGCCGGCCTTTCAGCAGCACCCGATTGTCGCTGTGACCGGTCCCCGGCAGTCGGGGAAAACGACACTCTGTCGGGCCACATTCCCGGACTTGAAGTACGTCAACCTGGAGGCTCTGGACGAGAGGGAGTTCGCCGAGTCGGATCCCAGGGGATTCCTGGCCCGGCTTGATGGCGGTGCCATCATCGATGAGGTGCAGCATGTGCCGGGGCTCCTGTCCTACATCCAGGTGGTCGTGGACGAAAAAGGGTCGAACAGCTTGTTCATTCTGACAGGCAGTGCGCAGTTCGAGCTTTCCCGCAGGATCAAGCAATCCCTGGCCGGCAGAAAGGCTACATTTCACCTGCTGCCCTTGTCGTTGACAGAACGTCAGCAGGCGGGTGCCGGTGACGCAGTGGACGACATTCTCTATGCCGGCTTCTATCCCCGCATCATCGACCAGAACCTCAATCCCACCCAGGAGCTGGCCGAATACGTCAATACCTACGTGGAGCGTGACGCACGCCAGTTCGCAGGAATACACAACCTGATCGACTTCCGGCGTTTCGTGCGCCTGTGTGCCGGACGGGTGGGGCAGCTCGTCAATTACAACTCGTTGGCCGACGATGTGGGGGTGTCCCGCACCACTGTGCGGGCATGGCTCTCAATATTGGAGGAGAGCTACATCGTCTTCCGGCTTCCTCCCTACTTCGCCAATATCAGGAAGCGTCTGATCAAGTCCCCCAAGCTCTATTTCTACGATGTCGGACTGGCCGCCTACCTGATTGGCATAGAGAGTGCCGACCAGATTGCCACCCACCCCTTGCGCGGCCCCCTCTTTGAAAACACGGTGGTGGCGGAGGCGGTCAAGCATCGCTACAACCGCAGAAAAAGAGCTGACAACCTGTATTTTTACCGAGACGTGAAACGGTTGGAGTGCGATCTTCTCTATCCTGCGGGGCAAGACATCGCCGCCTTCGAGGTCAAGTCGGGTGCGACCATCAGTGCGGGCTACTTCAAGTCACTTCACCGCGTGGCCGAGCTGGTGCCCAACGTCACTTCCAAGTTTGTAGTGTATGGCGGTACGGAGGCTCAGTCCCGCAGTGACAGCGAAGTGGTACCGTTGGCCATCCTGGGCGGAACCCTGGCCAAACTTGACGAGAGCCGCGAAACCGCCGCCTTCGTGGACAGAAACAAGGGGCCGGCTCCCGATGAAGCCGACGTCAGGGCTTTGGACTTGGCATTCACGCGATCCATTCGACCGGTTTTGGACGAACTGGACACAGAACTGAATCAAATCTCCGAGCTGTTTCGCAGAGTCGTTTCGCTCTCTTATGTATCCATGGACGGCAGCGAGAGCAATTCCAGCGAGCTGTTGAAAGCTCACTACTGGCCACAGACGAAGACGGGCATTGTTGCGGACGGTTTCAAATTGAGCAGTACAAGGTCATTGGAGATTAGGCATACCTACAAATTTGAGACATACACCGGCAACACAGCCCGCGGGTTCAGTGTGGAGTTCTCCATGCTGTGGCGACTTGACGGCGCAAAGCTAACGCAGTCTGCAACCATCGATCTGGACCCCATCGCTGAACTTGAATCCAGCGTCGGCTATCAGCAGCTGGGTAACCGAACAGTGGATGTGAGCCTGGCAGTTGCAGTTGCCTCCAGGCACATCCGGCAACGGATTGGCGAATTGTCCACGGTCTCCGGCGGTGAACCTTGAATCGCTGCACTGCAGCGCATGTTCACCGAGGCCGTCTCCGCGTGCTACTCGGTACTGATCCGGCTGGCAATCCTCAAAATCGTTCGGTCATGGCTCAGTGGGTTTGAGTAGGCCCGCAGCCTTCAGGGCGCGGTGAACGGTCATGCGGCTTACGCCCCAGTTCCCGGGCTGTGGCCGCCTGGTTGCGGTTGCGTTGCCATATCTCCGCGATGGCGTGGGCCTGGACCTCGGCCTGCATCCGCCGCGCTGCCACGCCCCTGCAGGCGGCAACCCAAGACCCCTGTGCCGGCCTGGAAGCCGGGGACAGCTACCACAACCTGACCGAACAACCGGCCGCTCGACAACCTCCGGGAGAAAGCCAGTTTGGATACAATTGGAATCACTGTTTCCAATTTGCACCCTAACTGCAATGATTCAACGAGAGATAACCCGGCATCTGGAGCGGCGGTTCAAGGAGTATCCTGTCGTCACCGTGCTGGGGCCCCGGCAATCCGGGAAAACGACACTCTGTCGGGACACCTTCCCCGGCCTGGCGTACGCCAACCTGGAAGCATCGGACGTACGGCAATTTGCCGAGTCGGATCCCAGGGGATTCCTGGCCCAGTTTCAAAACGGCACCATCATAGACGAGGTGCAGCGTGTGCCTGATCTCCTGTCCTACATCCAGGTGGTTGTGGACGAAAAGAGGTCCAACAGCTTGTTTGTTCTGACCGGCAGTGCGCAGTCCAAGCTCGCCGACAAGGTTCAATCCCTGGCCGGCCGCACGGCCTTGCTGCGATTGCTGCCCTTGTCGTTGACGGAACGCCACCAGACGGGGGCCAGCAGCGCGGTAGACGATATTCTCTATTCAGGTTTCTATCCTCGGATCATTGCCGGAAAGCTCAATCCGACCGAGGCGTTGGCTGACTACTTTGACACCTACGTGGAGCGTGACGTGCGCCAGCTGGCAGAGTTCCAGGATCTGCCCCTGTTCCAGAACTTCGTGCGGCTGTGTGCCGGCCAAGTGGGCCAGCTTGTCAATCTAAGTTCCCTGGGACGTGCCGCCGGGGTATCGAACCACACGGCTGGCGCCTGGCTCGCACTGCTGGAGAGGAGCTTCATCAGTTTCCGGCTACGACCGTACTCTGCCAATATCCGCAAGCGCTTGGTCAAGGCACCCAAACTCTATTTCCATGATGTTGGCTTGGCCGCCTACCTGATCGGAATCGAACATGCCGGACAGGTGGCAACCCACCCGCTGCGCGGCCACCTCTTTGAAAACGCGGTCGTGGTGGAGGCACTCAAGCACCGCTTCAACCGAGGGAAACGAGCCGACACACTTTCCTTTTTCCGAGATGCGAAAGGCTTGGAGTGCGACCTGCTCTATCCGGTCGGGCAAGAGATTGCCGCTTTTGAGGTCAAGTCGGGCGCGACCACCAGTGCAGACTACTTCCGATCGCTCAATCGGGTAGCTGAAGTGGTGCCCAACGTAACGTCCAAATTCGTGGTCTATGGCGGCACGGAACGCCAGCCGCGGAGCGCCGGCACGGTAATACCGCTGGCCAACCTGGGCGGGACCCTGGCCAGGCTTGAGGTGGGCCGGGAATTCGACAATTTCGTGGACGAGAACCAAGGACCGGAGCCTGATGATTCCGACATCAGGGATCTCGATCTCTCGTTTAGGAGATTTATCCGTCCTACACTGGACGAATTGGAGACGGAGCGCAAGCGATTGTCTGAGCTCTTTGCCGGGAATGATCAATCCTCCTCCGTGACGATGGACAACACAGCCGTCGTCGGCAGCTACCTGTTGGAGGCCCGCCACTGGCCGCAGACGACAGCGCAACACATTCTTGTGCGTGGGTTGAAGTTGAGCAGCCATAGGCCATTGGAGCTTGAGCACAAATACAGCTTCAATTGGTACACCGGTACAGGCCACGGTGGGTTCAACGTGAAATTCTCCATACGTTGGCGACTTGACGATACAACGCTGTCGCGTTCTGCCACCATCGACAACCAGCCCATCCCGGAACTTGAAGCCAGTGTTGACCGCCAACACTGGGGGCACGAAATTGTGGATGTGGATCAGATAGCTGCGGTTTTCACCGGGCGCATCACGCAACGGATCGGTGAACTGTCGGCAGGTACCGGCACGCCACAGCCTGAACCCGGTTAGGGCACCAAGGTCCTCGAACATCGAATTTCGCCAGCCAAAGCCAAGCAGCCCGGCCACCGCCTACCGTCTGGATCCGCACTTCCAGCGTGGCGGTCTGTTCGTGTAGTTGCGTGGCGGACGGGCGCACTGTAGCGGTGCCGGCGCCCCACAGGGCCTCCCGGACGATGTGCTCCAAGGCAAAGCGGTGACAGGTGTTCAGCATGTAGTCGTCATGGACTTCGAGCGATGCGCCGGACCAGTTCGAGGTTGAACGTGTCGTTGCCGGCGGACCTGGACGGGAACCGGTGGCGGATGCCCGACCCTGTTCAGCGGCGCGTCCTGTTCCGGGCGGGGTTTCAGTTTTATGTTGCTGTGTGTTCAGGCTTCCGGTGTTGCCAACCATCCAAGAGCTGACCGAGTTGGCGATTTCGCAGGGCACTCCGCCTGTTCGACAAACCTGCGCCTTGGGCTGCCCATTTCGTGGAGCGGGGGCAACTTTAGGTGCTGGGTTCAGGCAGTGTTCACCAACCGCCCTTGGGCGGCGGTGTGTCGCCATCGGTCTCGCGATAGCCGGTTTTGACAAGCAAATCGAGCTATGCGGACGGATCAGCCATCACGGCCCCGATCCGCTTTGCCGCATCGTCAGGCGCGTTGTGGGTGTACCAATTCGATTCGACACGATCCAGTTGGGATTCCGTCAACTTATTGCCGAGCAATTGGTTCAGAACGTCCACGCGTTCGGAGTTCACGATGTGTTGTCGCTCCCGTGCGCCCAGCTGGGCGTGGGTGTAGTGGTCAAGGGCAACGGTGCCGAATCCGCCCAGCGCATCATCGCCGATGCGATGTTCGTAGCCGATGTCGCGGGGCGTTTTGCCCGTCAATGCCAATGCGTGGTCGGCCAGATACAGGGATGTTCGTTGCGCCACTGCGAGCAACGTTTCGTTGTCAGTCGTTGGCTATTGCACCCGCTGGTCGTGTTCGTACAAGGCGGTGCTCTGGTACGCATCCAGTTGCTGCAGGTAATCGGTCGGCATGATGGCCGTCAGGTTGGCGTACGCCTCCGCCGACAGCAGCTCGGCTAGGGCGCACAGGTTGTGTTGATTATCCCGATGGACATGCTTTCTGAAATCCACTCGCTCGGCTTCCTGCGTAGCCTTCAGGCAGCGTTCCAATGTCGCATGTGCGGGCAATTCTGAGTCGATCCATAATGCTTTCCACGGATGGTCCCACAGTGTCGAAGTCTCGTTGGAGTTTCATCAGGTACCTTGTCGGCGGGATCCTGATTGCAGTCGTCGCCTGTGGTCTGGGCCTTGGATTCACACGGTCGACCGTGGTGGCGACCAGGGCGACGCCACCGGCCCCGCGGATGGAGTGTGAAGGCGAGCTTCAGTATGTGTTGCAAGGCTCGATACCGGCGACGTTCAACTACTCCAGCCGGGAACTTGAACCCGGGCTTCAGGTCTGCGTGACGGGGAGGTCGGGAGGCGGTGCCGGATGGACGCTTCTGAAGCTGAAGACCGAGACCGGGGAAGTCGGTTGGATCATGTCGCGCCACGTGGGGAGCTGGCAGGCGTACCTGGATTCAATCGATCCGTCGGTGCCGCTGCCAACGGCGACGGCACGCCCTGTGCGTTCGCCCACACCCATTGCCCGCGCCACACCCACCCTCGCAGACGCCGTGCGGTCAATCATGGATGCGATCGCCAAGGCCGCGGGCCCGCCACGGCAGGCGACGATCATCGACACCGACATCGTGATCCGGAACCACGACTACGCGTTCGCGGTCGACATTCCCGCCGGCTGGACACGGGAGTGGTCGTACGTCGCCGATTCGGAGTGGGTGGGCGACGGCAGCCTGCGACTTCGTTCGCACTCCCATCCGGACGGCGCCTCGCTCGACAGTCTGGCAGCAACGATACGGGCCAATCTGCGCGCGGACTGGCCGCATGCGCTGGTGTTCGAGGTCGAATCGTTCGAGAAGCGGGACGCGGTCGGCCGGGCACGGTACGTTCTCAAATACCGCGTGCGGGAAAGCCCCGGTGCGTGCCTGCTCGATGTCGAGGAGGTGATCATGGTGGGCGGTTCGCAGGTCGGGCCGGCCCGCGCCTTCCGCGCGCAGCACCGCATATGCGCAAGCGAAGAGGCCGACAGCATTGGGCGGTCGTTGCTCAACAGCCTGAGCGTGGTTGCGGTGCCGTCCTACTACGCGCAGTTCCTGCAACGCGGGGACGTGTGGATCAAGGCACCCGCCCAGGTCGACCCGCGGGCCTTGCACGCCGCGGGCGACCGGGTGGAACAGATGCTGGCCAATGTGCGGCCCGGCATTCCCGACTGTCTGGCGGAGGCGGGTGCGGAGTTGGCGATCTACCCCGGCGACGGCTACGTGACCGACTTGCCGGAATTTGCGTATTTGAAGGGGCAGCCCGATGAGGTCGGGGCCCCGTACGATACGTACCTCGGGCTTGGCGGGATTCCGGGCCAGCCCGGGTCCGGCATCCCGGAGGACAATCTGCTCGCCCTATCGAGCGACACCGGCGCATGGTCGGACGTGACGATCCACGAGTTCGCGCACCTCATTCAAAACCTCTGCTTCACCCCGGCCGAGCACGTGCAAATCGAGGCCCTCTACGAGCGGGCCCGGCGGCTGGGGCGCTTTGAGGGCACCTATGCGATGTTGAACGTCGAGGAGTTTTTTGCCGTCTTCACCACGCTGTACTTCAACGCCACCTGGAGGTTGTCGGATTTCGGCATGCCCGGGAGCTGGGGCAGGTTTGCGTTGCTGCAAAGGGCACCGGATGTCCACGCCTTCATGGAAAGCATCTTCAATTCCGGCTGACACCGCGACCCGGCCCAAAAGCACCTGCAGTTGAGCCCGAAGGTCGGAAGGTCGACGCTGACTACAGTATCCCTACGTAGACTGCGTTAGGTAGGCGACCGGTTCCGAAGTCTTGTTCTGCACCCGCTTCATCGTCCTGTGCAAGGCTGAACATTCCTTGCTCACCGGTTCGGTGGCTGAGATAGGGTCGAGTTTGTAGTCAGTTGAACCGACCTCAAAGCTTCCAACATTGAGGTCGAACTCGGCGAATGATTTGAGCTCAGGTGGTGTACAGGTGGATATCACAGCTCAATTACCCAATCGCCGTATGCGAACAGCCAACCCGGATTCGGAAACCCGACATCTTGGATCGTCCCGCCACATGTCCCCGGCACGTTTTTGGCACGGTACGGGACTGCAAACCGCCACAGGGGGACGGGCTACGCCGATTGAAAGTCCGACCTGTCGATCGCCCAGGAGTCGAAACCGGCCTTCTCGGCACAGATGGCGAACAGGGTCTGCACATCGGCGCGTATGTCTGCAAGCAATTCGTCAGCCCCGACTTCGAGTTCCGGCGTGTCGTAAACATCACCGCCGGAAAAGGTGGTCAGCACGGCCAGGTTCGACCGGAGCGAGAGGCCGGGTACGTGCCGCTGCGCATGTTCGAGTTGTTCGCCCAAGGGATGCCGCCATTCATAGGCGTCGCCATGTGCGGCGATCACGGCCTTGAGGCCATGTTCCAAAACCCTTTGGGCCTGTGTGCCGACATTGATCTCCCACTGTTGGGGTCGCCGATAGTGGTCCGGTCCCAGCTCGAACAATCCCTCCAGGGCGTCGAGGTGGCCAACCGCATGGAAGGCACGTTCCATTGATTCCCGCCTTCGATGTTCGGGCAAGGTTGGTTCCCGGGGTTCGGACGGTGGCCGGTAGACATCGCCCATCGGCGTAATCCCTTCCCTGGCCGCATGGGCGGCCACATGGTTGATGCCGTGCTGCATGAAGTCGAAGTGGTCGGACGCCAGCGGCGTGATGTCGACGCTGACGGAGCGGCCGTACTCGCCGACTGTCGCCGCCTTCGCCGCCTGCACGCACGGAAGGAAGACGTCGCTTCGGGAACACCCCGGCGCGTACACGACCAACAGGTCGAGGTCTGAACCAGGCTGGAAATCGCCACGGGCGCGCGAACCGAACAGAATCACCCGTTCGACGCCCTCGACCTGTTCGACGACCTGCGCCACGCGGCAGGCGTGCGCGTCGTGGGCAGTGGCCTGTGCGACAACCTGGTTCATGCGTCGATTATAGGAGGTTTGCCGTTCCGTTATCCACACCATACACCGTTTTTGATACTGTCCGTGATCGTGAACGGTTCCGAACCACAATCCGCAGGGAGTTACAGATGAAGGTTGGCTACACCACCAAATTCCGGGGCGGATGGTAGCGGGATCTGTGGTGCCGTCTCAGGTGTGGCTATCGGCTTGACCGCCGCATAAGCAGCCCTATGGCCCAAGAGCCCTGTACCCGAACCCGTGCTCGGTCAACCGGCGCTTGGGACGGGAACGGGCGCAGTGCAGGGCCATTTGTGAACGCCGAGGACGCCCTTCCCAAGTGCCGATCCGCCTTTGGGATCCCTGTAATCGGATACACACCAAGCTCTACCTGATCCAAACCGCATCGAATGCATGGAAGGGCCTCGCGGGGGAAGTAACTGCTCGCCGCAATCTGAAGGTGTCTGTTGGAAATTGGTACAATTAAACTATCTTCCGCACGGTACAATGGGTCCCGGAAGCAAGCGGACCCGGTGCAACAGACCCTATGTCCAGTGCCTCCCATCCTCCAACGCCCCCGGCCGACGGTACCTCCCGCGGCCTGGTCAAGGGGCACCGCATTGCCCTGATCCCCAACGACCGGCAGGCCTCCCTGATGGCCGAGCACGCGGGCTGGGCGCGGGTGGCCTCCAACTGGTCCATTGACCGCTTCGCCGAAGCTTGGTTCACCGGCGAGGGCGAGGACAACGAGTGGCTGTCGGACATGGACCTGCGGAAGCAGTTCAACGCCGTCAAGCGGGACCTTTTTTCGTGGTCGGTGGACCTGTCCCAAAACGTCGCCAAGAACGCCATCATCCATACGAGCAAGGGGCTGGAGGCCTGGGGTGCCTACAAGAAGGCATTGAAGGAGGGCAAGCGTCCGCGTCGGGTCGGCTTCCCGAAGTACCGCAAGCGCGGCAAGCACATGTCCTTTACGCCGACCAACGGGCGCAACACGATCCGGGTGGACGGCAACCGGGTCCGCATCCCGGCCATTGGCTGGGTGCGCATGACAGAGCCGCTGCGCTTCGCCGGGGACATCCTTTCGGCCACCGTCAGCCTGGAGGCCGACCGCTGGTTCATCGCCTTCCAGGTGGACACCGGCGAGCCGGAGCCACCCAAGCGTCCCGGCCCGACCGTCGGCATCGACATGGGCATCCAGGTGCTGGCCACGCTGTGGGACGGGGACGAACCGACGGAGATTGAGAACCCGCGTCCCCTGCAGGAGGCCCTGGCCGAACTGCGACGCATCGACAAGGCCATCAGCCGGTCCATCAAGGCCCACGGCCGGCACCGGACCTCCCACCGTCGGGAAGCCCTGTACGCCCAACGGAGACGGCAGTATGCCCGTGTCTCCCATTTGCGCAACGACCACCACCACCAGACCACCACGGCGATCGCCAAGCGTGGGGGAACAGTGAAGGTGGAGACCCTGCACATCGCAGGAATGCAGCGCAACCGGAGACTGGGACGCGCCCTCGGTGATGCCGGCCTGGCTGAGTTCGTGCGCCAACTGGAATACAAGTGTGCCTGGTACGGGACCGCCTTCGAGAAAGTGGATCGCTGGTACCCGTCCTCGAAGACCTGCAGTGCGTGCGGAGCCGTGAAGCAGTCGCTGTTGCTGTCGGAACGCACCTACCGCTGTCTGCAGTGTGGGTTCGAATGCGACCGGGACGAGAACGCCGCCCGGAACCTCCAGGCGTTCGACCCGGCGGCCAGGTCGGCCGTCGCCGACGTGGAGACCCGTAAGTCGAGCCGACTCCATGGCTTGCAAGGTCGACGAAGCGTCAACCGGACAGGCAGTCCGCTTCCGCTTGACGTAGGAAGTTGAGATTGCCATAGGTTCTGGAGACCGGAGTTCAACCACGTGCTTGGCGCGCATGGTCCGCTTCCTGCGCACGGACCATGTCCCCAGGACTGCCTTCGTACGGAGCGTACAATCCTCCATTTGTCGGTACCTCCTCCTTGCGAACGTAAATCGGAAATCGCAACATGGCCGCTGCTTTGGAACGATGCACCGCCGACACGACGCAAGGTCATGACGGCCCCGATCCCCGCGCCCTGGCGTTGGCGGGCGACCTGCAGGCAAGTTTGCCCGACGCGCAGGTGCTGCTCTTCGGTTCGCGCGCCGCTGGTAACTGGCAGTCGGGTTCGGACATCGATCTGGCGGTGATTGGCGGTGACAGGGATACCGCCGAGGAAGCGTTGGCGCAAATCTGCGCCCAAGGGCAGCCGTATGCGGAGTTGCCCTCCACGCAGATATTCCACTTCACGCGCGCCGAGTTCGACAAGTGCCGCACGTCGCTGCCCCACATCGCGGGGCAGGTGCAGCGACATGGAATAACCCCCGCAGGGAAACGGCTACCCCCTATGGAGCAAAACGACACTTGGGAAGGAGTCAGGGATTTGCTGCAAGCCGGACGGCGACATTTGAAATATGCGCTGGTTGCCTTCGGCTCCGATGAAGCCGAAGGCGATGCAGTCATGGCCGCACACAACGCGCTCGAACGATGCGTAAAAGCCGCGCTGGGTGCGTTGGGCATCGATGTTTTCGATGTCGTCAAGGACAATGGAAGTCGGCACGCATTGACGACGCTCGCCGGTCTGCTGCCCGCCGATCTGCACGGCACCCTGCTCACTGCCGCGCCGGTGTCCCATCTGAGGCAACTGAATGCCTATTACCAAACGTCGCGCTACAGCCAGGACTCGCAGGTGGAGTGGCCTACGCTGCCTACCGAAACGTTGGTCGCTGCGGTGCAGGATGCCTGTCTGGCAATGGCCGACCACGCGTTGGCGGCGACGGGCAAAACACCCCGCGAGGTCGGTTACAGCGAGTATTTGGGCGATGATGCGCTGGGAGGTTTTGGCACGCTGCCACTCGTCCACTACGCTCGCCATAAACTCAGCGACAGAGAAAAGCAACAGTTTCAGCAGGAGGTGCTTGATGCGACCCACATCAACGCACTGCGGAAACTACTTGGCAACATCCTGACGGATTCTCAGTTGGCGCGCACTGAATCCCATTGGCACCAATTCGGTTCGCCCGCCGACGCCATAGACCGGATCGCTGTCGTGATGGCCGACCCCGCGGCTTGGCGCACCCTACTCGTTGAGCCCGAAGGTCGGGAGGTCGACGCGGACCACAGTACCCCTATGTAGACTGCGTTAGGTAGGCGATCGGTTCCGAAGGCTTGTTCTGCACCTGCTTCATCTTTCTGTGCAGGGCCGAACACCCCTTGCTCACCGGTTTGGTGGCTGAGACAGGGTCGAGATTGCAGTCAGTTGCGCCGACCTCAAAGCTTCCATTGAGATCGGACTCGGTGAATGATTTGAGTTCAGGCTGTGTACAGGCAGCTATCGCGGCTCAATCATCCAATCACCTTATGCGAACAGCCAACCCGGATTTGGGAACCGGACATCTTGGATCGTCACGCATTGTTTCAGGAGAAGCCAAGACCTGCGACGCCGACAGAATGCCGGCATCGAGCAAGTTGTCGATGATCCACAGAGCGTCCCGGTGTGCGATGCCCTTGGCGTCTGCGACGCTACGCATGGTCCTGTCTTCGGTAAGGAGGGTCCACCCTTGATGCGATGACAGCGCAAGGGCGAAGGAATCAACCAGACTCAAGGCCGGTCGCTCGGACTGATAAGCGATTGCAGCTTCCACGCCCTTGGCATCCAGTGCCTCAACTCTCAGGCCAAGACTAAGGAGATCCGACCGAGTGTGCGAGCCAAGGTCTATCAGCTCCTCATGGAACAGTAGATCTGGCACCACGAATTCAAACTCGAGTTGGAACATCTTGTCCAACAGCCCTCGCTTCGAGAACTCGATCAGGATGGAGCTGTCGCTGACAAGAACCTTCATCGACACTCCAAGGCATCAGTGCCAGCCATGATGCCTTCGATCTTGCTGACTTTCAGTCTGAGCAACTCCGCAGCCTTGGACACCGAAATTTCATTTTCCGCCAGAGCTCTTAAGCAGAGGCGACGAAAACGGGTTGGGCTCTCGGTTCGTTCGAGAGGACGTGGCTCCTCGGTTCTCCAGCCACGCCCGATGCCGCTAAATATGTTCCGTACAGTGGCCTCCGTGACGATTCCCAGATCGCGCATACGTATGACCATAGCCGCCGCACTGATGCCGAAGATATGCTTGATTTCGATGAGTTCCTCGAACCCGAAGTTGAGTCGGCGGCGTCCTACTTCACGAATAAGCTCGTCTCTGGGTGCCAGGAACGCACCAGCAAAGCGCTGACAGGCTTTTTCTTCCTGCACCGTGGGCGGGACATCCAGGACCAGGTGGCCTAGTTCGTGAGCAATCGTGAACCGCTGCCTTTCGGGCGACTTCCCAGTGGAGCAAACCACAACGCGAACGTCGTCCCCTCGGACCCGGCGCACCCGACAACTGAGCCCATCCACCGACCCGGGCAACCTCCATTTGAACACCTTGATGCCCCGCTCTTCCAGCAGTTCCGTGATGTCCGGGATCGGTCCGCCGCCAAGGTTCCACTCCTTGCGAACTCTCGTGGCTACACGCTCTGCCTCCTCCACTGCGTTGATTCTGTAGGGAGCCCCATCCGGTCCCTCCTGTTCCATGATGTCGAGTCCCAGGATCTCCTCGACCTGCAGGTAGCGGTCCACGCGATCGAGGACCTCGCTCTCAACTGCTGCACGATCCTTGGCCCTGGTCGAGGCCAGCTTCCTGAACTCAACATGCTCCAGGGACACGCGGGAAGGGCTCAACAGGTAGCTCAGGGGCACCTCCAAGGCCTCGGCCAGGGCGATGGCCACGGTTGAGATCGGCTTCATCTCCGCTCGCTCGTATTTGCCGATCGCCTGGGCTGAGACGATGTCGCCCATGGCTGAGGACAACGCCCGCAGAGACAGGCCCCTGCGTTTTCGGGCGAGTTTGAGACGCTCGCTGAACATTGGGCACACTCCTTCCGTGTGGTTTACAAACCATGATATAATCACCCCGATTTGTAAACCATGCACCTATGTCTGTCTGGATGAGTCTGTGGAGATTCTCGCATTATCAGAAGTGGCACACCCAAGTCGCACAGCAGTGAAGGCCCGCTCGGTAGCCGCAGAGCTCGGGGAGCAGGATTAGGTTGCCATGGGAAGCAACGATACGTTCCAGATCCTGGCTCTTGACGGCGGCGGCATCCGGGGAGTCTACGGCGCGCATGTCCTCGCCAAGCTGGAGAACACCCTCGGCACACCCATACGAGAGCGATTCGACCTCATCGCGGGTACCAGCACAGGGTCGATTCTTGCAGGGGCGGCATCGATGAAGATCCCGATGGAGGCCTTGGTAGCCCTCTTTGAGAGTCAAGCCAGCCGCATCTTCAGCAGGAGAAAATTCAGCGTCTTCGCCTGCATAAGGAGCCGCTACTCAACGCACTCCCTCGACCGGGTCATCGGCGATTGCCTGCCCGACGTAACGATGGGAGAGGTGCCATCTCCCCTCATGATTGCGAGCTCGGACATTTCGACCGGAGGGGTGCATGTGTTCAAGTCCCGGTACCTGAAAGACCTAGGGGAGCCATACATGCGAGACGGCGATGTGCGTCTGCGAGACGCGATCTTGGCATCGTGCGCAGCGCCCACATACTTCGATCCCAGACAGGTTGGTCAGTACCTTCTGGCTGATGGAGGTCTGTGGGCCAACAATCCCACCATCATCGCCATCATCGAAGCACTGTCCAAGTTCCGGCATCCCCTTGACAAAATTCGGGTCCTATCCATCGGCACTGGACGCTCTGCCAGTTACTTTGCTCAGAGCAGAGTCTGGGGTCTCATGACCGGCTGGGGCGGACGGAAGCTCGTCCCGTACATGCTGGGTCTACAGTCCCAGGCATCAACCAACATGGCCAAGTTGCTGCTTGGGGATCGACACCTTCGCCTAGACCCGGAGATCAAGTCCTGGGCTCTGGATGACATCAAACACCTGCGGAGCATGAAGGCCCTGGCCGACAGGGACTTCTCCCATTGCAGCAAGGCCATCCTGGCCCATCTGGAGGATAGCAAATGACGCGACGAGTGAACGACTTCAACGAGTTCATGAGCAAGCACGTAAATCTCAACCCATCTCGGTACGAGAGATTGAAGAGGAGTGACAAGGCCGTATCCGAGTATCTGCGCCAGAATCTGGTTGGGTTCAGGCGAACGGAGCGGCAGGGCTCCTACGCCCTCGGAACGACCATCAGGCCCGTCAGGGACACCGACGAGTACGACGTGGACCGCCTCGTCTACGTGGAATGTGATGGCTCCAAAGGTCCGAAGGACTACATCGATGACGTGTACAGGTGCCTCAAGGCCAACGGCAACTACACCGACAAGGTGCAGCGGAACACGAGGTGCGTGACGTTGAACTACGCAGGCAAATTCAAGATTGATGTAGTTCCCTGCATTACCGTCAACGGCAACCACTTCATCTGCAACAGGAGGACGAACAAGCCCGAGGTTACGGACGGCACAGGATTCCGCGACTGGTTCAACAACAAGAACCGGATCACCAACGGCAACCTCAAGCTCGTCACCCGGCTGCTCAAGTACCTGAGAGACCACAAGAAGACCTTCACGGCACCATCGGTCCTGCTGACAACGCTGATAGGAAACGCGGTGTATGACTGGGAGGATGACGCACGGTTCAAGACTGTTCCGGACGCGCTGCTGACTGTGATCTTGCGCATCAACAAGTTCCTGCAGTCCCGTCCAACCATGCCTGAGATTTGCAATCCCGCTCTTCCAGGCGAGGATTTCACGCGGCACTGGGATCAAGACATATACAGCCACTTCAGGGATATGGTCGCGAGCTACGCCAGAAGAATAGAGGATGCGTACACTGACGGTGACGAGAAGCGGAGCGTCAGAAAATGGCGGGATCTGTTCGGGGACGGATTCGGCAACCTGAGCGCCATGACTGATGCTGCTGCAACAGTGGCAGCGCCGAGGGTGGTCAAGCCGAGCAAACCTTGGGCCACCACCTCGGTTCAGCGGGCTCAAGGTCGACTCAACCTGAGACAAGCCGACCTTGAATGGTTGGCAGCCAGTTTCCCCAATCTCCGTTACGACTCGGATGCCAACATCATTGCTGGCGAGCTCGAGCTGCGCGCCGCCTATGATGGCGAGCGGGGGAAACTGCACATCGGTAGTGACGATGCCACGATGGGCATGGACTCGTATCTCTCCGATTCATTCTCAATAAGGATCGAACTGGACTCCCTCGACCAAAATGGCTGTCCTACCGTGCACGAAGTCGGCGGCAGGCACGCGAGGATAGCGGATCGGGAGAATGCCGCAACCATCGATCTGCATTTCTTCCCGGACGGAGCTTGCTGCCTGGGCCTTCAGCTGTTGTCCGACCGCCGGACGACCCTGAAAGAGTTCATGGACGAAATGGTCGTCCCGTTTTTCTACCGACTGTCATACACCGATGTCTATGGCCTGGGAGCTGCCAGGGAATTCCTCTGGGCCGAGTATTCTCACGGAGATCCAGGTGTCCGGGAATACTTGTCAGACATAGCCGACATAGCCAGGCAAGGCCAGGGTAGGAATGACCCCTGTCCCTGCGGGAGCGGACGAAAGTACAAGCAATGTCATCTTGGCGAGGTCGGCAGGTTCAACCGGGCCCAGGGCGCTAATCACGCGGCACCAAAGCACTGAGTTTGAAGTTGTTACGACCTCCCGGGATCTCGGCTTGGGTTCCGTTGCCCCCCTAGGCAGAGCAAAGTACCCATCACAAGCAGGTTCCATTCGGAGGATTCAACGAAGCAGGTAGAGAAGGATGCTGGACATCGCACGCACCGTCAACGGACGGGCATCGTCATCGGCCGCGCCATGACCCCGCATGGGGTGCGCCAGGTTGTGTCGGCCGCAACCCGCTGGGTTGGTATTGCTGCCGTGCCCTCCCCCCACTGGCCGCGCTATGTCAGTGCCAGCCAGTGCTTGGACCATGGTGTTTCCGTGCATGTGGTGCAACAGACCCTCGGCCATGCCTCGCTGGCTACCACCAGCTGCTATGCCCATGTCCGGCCCGGGCAGTCTGCCGGAGCCTATCTGGCCGGATAGGCTCGTTGCCCCCCGTAACAAACCCCGGCAATGAGCTGGGGTTGTTGCAGCACCCTATGGTCGGTGCTGGAGCCGGCACACACGTTGGTGCCCGTCGTCGCCTCTATGTCGATAATGAAGGTAAGCTGCTTTATGCCAGTGACTTACATCAACTTGGATACGGGCATTCCCTCATCCCTCTTCCCAGACGGGAAGACAATGGGCCTCCAAGGGCCTCACCGGAGGACTCATGCCCGCGGACTTCAGGCTTCGTCAGGTTGATTGCCAATGCGCAAACGCCTAATCATTACCGACCTCCATCTCGTATCCAAGACTCCGTTTCTGAGGTAGGCGGGAGATCGCCAATGAGCCGATTCAAGGACGCCGAGCCCATCTTGGCGGCAGCTGAACGCTGGAAGCAGCGGTGTCTCCTAGGCACGAAGTCGCTGTTCACGGAGCGATCCTTGTGGACACGCGAGGGCTTTGACGAGCTGCACGAACTGTATGTGAAGAGAACCAAAGACGATTTGTCTGCGACCTCGTATCTGGATGAACTTGAGGACAAGCTCAAGCCCGGGTCGCCGGATGCCAGCTGCCTTTGGGCCGAAATGACATGGGTGTACCACCTGATCCAACACTCGAGCTCAATGGGAGCGGCCAAGAAGCGCGACCGAATCCGCGAGATCTGGAATTGGTCGGGGCGAGACTTTCCGTCAGACCACGATCTGTTGAACGACGCTGTGCTTGGAAAGGGCGTTGCCGGCACGGGTGCAGCGTACAATACGTATATGTGGAAAGAATTTCGCTTCTTTGCAGTCGCCATGCTCCGATGGTTCTCGCTGGAGATTGACGAGCGCGAATCCCTCCTTGACCAGCCATGGGATTGCGCGTCATGGCTGGATGCGGGAGAGTTTGTGAAGAATCGGATGTTCCGCCACGCAGTACTCTTCCTTCTCTTTCCAGACGAGTTCGAACCGATCGTGACGGGCCATTGGAAGAACAAGATCGTTGCGGCCTTGGGCAGTGGCAATGGGTTGGACCCCACCGATGACGTTGTCATCGACCGAGAAGTCCTTTCAATCCGTTGGCATCTGAAACGTGAGTATCCCGATGAGGATGAGATTGACTTCTACCTCTCACCGATCAAAGAACTTTGGCTGGGCACTCACCAATCCGACGACAACGATCAGGATCCGAACCACGGCAGCTACTCAGCGACGCAAGCTCGGCAAGGCCTTTTCCTCGAACCCGACCGCTTCGACCGTCTTCTCGCCTCCATCAAGTCCGGCAAGAACCTGATCCTTCAGGGGCCGCCCGGCACCGGGAAGTCCTTCATGGCGCGTCGAATCGCCTGGTGCCTGATCGGCCGCAAGGACGATGGTCCTACCGAAATGGTCCAGTTCCACCAGTCCTACGCCTACGAGGATTTCGTCGAGGGCTTCAGGCCCACCAAAGAAGGGGGCTTCCTCCTGAAGCCCGGTATCTTCCGGCGGTTTTGCGAGCGCGCACGGGACAATCCGGACACTCCCCACGTCTTCATCATCGATGAAATCAACCGCGGCAACCTCTCCCGCATCTTCGGCGAACTCCTCATGCTGATCGAGCGCGACAAGCGGAGCGAGGACTACGCGGTCGCTCTGACCTATTCCGATGAGCCATTCCACGTCCCGGAGAACATTTTCATCCTCGGCATGATGAACACCGCCGACCGGTCTCTCGCGCTGGTCGACTACGCGCTCCGCCGCCGCTTCGCCTTTGAGACGCTGGAACCAGCCTTTGGCCACCAGGCGTTCACGGAACATCTCACCGAGAAGGGCGCGGATCCCGAACTGATTCGCCTCATCTCCGAGCGGATGGCCAAACTCAACGAGACGATCCGCAACGACACGGAACTCGGCCCCGGCTTCCAGATCGGTCACAGCTACTTCGTACCTGGCGAAGGCGACGAGCCCTCGGACGACTGGTACAAGCACGTTGTGGACACTCGGATCGCGCCCCTTTTGCGCGAGTACTGGTTCGATGCGCCAGAGGATGTCGAGACGAAAGTGGCACAACTCCTCGGCAACGGCTGATCTTGAAGGACATCCCGATCCTCAACGTCTACTTCCTCCTCTGCTACGCCTGGGGACGGGTTCAGGAGCGGAACACCAGCCGGCTGGCCACGCTGGGCTCTCTGACGACAGGGCAGGATCTGCTGGGCAAGGTGCTCGCTGGCGGCGTCAACCACCTCTTCCGACGCGGCATCGACCGCGGGTATGTGGAAAGGCGGGAGGACCTCACCGGGATCCGCGGGAAGCTGGCGGTCAGCGAGACGGCGAAGCGGGCGCTCCGGGCGCGGAGCCAGGCTGCCTGCGACTTTGAGGAACTGTCGGTAGATGTCCTGCCGAACCGCATCCTGCGCACGATGTTGCATGGGCTCCTGAACAGGCGGATTGGGCTTGACCACACGGTCCGCAGCGAGGTTCGCTCCGCCTATCGAAGGCTCGACGGCGTGTCGCACACCCGGCTGAAGAGGAACACCTTCAGCCAAGTCCAACTTGGCGGCAACCGGCGGCTTTACCAGTTCCTCCTCTCGGTGTGCAGACTGCTGTACGAGAGTACCATTGTCGAAGAGAATACGGGCCGCACGACGTTCCGCGACTTCCGGCGGGACGACGCGACCATGTGGGCACTCTTCGAGGAGTTCGTCACGGGGTTCTATAAGCGCGAGCAGCGTGACTACAGCGTGAATCCGGGGGGACGCCGGATCAACTGGACGGACGCCGATGCCAAGACCGACGCCGACCGGTCACGAATCCCCGTCATGGAGGCCGATGTTATCCTCGAATCGCTTGGGCGCCGGATTATCCTCGACACGAAATACTACAAGGACGCGCTGGTGCGCAGACGCGGTTCCGGCACCGGCAAGCTGCACTCCGACAACCTGTACCAGCTGCTGGCCTACTTGCGGAACCGCCAAGGGACGAGCCCAGGAGGGCCCGTGTACGAAGGCATCCTGCTTTATCCGGAGGTCCGCGAGCCGCTCAGAGTCGACATCAGACTCGAAGGGTTCCGCATCCAGGCCCGGACGGTCAATCTTGATCGGGACTGGCGCCACATCCACAGGGAAATGCTGGAAGCCATTGGTCTCCCGAGATAGTCTCCGTCGCGCTTCGGGCGGAATTTATGCGATGAGACGTAGAAGCTCACCAATGCTCGGTAACGACCGTGCGCTTTGGTTGCAGGTGCAACGGTTGTCTGCTGGCATCCGCGTGCGGACGTGGGTGTATCCCCGAAGGGCCTAAGTACCACGCAAATCAGCGATGCCGCCATCGACCCGTAGCCGAGATTCGATCCATTCTTGGATCTCATCTGACTGCCAGTCTCGGCCGTTGTGCTCACCGAGGTTCTTCGATTCCAGTGCATGGTGATCGCGTCCACTCGACCAAACCGGCTTGATTTGCCCTGATTTCGAGCCAACCCCTCGGCCGAGCTCAAAACAGAGGCGCTGTGCTTCGCTTCCCAGGTGGATTGCAAGGTCCTGCAACTTGTGGTACCCCTGTCCGGCTTGGGCATCTCTCCAGCGCGCGAACCGAACAGGAGCACCTGCCCCACGCCGTGCAACGGGTGGATGGCGTGGGGGAAGGAACAGGGAAGGCAGGCGAACCCCAAGCCCCTTTTTTCAACTGGCCTGCTGCCAAACACGCGGAGCAACAGCTTTCGTCAAAAACTAGGCGGAGTCTTGCTGCATCCACGGGGCCATGTGCTGTGCGATGGCGGCCACCACAGGCACGGCCACGGCGTTGCCGAATTGCCGGTAGGCTTGGGCGTCGGAGACGGGGATGCGGAAGGGGGTGTCGCCGGAGTCAAAGCCCATCAAACGGGCGCACTCGCGCGGGGTCAGCCGACGGGGATTGTGGCCGTCCGCCTGCCGGATCAGGATTTCGGCACCGTCTTTGTAGTAGCGAGCAGACATCGTGCGGGCCACGTCGTCCGGTCCGCACAGACCGTAGCCGAAGCCGTTGCCCCGTTGCCGGTGTTTCTCGGCATAGGCCCGGAGGTAGGTCCACAAGTGGTCGGACAGGGTGTACTTGGGGTTGACCATTCCCAGCAGTCCCTCCGTGTAGGGCGGCTCCGCCGGCTCCGAGCCGTTCTCCGAGTGCAGGGCCGAAGCCAGCCGCGGCCCCTCCTCGGGATCCGGCACCGCCATGTCGTCAAGGGAGAACCCAGCTGCGTCCGCGTCCCGGAAGCCCGCGATGAAGACGCGTTCCCGCCGCTGCGGCACCCACGCACGGGCGTCAATCACACGCCACGACACCCGGTAGCCCAACTCCTCTCGCAGGACACGCAGGATGACCTCGAAGGTGCGTCCCCTGTCATGGCGCAGGAGGTTCTTGACATTTTCCAGCAGGAAGGCCCGAGGCCGTCGAGCCTCGATGATCCGGGCGATGTCGAAAAACAGCGTGCCCTGAACCTCGTCGGAAAAACCGTGGGGCTGTCCAAGGGCGTTCTTCTTGCTCACCCCTGCGATGCTGAAAGGCTGGCAAGGAAAACCCGCGAGCAGCACGTCATGGTCCGGAATCTCGTCGACGCCGATTTGGGTGATGTCCCCATGCAGGGCATGGTCGTCCGGAAAGTTCGCCCGATAGGTTTGCTGGGCGAATCGATCCCACTCGCTGGTGAAGACGCACCGGCACCCGGCCGCCTCAAAGCCAATGCGCATGCCGCCGATGCCGGCGAACAGGTCGGCGCACGTGAAGCCCTCCTCACCGGTGGAGGGTGGAACCAGTGCCTCAAGAGCCTCCCATACCGCCCTCCGCGGCACGGTCTCGCCGCTCTCCCAGCGATGGACAGTACGCCGGCTGTAGCCGGTGCGCGCTGCCACGTCGTCGATGGTCAGGCCAGTCCGTCGGCGCAGTTCGGCGAAGGGCAGCCCGTTGTCCATGGGTCTCGTCCGCTGGGAAGATATGTGCCATTATGGCACACTTGAACAGTCGTTGCCGATTTCGACAATGACGGCCCTGTTCATGCTTATGGCGGTTTTGGGGGGCCCTCGGGGATCAGTCCTGTGCCTGTTGGCGGTCGGCAACGAGGGCCAGGAACCGGTCCATGTCCCAGAGCCACTCTCGCTGACTCGGCAGGTAGGTCTCGTGCAGGGCGCGCGGGAGCACCAGTTGCAGTTGGTGGCGGCGCATTTCGTCGGTCTGCGCCTCGCTGATCCCTGGTTCGAGGGTCAGCAGGTGCTTGTCTGGGATGCGCGCAGCCTCTTTCAGCACCTGTCGCCAGCGGTCCTTGCAGGAGGTCTTCGCGCCCAGCATGGTTAGACGACTTTCATCAAAGTGCCGGTCGCGGTACTGGTCGATGGTGGGAAAGATAAAGTCCGGCTTCGATTTGACCTCCGTCCTGCCGCCCCTTGTGTAGGCGAGGTCGTGTTCCCGCACAATGCTCTCCACGTGGTGTTCGAGGGACAGGCCGGCGCGCGCCTTGCGGCGGTTTTGGACACTCTTCGAAAACTCGACGAAGGCCTCCACGTCGTCGTCAAACCCTTGTTGTAGGCGGCGCAACACCATATCCCGTTCCCAAGCCATGAACAGCGCAGTCTCCCGTTCGAGCCAGGCAATGAGGGTTGCGTCCGGATCGTCTCGGGCTGAAACCTGGTCCCCAAGGGTTTCCCTTGCGAATGCCGCGAACCTGGCCGTGCTGGGCAAGCCGTCGGGAAACTTGTCGCGCACGACCTCCAGCCAGTCGGCACCATCGTCCGCGGCCTCGATGTCCAGTTCGGAGAGGACAGCGCGGGCGGCAAGGCCCAACTCTCGGTCCACGTTTCCTTCGACGGGAAACGCGGCACCCCCGTAGAGGTCGGCCTGCAGGCCGAAAAGCCAGCGCAGCTGGCTCTCTGCCGCGCTGTCCTTCTTGGCCACGACCACCAAAGCCGTACCGTCGGTCAACAGACCCAAGACCATTAAGTCCCCGGCCGACATCTTGTCGGCTACTTCGGATCCGGTGTAGTACAGTCGAAACTCGGTGCGGTTGGGGGTTTTTTTGCGTGAGTCGTACCATGTCAGCCGACCGTCAAACGTCAGCTTGTCCTCGTCGCTGTCCGCCAAGTAAAGGTGTCGCGCTGCAAATTCCTGCCTGTCCTGACCCAGCAGTTGCCTAAGCGCGGCCACACCATGGAATTCGTGCTGGTTGGATACGCGTGGCTCGGCCTCGACGGCTGACAATCGCTTGGCGGCGACACCGCGGACTCTGTCAGAGAGTTTGGGCCTTGGCATGATTGAGGTTCCCGTTGGCTTGACGACGAAGTCTTGGGCCCCTTCCGGGGTCCTGGCTGGACCAGGTGGATGTTTCCGCCGCTCATCACAATCCCGGTGCTTGCGGATCCGGCAATTCGGCACCACTCCGACGCCAGCCATACTTGGCAGAAGATCCCAAGGGCCGCAATTCTGCCTCACCGGCAAGGATGGACGGATGCCGCGAAGCTCTCGCGGATATGGAATTCTCCGAGAGTGCTTCCTTTCCAGATGTCCCGTGGGGGCCGTGGCAAGTTCGCACGAGGTTGCCTTAATGCGTCTCCAGCGCGCGTTGGATGTCGGCGGATAACGGCCCGGGGGTGCACCAGCCGCTGCTCGACTGGTAGCCGATCAGTGCGGACTGGTCCTTATTGCTCAATAGCTGCGGAGACCAGACATGAACCTGGAGACTTTCATCAAAACCCAGAATCCACAATCCTTCAAAGGTGGGGCCTTGTTGCACGAAGCCGCTCGGACGGGCGACATTGGGGCTGCTGGTGTTCTAACCCGGGATTTCCTCGGGCTTCTACTCCGCCCCACGACGGCGCCCACACCTGCCTTGCGCGCCGGATGGAGGATCGGGTGGGGCATAATGCGCGGCCTACAGCTGTTCGGGGATTGGGACTGCCGGACTTGCTTGGCGAGGAAGGTGGTCGCATGACCGCGGCCTGGCCGGAGACCGTGACCCATCCCCACCCCACACACAGAGGTCCGCCATGAACATCGAACAGTTGGAGGCCGTCGTTGACGATCTGACCGCCCAGTACATTGAAGCCTGCCAGCAGGCTGCCGATCGGGCGGTGTCAGACGGGCGCGAACCGGCATGGTCGGATGCCCACGATGCCGAGTTCGACCGGCTGGAAGACAGTCCGCTGGGGCGGGCCTTGGCCGCCGCCGAATCCGAACTGAGAACCAACGATAACGTGCTGACGCTCCATCTTCACGATGCCGCCGTTCGCGGCGAGGATGACTGACCCACACCCACACCCAGGAGGAAAAAAGAAAGGAGATTATAACTAGGGGTTGACAAAAAGAGCGGTTTCCGGCATAATGTCCCCACTGACACGGAGACCGCCATGACCTCACCGAAAGCACCCGGCAAAGCCTTCCGCAAGGGCATCACGCTGATGGAACTCGCGGAGATGTTCCCCGACGAGGAGTCGGCCCAGCGGTGGTTCGAGGAACGTTTCTGGCCCAACGGACGCTGTTGCGGGCATTGCGGCAGCACCAACACGAAGGAAGCATCACACGCCAAGATGCCCTACTGGTGCACCGACTGCCGCTCCTACTTCTCCATCAAGACCGGCACACTCCTGGAATACACCCAACTGCCGCTCCGCAAGTGGGTGTTCGCCATCTACCTGCACGTCACCAGCCTGAAGGGCATCAGCAGCATGAAGCTGCACCGGGACATCGGCGTGGCCCAGAAGACCGCCTGGCACATGCTCCAGCGCATCCGCAAGGCATTCGACGACAGCGGCCCGTTTGACGGCCCGGTCGATGTGGACGAGAGTTACTTCGGCGGCAAACGCGCCAACATGAGCAACGCCCAGCGCAAGGAACAGACTAGGACGCGGCACCGCCGGCAAGACGGCTGTGGTTGGCATCAAGGATCGGGACACCAATCAGGTACGCGCCCAAGTCGTTGAAGCCACCGACAAGTCAACGCTGCAGGGCTTCGTGGAGCACAATGCACGCACAGGCTCCGCCGTCTACACGGACGAAGCGGCCGCCTATCAGGGATTGCCCGCCCTGTTTTACCAACACGAGAGCGTGCAGCACTCGGTCAGCGAGTACGTGCACGGCATGGCCCATACAAACGGCATGGAGAGCTTCTGGTCAATGCTCAAACGCGGCTACGCCGGCATCTACCACAAGATCAGCCCGAAGCACCTGGGCCGCTATGTGGCGGAGTTCAGCGGGCGGCACAACATCCGCACGTCCGACACGCGCACGCAGATGGCGCGCGTGGTCAAGGGCATGGTCGGCAAGCGGCTCCGCTATCACATACTCATCGCAGACAACGGACTGCCCAGTGGGGCGCGAACCTAACCTGTCCAGCGCAGAACGCGGATCTGCTCAATCACGCGATGGATGGCATGACTACTGTACAAGTGGAACTGGGGCTCGGAGATGAATCCACAACGGTATTGGTAGTACAACAC
>JAPPAJ010000408.1 GCA_026705565.1 Caldilineaceae bacterium | reverse complement strand
GTTGTACATGCCCTACAGGGAGGTCAAGGCCCTGCTCGCGGAACGAACCAGGACAGCGGTGGGGACTGTCCGCCCCGGATTCGAGCTGCGGGGGCTTGCAACGCCATCCCCATCAACCGAGAGCGAAGTATCCGAACCGGTACCGGGATGTACCAGGTAAAGGAACAGTATCAGGGGGCAGTTCAGTTCAGGGGGAGCCGGGAAGGCCTTGTCTCCAGTAGTCGGATTGGGCCAACGATTGGAGGTGGAACTTGAGGCGGCGGAGTCTGCAGTGCCCTCCATGAAACCTGCGAGCGATGTGGGCTGAAAGTTTCTGAAGAAGTGTATTTATAATCTTTCTGTGTTTACTCTATTCTGACGCATGGCATCACGGAAGCGAGGGGTGGGCAATGGAAGCAAAAAAAGAAGAGACTCACCTTAGACCTGGATCCCGCCTTTCAGCGCCGACTGAAGGCTACCGCCGCGCTCAAGGGTGTGAGCATGCGCGGGTACTGCTTGGCTGCGATCGGTCGGGAGCTGGCGCAGGACGAGGCCAACGGCGTGTCCGGTCGGCCTGTCTTCTTCCGCGCGGAACGTTTGGCACGCCGCCGCAGGGAGATTTTCGGTGGCAAGCCTCTGTCCGGGGACTCGGCCGACCTGATCCGTGAGGCCCGCGAGATTAGGGACACGGAAATCAAGGAGTGGGCGTGAGCGATTTCGTCGTCGTGGACGCCAGCCTAGCCTTCAAGTGGCTGGTTGAAGAGGAGAATTCCGATGTGGCCCACGCCATCCTCCAGGTTTGGGACAGGCAGGGCATCGGGTTGGCGGCACCCCATCTCATGCCCTTTGAGGTAACCAACGCTCTTCATCGGCGAGTGGTACGAAGCGAACTGGCAGTGGATATTGCGGTGGAACTCATGCAGGACCTGATGTCTTTGGGGATTGTGTTGCACGAAACACCGGAGCTTCACGGCCAAGCACTGAAGCTGGCGAGCCAGCTCCAACAGGGCGCGGCCTACGATGCTCATTACATTGCTTTAGCGGAGAACCTCGGCTGTGATCTGTGGACTGCTGACCAGAGATTCCACCGGGCGGCAGAAGCTGCTGGGAATGTCCACTGGATAGGCGAATGGACCGTGCCAGACTAATACTGCAGTTGTACGTGATGCAGTGTGAGGTCAGCCGACGTCAGCCGACGGTACTGGGCACCTCATGGGCGTCCAGCCCCACCTGCTGCAGCTTCCCGGGCGGATTCGGTCCCGGCAGGGGGTGTAGCCGGCACCGCGCCCAGGCCTGGGCGTGGTGCAACAGCCGTTGAGCCTGGAACCATCCCGGCTGCAATACGCTCTGGAGCTGGCCCAGGGCGCGTTGGTCGGCATGAGCCCGCCCGTCCGGCGTGGAGCATCGCGGTCTGGCGAAGGGCGGTTCCGCTGCACGCATGCCGCGGTTCGTGATCATGGACCAGCCGAGTATGCAGGACAATAATGCTGCGACAACAAGGGAGGTCTTCCACGATGGTGATCAAGGACGTGAAGGTCGAACTCTACAACTGGCACACGGAGCCGTGGCATTCGATCCCGGGCGTAGTCAACGGCGGAGACCAGCAGCTGGGCATTGTTGAGATCGGCACGGATGAGGGGCTGACCGGCAAGGCGTTCCTGGGTTCCTCGCGCCAGGGGGCGGACCATCACTTGCCGGGACTCATGCAGGTCCTCAAGCCGATGCTCATGGGGCGCAACTCCCAGGACATCGGTGCCATCTGGTGGGATATGTGGAAGCAGAACCGCCAAGTGACGACCCAAGCCATCGGCGCGGTCGACATCTGCCTTTGGGATCTCAACGGCCAGCGGGCGGGGCTGCCGATTCACCGCCTGCTTGGAACCTGCAAGGACTCGGTGCCCGCCTATTCGAGCACGGCCCGGCACGCCACCGTGGAGGAGTACGCTGAGGAGGCGGTCCGGTTCAAGGAAATGGGCTGGACGGCCCACAAGCTGCATCCCCACGGTGAACCGGAGGCGGACGTTCGCATCTGCCGGGCCGTTCGGGAGGCCGTGGGCCCGGACATCAAGCTGATGCTCGATTCGATGTGGGCCTACCGCTATGCGGAGGCCGTGCGGGTGGGCCGCACCATTGAGGAACTCGACTACTACTGGTACGAGGATCCGCTGGTTGAAGAAGACCTGTACAACTACGTGAAGCTGTGCGCCAAGCTGGACATCCCGATCATGTCCACGGAGTTTGCGCCGGGCCGCTACTACGGCATGGCACCCTGGATCATGAACCGCTCCACGGACTTCCTGCGTGGCGACGTGGCCGTGACCGGCGGCATCACGCCCATGGTGCGCCTGTGCCACCTGGCCGAGGGCTTCAACATGCAGTGCGAAATCCACCACGGGGGC
>JAPPAJ010000374.1 GCA_026705565.1 Caldilineaceae bacterium | reverse complement strand
CTGGCCGGCGGCAAGGTCGTGGCGGCCGGTTCCCTGGAGTGGATTTGTGGCGCTACTGGTGTGGCGATGTGGACTGGGTGCAGGCGGCCTACGTACCCCGGGCCGAGGAGGACATCGTCGATCAGGCGGACAATCCATATGCCTACAGCGTGCAGTTCGGGTTTGTCAACGGTGCCGTGGGAAATCTGGTTCTGTCCCGGTTGCGGCGGGTCTACAACCTGCTGGCCGATCACCGGATCTTCTGTACGGAGAGCCAAATCGAGGTTCAGTCGGACACCGTAACGGCGTTTCGGTACGAGGGTCCGTATCCGCCGTCGACGGAGCCGGACAGGAAGTCCGTGGCCCGTACCCTGTGGTCCGGAGACGCGGCGGAAGGGACGTACGAGTTCGGCAAGGCGTTCGTGCGGTCCGTCGCCGCCGGCGATCCCTCGTGGATACGTTCGCCGTTCCGCGACGGCATGAACAGTCTGGCCGCCGTGTTGGCAGCCAACGAATCCCACGCCCGGAACGGGGCCAGGATTCATCTGGCCGAATGGATCGGGACCGTGGGCCGGACCACCCGCGGCTGACTCACCCGCGGCCGCAGGCTGATCGCGTCGCATTGCGTTTCAGAGAAGGCCCGATCCGCCGGTCTCCGCGTCGGGACGTGCGGCCAATCTGAACCTGGGAATCATTCGGCTCCGAAGGTGGTGACCAGAAACGCGTACAGGTCCTCGATGCCGGCATTGCTGGCCTTGGCGGGCCCGAACTGGTGACTGTTGCCCAGATCGCCGCCTGTCCGCAGGAAAATCAGGAAGTCGTTCTGCGTCATGTCAAGGGCGGTGAGGGCTCCTGCCTGGTCGGTGCCCTCAAGTTCCGCACCGTGGCATTCCGCACATCGGTTCGCGTACACCCGGGAGCCGGTTTCAATGTCTTCGGCGTTGAAATCTTCGGTCTCCTGGTCCTCAATCTGGCTTTGGGTCTCCAACGCCTTCTCTTCATTCAGTTGGCCGGCCACGGGCGTGAACTGCGCCACGGGCATTGTGGGGGTCGGGGCAAGTTCCGCGGGAGTGTGGGTGGGACCACACCCGACCAGCAGAAACACACCGAGGAGCAGCCAGCAGGCTAGGGTCGGGTGCCATGTGACGGCGCGACGGAGACGGGACATAGTGTTTCGCTCCTATCCTATTCGATCAGCCGGGGATCCAACGCGTCCCTGAGGCCATCCCCCATGAAGGAGAAGCCCAGCATGGCCAAGGCGATGGCAATCGTGGGGAATAGGGCCAGGTGCCAGTACACACGCACATAGGCGTTGCTGACGCCTACCATTTTCCCCCAGCTGGGCAGGGGGTCGTTGATGCCGATGCCCAGAAAACTCAGGCCTGCCTCGCCGTACATTGCGGCCGGGATGCCGAAGCTTACGGCCACGAGCAAGGGGGTCAGGGCATTGGGAATGATGTGTCGGGCAATGATGCGGGGTTCGGGGGTCCCTGTGCAGACGGCAGCCTCCACGTAGCCGCTTTCCCGCAGTTGCAGGAACTGGGCCCTGGTTAACCGGGCCAGGCCCAGCCAGCTGGTGATGCTCAGAGCCACGATCACCTTGAACAATCCGCCACCCCACAACGAAATGATGAGGATTGTGAACAGAAGGCCCGGAAAGGCGGACATGATGTCCACCACGCGCGTAAAGACGAAGTCCACCTTGCCGCCCATGTAGCCGGCGATGCTGCCCACGGGCACGCCGATTACAACGGCAATGGATTGGACCGCGAGGCCCACGAACAGCGAGGTCCGGGCGCCGTGCAGCAGGCGACTCAGATAGTCCCGGCCCACTTCGTCGGTGCCCAACGGATGGGAGGCATGCTCAAGCGGGAACAGCAGCACGCGGTCGAAGTAGACCTTGTCGTAGGGATGGGGTGCCAGCAGGTCGGCAAAAACGGCCAGGAAGATGAAGAAGGAGACCAGGCACAACCCGAGGACGGAGAAGCGGTTGCGCATGAACTGGCGCAGGGCGTTGTGCCAGAGGGTGCGATGGGACTTGGCGGTTCGGTCGAACAGCGACCTGGCTCGCGGTTTGGTGGTGGCGGCAGTCTGCATGCAGTGAAGGGATACAGGCGCGGCCAAGGGGTTGGGCTGGCGGTCGCAGGCCTCAGGCGGCCTGGGCGCCACCCAGGCGTACTCTGGGATCCACCCAGGTATAGGCCAAGTCGCTCAGCAGATAGGTGAGGCTCCACAGGAACGCGATCAGCAGAAACAGGGCCATGATCATTGGATAGTCCCGGTTGAAGACACTGGTGACGAAGTACTTGCCCAAGCCGTTGATGCTGAAGGTCGACTCGATGAAGATGCTGCCGGTCATGAGGTTCGGCACTTCGGTTGCCAACGCGGTGATCATGGGTATCTGTGCATTGCGCAGAACATGACGGAACATCAGCATCCGCTCGGACACGCCCTTGGCGCGTGCCGTGCGGGTGTAGTCCTGCCGCATAACGTCCACGACGCTGGCCCTGGTATAGCGGCCAATAACTCCCATGGGACCGATGCAGTAGGCAAACACCGGCAGGATCCAGTCCGAGCAGAAAGCGACATCGCCGATTAGGCACTCTCCCGAGTCGCTCCATCCCCGCATGGGCACCAGGTCCAACCGGACCGCGAAGATGAGGATCAGCCACAGGGCCACCACGAAGCTGGGGATGACCACCCCGAGCATGGCCAGGAAGGTCACTGCGTTGTCCAAGAGCGAATTCTGGTGGTAGGCGGCAAACACCCCCATCAGAATGCCGCCCCCGAAGGCGAATAGCACGGTCAGAATGCCCACTTGGGCGGTGACCCGCCAGCGGCTCAGGATGACCTCCGTCACCGTGGCGGTCGGGTTCGAGAACGGGATGCCGAAGTCCAGCCGCAGCGCGTTCTTCATGTAGTTGAGGTACTGCACGTGGTAGGGCTTGTCCAACCCGTACTTGCGGAGGATGTTCTCGCGGGCGGCCGGCGGCAGCCGCCCCTTGGTTTCATCAAAGGGACCGCCCGGAACCGCGTGCATCATGGCGAAGGTCACCATCGACACGATCCACATCACGAACAGAAGCGACAGGATGCGGCCTGTGACGTACCGGGTCACCTGAATCGATCCCGTTGGTTCCGGACGGCCCTGGGGTTGGGAGGATGGTTCCCGCTATTCCTCCTTGGCGTTGGAAATGTAGAGGTCGGAGATGGCGGTATCGTCACCCCAGTGGAAGCCGGCAATGCCCTGGGAATCGGGTTCGCGGAAGGCTTCGCCCTGAATCCAAGGCTGGACCAGGTTGCCCTGCCAGCGGTGGGCAATGAAGGCCCCGCCGGCGTCGTCCACCAGGATTTCCTGGGCATCCCGGAACATTTGATCACGGCGTTCGGGATCGCCGACCAGGCTGCTGGCCTCACCGACTAGGCTGTCGAACTCGGGGTTGAGCCAGGTATGGCGGCCGGTGGAGACCCAGATGCCCAGCAGGTTGGCGGGATCGAGGAAGTCCATGCCGTAGGAGACGGCGCCCAGGGTCAGTTCCGTGGGCTTGGCGTTGAGGGCGTCCATGTAGACCTTGCCGTCCTTGTTGGAGACCTCGATGTCCACGTTAAGGCATTCCGAGATGGAGGCGGCCACGGCCTGGAAGACGGCCGCCATGGCCGGACCCTCGTTGCGCAGCCACATTTCCTGCCGGGGGAAGCCCTCGCCACCGGGGTAGCCGGCATTGGCCAGATGTTCCTGCGCCGCCGGACAGTCATAGGCCTGGTAGTGGTCAAGGAGGCCTTCCGCATCGGAGGACGGGTAGCCGGGCATCAGCATGCTGCGGGCCGGCATGGCCTTGATGGTGCCGAAGACGTTCTCCACGATCGGTTCGCGGTTGATGGCCTTGGCGAAGGCCTTGCGCACGTCGAGGCTGTCGAACGGCGGGTTGAACGTGTCCCAGAGCAGGTAGTCGGTGCGGAAGTCGCCAAAGTGCCGCAGGTAGTTCTGGCTCATGACCGGGTCGTTGAGGACCAGGTCGAAGTCGGCGGGGGACAGCACTTCGTAGCCGATGTTGTCGATTTCACCGGCCTGGAAGGCCAGGAATTCGGTGCCCGGAGCCATATAGACGTGTTCGATGCGTGCGATGCGCGGTGGGCGCAGGCCCTTGTACATGGGGTTGGCGACCAGGACCAGTTCGTTGCCGGGGTCGTAGGACTCAAGCATGAAGGGGCCTGAGGACACCGACGTCTCGGGGGAATTGTTGTAGTAGGGTCCGTGCTCGGCCACCGCGTGGGCGGCAATCGGCCACGAGAACTTGAGGACGCCGGGCAGGGGCGGGAACAGGTCCTCGGTGGTGATGGCCAAGGTATAGTCGTCGACGGCCACCACACCAAGCTCCTCGGGTGGCAGTTCGCCGGCGATGACCTGGTTCCAGTTCTTGATGCCGCCCGGTCCCAGGAAGCCGTAGAACCAGGAGAAGTCCCAGCCGGTTTCCGGGTTGGCGGACAGTTGGTAGGTGGCAACGTAGTCGTGCGCGGTCAGCGGCACGCCGTCGCTCCATTGCTGGCCTTCCCTAATCTTGATGTGCCAGGTCAGACCGTCCTCGGTGGGTTCCCAGCTGTCGGCGGCCAGGGGTCGGACGTTGAAGTCCTTGTCCAGCGTCACGAGTGCGTCGCCGAACTGGTCCGAGCTGCAGATCCGCTGGTAGACCGAGACCGCAAAGTCGAAGGTTACCTGGGTGGCCGTGTTGCTGCAGGCCAAGCGGTAGACCTGCTGGCTGTAGGGCAGCGCGTCGTCGGGCAGCGTTTCGCCGAAGACCGTTACGTTGTCGGGGGCCGCCTCTTCTTCCGGCATGGCCTCCGGTGCCGCCGCGGGCGGCGCGGCAACGCAGGCCGCCAACGCGGTTACCGCCAAAATCAAGATCAGCAACAGAGGCAGACGGCCCTGTGCCAGTGGAATACGCGACCAGTGAAAGTTCATGATTTGACCTCCCATGTATCAAGGTTTTTAGACGCGGGCTCCCACACCTACGCGGCGACATGACCGCTTTACTGGGATGCGATCGTGGGCCGACTGGAGCAAGTTACGTGTGGTGGCGCACCGGATTATAGCTATTCGGAGGCTCAGACCGTCTTGCGCCACTGTCCGTTGAGTGTCGAGGCCTGGGGTGGATTTCCGATACATGCCGGGTGGATTGTTCCGCGAATCACAGAATGTTCCACCAATTGGGCGGCTTGCATTTTCACTCCGCGGATGACGCGGCGGCATCGCCGGTGTTCGCCCGCACTCGAAGGTGTTGACGGCAGTTCGGGGTTGTTCGGAATCGGTGCCCGTGCAGAGCGCGAACCGAACGTTGCTTCCGGGAGCTGTCAACTGCCGCATACCGTTCCCGGACGACGGTGTGGTTATTGCATTTGGGCAATCCTCCTCTTGGACGTAGGCACCCAAGAGGAGGATTGCCGGGACTGATTCTCGCAGTACTCGCCGTGGGGGATGGCGGGTTTCGCCCGGCCCGCGAGTGCAAAGTTGGTGTTGTGGCCGGCCCTCCTGCCGTGGCAGCGGGAGAATACGGACGCACTACTCGCTAGGCACCGGCTTCTACATGTCCGATTCCATCATGTCCGATTCCATCATGTCCTTTTCGGCAGGTTGCATCGGGGCCATGGCATCCGCGCCCGGCAAGCCCGACGGGATGTGATTTACCAGGAGTGCCCAGATCCAATTCCCCGATGCCAGCTGCAGCCAAGTTCCGTCGCCGTTGTGTGCAACCGGCTGCACCGGCGTGCCCGATGCCAGTTGGCCCACCCGGGCGAACTCCGTGCCCGGTCCGGCCCGCAGGTTCGAGAGGCGCTTGACGGCCGGGTACATATGCTCGGAGGCATCCACCATGCCCATGGCCTCCATGTGCATCTCGCCAATCGAGGCCAGGCAGACATCATGGCCGGGGGTCAGGGGCGCCAGGGGAGCTCGCCCATTGAGGGCTGCCACCGCGTCCAGATTCAAGCCGTACCAGTCGGTGATCTGCTCCAGGTACAGCTCGTTGGCATTGACGCGGTGCCACTGACCGCAGGCGGCCGTTTCAGCAACCGTGGTCGCAAATTCCTGTTCCTGAACGATCGGCTGGCTGTTCCAGTAGCGCCACCAGCAACCGGCGCGGTTCATCTCCATGCTGTACTGGTCGTCGCAGTAGTGGGCGTATGCCGCTTGGCTTGACCCGAACAGGATGCCGAGGCCTAGCAGGACCGACAGGGCGGCCCACAAGGCAATGCGACGGGCGCGGGCGGGGTTGGACGGGATGGTCATGGTTTCTCCCTGAGGATTGCACAAAGATAGTGGCTTGCAATATACACGACGGCGGCTTCGTGCTGTTATCCGACCCCAGGGAGGCATCGTTTTCGTTTCGTGTTGGCCCGAACCCGTCATCGGCCCCCACGAGCATCAAAGTTCCCGTGTGCCTGTCTCAGACCATGGCGCGCACCGTCAGATGCAGGGAGGTGTCCCTGCCCGATGTTCTGTTTGCCGGCGGACATTCTGTTCGATGTGATGGCAACCCTGAGCGACACTACGGACAGCCAGCCGACCTTGGAGACACGCAGGCGACCATCCTCGAAGGCCCACCTGGTCGGGGCTGACAAACCCCGGTGTGGTGAAGAGTCCGGTCTTGTAGTACGGGTAGCCGCCCTCGAAGAATGCCTGGTCGGCATCGGCCGGATACTTCAACGAACAGCACACACCGGCGCACGGGTACGCCCTCGGCCAGGCATGGTCCGGGTCGTTGCACAGTTCGGCGAACCGCTGGCACAGGGTCGAGAAGGACACCGAGGGCGGGGGACCAATCCGGTATGTACGCCCCGGTCCGTACCGGTGCTCGCAGGCGGTCAGGACCGCAGGGGTGCAAGGCATCCACAAGGCTCATGGACTGAACCTGGGACAGCAAATGCACACGTTCGTGGTGATCGGTGGCGGCTGAAATGCCTGTTGCAGGTGTGATGTCCAAACAAAAACGCGGGCAACGCTAGCGGAGCCCGTTACTGCTCTGAACCCAGAAACTCCTTCGTTGGAAGGCGTAGCCCGGGATAGCGATTCGGCAGCGTTCCTCTCCGGCAAAGAGGCCCGTGAACGCAACCGAAACACCAGTTTCGTAGGCAGCTGCGACCGCCTCGAGGAAATCCAGGACACCGTTTCCGGTTCCCGTGTCCGGACGTAGCCCGCCATTGGCCAAAACGATGGGCCGGTCGGAATGCGGGGTTGGGGACGGCATCGCATCCGATTTTGCCCGAGGTCCAAGTTCAATTGTCAGGTCTGTTCCCGCTACCACCGCGTCAATGTCGTCTGAGGACAGGGTACTTGTGTTTGTTGCCAGCTGCTGCCAGTAGGCGTTGTCCAGCATCTCCGTTGACCGTACCTCGCGCCCGGTTACGCCACTGATCCAGGTCAGATCCGGAGCAGTAGCCGTGATGCGAGCCAGCTCCTCATCCGGGTCCGTCAAGGACATCGCCAGCCTCAGCCCGTCTTCCAGGGCAAGTGCTCCGGATGCCTGCGCCGCCGCGATGTCTCCAACGCCCTGACCCAGCACCGTGTCGGGGCGTATGCCAATGCTTGCCCACAGGGCGGTGAAGGCCGCCTCAAAGGCATATGTGGCCGGCAGTTCCCAGGCACGATCGCTCGGGCCTTCACCGCCATCGCGGCCGAACATGATGTCCAACAGGGAAGTATTCCGTTCCTCGCGCAGCAGCTGGTCGCATTGGTCAAGGACGGCGCGGAATGCGGGTTCGGTACGGTAAAGGACCTGGCCCGCGCCCATCCAGTGGCCACCTTGACCGGAGTAGAGAAAGGCCACGCTTGGCGTACCGTAATCCGGCCGGACAGACTGTTCTCCGGAAGCGGTTTCGGACAACGCCTTCAGCTTGGCCTGCAAATCCGGCATGTCCTGGAAGACCAGGCCCTTCCTGTAGGGAAAATGGCTGCGTCCCATGCCGGCTGTCCAAACCGTATCCGCCAGCAGCCGTTCGATGGCAGGTTCGTCCTCCAATTCCTCGGCGCGTTTCACCAACCATGACAGATACTGATTGGCCATATCCCGCAGGGCCTCGGGAGTCTTGCCGGACAGGGGCAACAACCGGACCTTTCTCCGTTCCGGCTTTTCGTCGGGTAGTGGAAGGCCTTGGAGAGCCGTCGGCAAGACCACCTCGACCGACTGCGGCGAACCAGCCGGCCACAAGGCTCCATTTTCAGCTTCGGTGGCTCCGGCATAGCTTTCCAGGATGACATGCGCATTGCTGCCGGAGAGCCCGAAGGCATTGACCGCCGCAAGGGACTGCCTGCCATTGGTGTCGGGCCAGGCGATCATCTCCGAGGTGACGCGCACCGGCATGCGGTCCCATTCGAAATTGGGGTTTGGGTTTCGGAAATGCAGGTGGGCGGGAATGGCCCTGCGATTCATCGCCATCACAATCTTGATGATGCTGGCCATGCCCGAGGCCCACTCCGTGTGCCCGATGTTGGTCTTGACCGATCCCAGCAGCAGGGGCCGTTCCGCTTCCCGTTCCCTGCCGTACACCGCGGATATGGCCCGCAACTCAATGGAATCGCCAAGCTCGGTCCCCGCGCCGTGGGCCTCCATGTAGTCGATATCCGACGGGGCCACACCTGCCACGGCCAAGGCATCTTCGATAACCTGCTCCTGGGCCGGACCTCTGGGTACGGGAAGATCTGCGCTGGCACCGTTCTGGTTGATGGCTGAGCCCCTTATCAGCCCCCATATCCGGTCGCCATCGGATTCCGCCTGTCGCAACCGCTTCAGCACCAACACGGCGCAACCCTCGCTCCGCACGAAACCGTCGGCATCGGCATCGAAGGCGTTGCACCGGCCGGCTTCGGACAACAGCCCCAAATCCTTGTGAAACTGCATCAACGGAAGGGAAAGGATGGTGTTTACGCCACTGGCCAGGGCCAAATCGACTTCGCCCCTTTGCAGGGCCGCCGCGGCCTGATGCACCGCAGCAACGGAAGACGCACAAGCCATGTCCACAGGCATGGCGGGTCCCTCCAATCCCAGAACGTAGGCAATCCTTCCTGCCGTCATGCTGCCGGAGGTGCCGAAGTAGACATCTGCCTGGCCGTGGGCGGCGAGCACGTCCCGGTATTCGCTGCTGCCCATGCCGGCATAGATTCCGGTGCGGCTTCCCTTGAGAAGTTCCGGATCGATGCCGGCATCCTCCAGGGCCTGCCAGGTCGTTTCCAGCAACAGCCGTTGCTTGGGATCCATGGTCCGGGCTGCGATGGGGGAAATGTGGAAGAAGCGGTTGTCGAACAGGTCGAGGCCTTCGATGAAGCCACCGCGCCGATAGGCAATGTCATCCGCATTGGGATCTCCCGCCATCCCTGCCCATGGGCCCTGGTTCGGCCGACCATCGGTGATGGCGTCGCCGCCGGATTCCAGCAGAGACCAGAAGGAAGCCAAATCCGGAGCACCGGGGAAGCGACACGCCATCCCAACGATCGCGATGGCCTCGTCGTCGGTGGCGGGACTCTGGCGCGCCCGGGGAGCTGACGGTGCCGATAGGGGCTCCGGTGTGCCGGTCCCAAGGGCTTCGCCGAGTTCTCCCGCCAAGTGATCGGCCAGGGAGTTGACATTGGGATAGTCGAAAACGGCGGTGTTGGAAACCACATACGCCCCGGACAGGGCTCGGTTCAAACGGTTGCGGAGTTCCACCGACATCAGCGAGTCCATTCCCAAGTCGAAGAATCCCACCGTGGGTGATGGCGGGGAGGGCAACCGGAGTACCGCCTGCACTGCCTGCTGCACGAAAGGCACAAGCAGGTCCTTGGGCCCCGCCGTCGGTCCTCGTCGCAACTGGGCCAGCAGGTCTTCCTGCGGGGTTGTATCCGGAGTGTCATCCTTGGTGGCTGTGGACAGGAGTTCTTCCAGGAAGAGGGGATGGTCTTCGACTGCCTCTTCGAATACCGACCAGTCCATCGACATGATTACGGCGGTGGTGGCATCCTTCCGCACAAGACTGTCGAGTGCCCGGAGCCCCTGCTGCGGGGTAAACCAGCGGCCGCCTAGGGATGCTCGCCGCCATTCAATCCGCTCCCTCTGTTCCGCGGCTTCGCCAATCTCCGACCAGGCCCCCCACGCCATGGCTTGTCCCGCCAAACCCAGGGCACGACGGTGGGCGGCAAGCTGGTCCAGAAAGGCATTGGCCGCGGCATGGTTCGCCTGGCCCGGATTGCCCATGACGCCGACCCGGCTCGAGAAGAGGATGAACAGGTCCAGATCACGGTCCACCGTGGCTCGATGCAGTTGCCAGGCTCCCAGAATCTTGGGGTTTAGTACCTGCTCGAAACTCTCCCAGGTCTGATTGGACAGCGCACGATCCGACAGTACGCCCACGCTGTGGATGACGCCGGCGAGCGGCGGCAGTTGCGCGTCCATGCGCGCCATCATCGCGTCGAGTGCCGCAGTGTCCGTTACATCTGCCAGTTCCACCTCGACCCTAACCCCCTGCGCGCGCAGGGCTTCAATGGCTTCCACAGCCTCGGGGTCGGGATCCCGACGGCCATTCAGCACGATTATGCCCGCGCCCTGGTCCGCCAACCACTCCGCCACGGCGCAACCGATACCGCCCAGTCCGCCCGTCACCAGGTAGGTGCTATCCTCCCGCAACCGGCCGCGCACCAGCGGCTGCGTTGTCAGAACGATCTTGCCGATGTGCCGGGCCGAGCGCATGTAGGCCAGCGCGGCCCCCGCCTCCGCCAGCGGCCAGCGACTGTGAACAAGGGGGTTGAGCTCTCCCGCCGAGACCCGCGCCATCAGATCCTGCAGTACCGCACCCACCCCTTCGGGATCGGTCTTCTTCAGAACATCCAGCTCCAGAATGGCGTAGGACACGTCGGGACGCACTGCCGCCATCTCCTCCTCGCTCAGGATGTCCCTTCTGGCCATCTCGACGAAGCGGCCACCGGGCATCAGGCAGGACAGACTGGCATCGATGAAGCCTTCGCTGGTGAGGCTGTTCAGCACCACGTGAACACCTTCACCCTCCGTGGCTTCCAGGATCTCGGCTCCGAATCGGGTCTGGCGACTGTCGAAGACGTGCTTGACGCCGATCGATCGCAGGTATGCCTGCTTCGGCGCACTGGCGGTGGCGAACACTTCGGCGCGGGCGGCCTGGGCCAGCTGGATGGCCGCCAGCCCCACGCCGCCTGCGCCAGCGTGAATCAACACCCGTTCCCCGGGCTGGAGCCCGGAGTATTGGAACGACAGCGCGGCCGATACGAACGCGCTGGGGATGGTCGCCAAGGCCGACGCGGAGATTCCCGCCGGAGCCGGCGCCACCAGCTCCCCGTGGGTCACCATTTCCGGCGCGAAAGCGCCAAAGCCCAGTCCCACCACACGGTCGCCGACGGAGACGGATGGCACTTCGGAGCCTGCCTCAATCACGTATCCGCTCAGTTCCCGTCCCAGATCTCCCTCTTCAATGAAGCCCAGGGAACGGAACACATCCCAGAAGTTGAGGCCCGTGGCCTCGACCGCGATCCGCACTTCCCTGGGTTCAAGGGGACGTGAGGGAAGGGACTTGATCTCGGGTCTTTCGAAGATGCCGTCCCGGCTCGGGACGAGCACCCATGCCAACTCCTCCGGCAATGCCAGACGTCCGGATGCGTCGTCCGCTGCATCGGGGCGTACCAGGCGGGCTACCTGGCGGCGTCCCCGCCGATAGGCGATGTGGCTTTCCCGGTCCGGATACATCAGCTCGTTGACAAGGTCCGCCATGGAAGGGGACGCGCCGGGATCCAAGTCAATCATCCGCGGTTGCAGTTGGGCCGCTTCCAGGGCCGCGACCTTGCCCAACCCCCACAGGACCGCGCCAGCCAGTTCGCCGCTCCGCTCGCGTTCCAGGATCTGCGCCCCCCGTGTGACGAACCACACCCCCCGGACGGGAATCACATCGGATTCGGCCGCGGCCTGCACCATCGCCAACGCGCTGGCCCCGATCCGCTTCACATCCTCCGCCAATGCCGCCGTGGTGGCCTGGGGTCCGTGCCCCTCCAATGATCGGAGGTGGACCACGCCGTTGAATGGCAGGCCGTCGGGCAGCTCCTCGATCAGGGCACGCCACGCCTGGCGGGACATCGTATCCAAGACGGTCTTGTGAATTCCGGGAACGGCATCTGTCGGTTCGCCGCTGGTTGAGGGACCTTCGGACGCCAGTATCACGGTTTGGTTGCGGGCCGCCAGTTCCGCGGCCAGTTCCGCGGCCAGGCCATCCGGACTCCCGGCCAGAATCCACGTGCCGGGCGGCTCCGTGATCTGGGCGGGACCTTGGGCCACGATCACGCCTTTGTCCAGAACCTGGGACGCATCGGATTCGTCAACACCCAGGACTTCGGCTTCCCCAAAGCCCGCGTTGCCAAGGGCGCGGCACCACACGGAGGGGCCGACCAGGGCGTGATGCGGCCGGTATGAATCCGCAAAGCGCCACCAGCCATCCAATTGGCCAAAGGTGAGGTCCATCCAGCCCTGGCCGCGCAGGTTTTCCAACGCCACCAGATGACCCGACGGCGCGAGCAGGGCCAGGCAGTGCCCCAGGGTCTCCTCCAGGTAGCGGGTGGCGTGCAGGACGTTGGAGGCGATCAGCAGATCGTAGCGGTGGGCATCGAAGCCCTGGGCAATGGGATCCCTCTCGATATCCAAGGCAAGGTATTCAATGGCCCCGTCGCCGTCGCCAAACCTCGCCTCCGCCTCCGCAAAGAAACCCGCCGAGATATCGGTATAGACATAGTCGAACCTCCCGTCGGGAAGCTCCGGCAGCACCGATGCCGTGGCCGAACCGGTTCCGGCCCCGATCTCGAGCACCCGCAGTCGCCGTTCCGGCGGCAACTGAGCGACAAGAGTTCGAACGACATCCGCCAACAGCCCATTCGCGGCGCGCGCCACCGGCGCTTTCAGATAGAGATCGGCGGCAGTCGGTTCCCCGCTGCTGAACAGAAGTGTCAGTGGATCCATCCCGCCGCGCAGCACGTCGGCGAGGGCGTCGCCGGACCGCCGAAACAAACCGATCTCGATCAAACCGTGGGAATACAGCCTGGTCATCCGGGAGGCGAACTCGACGGGATCGGGAGGGAACCCCTCCGGCAACGGATCTTCGAAGTCCACTTTCACGACGAACCCGTCGGAACCCGCTTCAAGGACTCCTGCATTGGCCAGCAACTCCAATATTCGCAGGAAGAGGCGCTTGTGGTCCTCGATGACATTCAGGCGTTGCCGCAACGCATCGGGATCCACGACCTCGTCCCGGACCCGCCGCCAACCCAGCTTTTCCAGGGTGCGAAGGGCGTAGGAGTGCGACCACCGCTCCAAGTCCGTGAGCAGGGCATTCCGGTCTGCAGGATCTACGCCCGCTTCGGTGAGATATTCGGAGAACCAACCCATGCCGGCGGCAACCTCGGCTGGAGCCGGGAAGAAATCTGCCGGTTTCAAGGCCGATTCGAGGTCTCGGTCCCACCAAGCGACCTCATACAGCAAATCCTTAACCCCTTCCTCGCCTGCCACCTCCGCGAGCAGGGCCGTTGGCGTGGCTCGCTTGACCGTGTATCCGCTGAACCCACCGATGAGCAATCCATCCGGGTCGTAGATGAGCATTTCCGCGGTCAGAACTTCCGGCTGATCACTCGCGCCCGGCTCCTGGCTGGCCTCGCCCATTTGCACGTGACAGAACACCCGTGCCGGAAGAGGCTGCGTCAGCCAGAATCTTTCCCAACCGAAGGGCAGATAAGTCGCCTCCTCCGGGGTGCCGGTGATGTTGCGCGCCATGCCCATCATCTGAAAGCAGCCGTCGAGTACCAGCGGATGCAAATCCAGTTCGTTCCGGTCCGGGAGGGTTTCCGGCAGGAACACTTCGCCCAAAGCTTCGCCAGGGCTGGACCAGCACAGGCCCAGTGTGCGGAAGGACGGGCCCAAGTCGATGCCGGTGGCGAACTTGGCCCGGTAATAGGCCTGAACATCGGCAGGGGAAAGGGCAGCCGTCAGATCTTCCAGGTCCACTCTGTCTCCGGTTGCCGGCAAGGGAGTTCCCGACGCGACACGACCCTCCACGTGCAGCGTCCAATCTTGTTCCGTGCCCCTGCTGAAGATCTGGACGCGCCGGAATCCTCCCTGCTCGGAACCATCAAGCACAACCTGCATCGTCCGGTAGTCGCTGCTCTCGGAGTCCTTCTCGGAAAAGACCAACGGGCTGTGCAGCTGCATTTCTTCCAGCACCAGTGCGCCTTCGCCCTCGGCGTATCCCGCCAGGACTGCCATGGTTCCGTACAGCGCTCCGGGTGCCACCAGTCGGCCAAAGACCTTGTGGTCCTCCAGCCAGGACGGGTTCGACGAGGACAATTCAGTCTCGAAGGTAATCTCACCGCGGGCAGATTCGTGCCGTGTGCCCAGTAAGGGATGGTCGGTGCCGGGTCGGCGACGCTTGGAAGGATTAAGCCAGTAGCGTTCGCGCTGGAATGGATAGCCCGGCAGCGAAATCCGGCGCCGCATCTCTCCTGCAAACAAGCCCTCGAAGGCAACCTCCAAGCCAACCCGGTACGCGCCCGCGACCGCATCAATGAAGTCGCATTCGGGTTCCGCCGCGGAACTGTCTCTTCGAGGACGCCGCAGGCTCGCCAGCGCAATCGGGGGCTCACACGCGTCCCCTTCCGACATCGAATCGGGCCACGCTTGCAGCAGCATCGGGCCCAGCACCGCGTGGGGACCTATTTCGATTACCAGGTCAATCCCCAGTTCGGCAAGTGTTCCGACACCACTGGCAAATGCCACCGCTTCGCGGGCATGGCGCCTCCAGTACACCCCGTCCAGCACCATGTCGGATTCCACCCGCCGGCCCGTCAAATTGCTGACCAGGGTGAGAGAGGGAGGCTCGATTGCCACTCCGTCTAGGGCAGCCTCCAATCCATCCAGAACCGGCTCCAGCAAGGCACTGTGGAAGCCCCTGCTCGTGTTCAGGCGAACGGTACGCACTCCCTCCGCGCCGAATCGCTCTGCAATGGCTTCGATGTCCGCAGCCAAACCACTTATCACTTGGTGTCCGCCGTTGTTCCCCGCAATGCTCAGTCCGATGCCATCGGACGCGGCGTTCAACTCCGCAACCGCCGCCGCTACACGCGACGCGGGCGCGAAGACGGCAAGCATGGCGCCGGGCGCGGTATCGGCAAACAAGGCACCTCGCGTTGCCGCAAGCCGCATCCCGTCTTCCAGACTGAACACCCCGGCCGCCTGGGCGGCCGCCAATTCCCCGACGCTGTGTCCAAGCACCACACTGGGCTGAATGCCAACCCTGGACCAGAGCGCGGTCAATGCGCACTCCAACGCATAAAGGGCCGGCTGCTCCCACGCCGTATTGCTCAGGTCTCCCTCCACGCCTGCGCGACCGAACATTACGTCGAGCAGCGATGCACCTCGTTCTTCCTGGATTACCGCCTCACATCGGTCCAGAATGGCCCTTGCCAGAGGCTCACTCTCATAAAGGGTCCGGCCCATGCCAACCCACTGGCTTCCCTGTCCCGTGTAGACGAAGGCCACTTTCGTGGCCCTTCGTGGTTCCACGCCTGTGCCGGTCTCAGCCGCTGCCCCGAGTTGTTCCCGCAAGGATCCAACGTCTTGAAACACGACTCCCGCACGGTAGTCGAAATGACTGCGGCCAACACCGGCCGTCCATGTCATGTCCGCCCAAAGTGCATCCAAGGCGGCACTTTCGGGGGACAGGTCCTTGGTTTGTGTGTCAAGCCACGCCAAATAGCGCTGGGCAAGTTCCCGGACCGCGCCCTTTGCCTTGCCCGACAGGGGCAGGAAACGGGTTCGGCGCGAGGCAATCCCCTCCGTCGGCAAAGGCAGATCGGCAACAGGTGCCGGCAGAGAAACCCGTACGGGCCGGGCCGGGCCCGGGGCCACACCTGCGTGGCCGACCACACCGTTGCAACCGCGGTACTCCTCCAGCACAACATGGGTGTTGGTACCGGATATGCCGAAGGAATTCACCCCCGCCAGTCGTGGTTGCCGGCGGTGATTCGGCCAGTCCCTCACATCTGTGGCCACTTGCAGTGGCAGACGTTCCCAGTCCAGACTCGGGTTGGGATCCCGGAAATGCAGGTGTTTCGGAATTACGCCCAGATTCACCGTCAGTGCTGCCTTAATCAGTCCGGCGATTCCTGAAGCCGACTCCAGGTGGCCAATGTTGGTTTTGACCGAACCGATGAGAAGCGGGGCGTCGGTTTCCCGTCCCTGGCCGTAGACATTGGCCACGGCGTTGATCTCGATGGGATCGCCCACGGCCGTCCCGGTTCCGTGGGCCTCCACGTACGCAACTTCCGACGGCGCAACGCCCGCATCCTCCAGAGCCGCTTCCATCACCTGTTCCAGCCCGGGCGTATTCGGGACAGTTAGACCCACACCTGTTCCTCCGTGATTCACCGCTGCACCGCGAATAACCGCCCAAATTCGATCGCCGTCAGCCTCCGCCTCCCTAAGTCGCTTCAGAACGACCACTCCGCATCCTTCCCCCCTCACGTAGCCGTTGGCGGACGCGTCGAACGCCTTGCATTGTCCGTCGGGCGACAACATCATCGAATCCGCACGGAGTTCGTAGATGCGTCCGTCCAGAATGGCATTCACACCGCCGGCAATGGCCAGATCCGCCTTGCCCTGCTGGAGGTCTGCGACTGCGTCGTGTATCGACACCAGGGAAGATGCGCAGGCGGTGTCAACCGCTTTGGCAGGTCCCATCAGACCCAGCACGAAGGAGACCCGTCCGCTGGCCCCGTTCAGGTTGGTGCCGCTGAGGGCGTACAGGCAGCCGGCTGCCTCGGCCGGTTTGCTGGATTCCGCCACCAGCATGCGGTATTCGTCGGTGCTGATTCCGGTGTAGACACCCGTGCTGCTCCCGCTGAGGCTGGCCGGATCGATCCCTGCGTCCTCGAGAGCCAGCCAACTCGTCTCCAGCATCATGCGCTGCTGCGGGTCCAGCAACTCGGCCTCGACCGGTGAAATGCGGAAAAAGGCGGGGTCGAACTGATCGATTCCGTCGACGAAGGCGCCAAAACGGCATGCCGGGTTTTGAACTGCGTGATCACCGAAGAGATCCCCCATGCGCCCCACGCCGGAACCGGGAACCCCCTCGGACACCGAGTTTTGGCCTTCCTCCAATAGTTGCCAAAAGGCCTCCAAATCCTCCGCCCCGGGAAACCGGCACGCCATGCCCACTATCGCAATCGGCTCTCCGCCTGGAGCGACATCCCGAACTCCGGCCCTTGATCGGAAGGAATGCTGGATCGAGGAACTGGCACTTTTTTCCGACGACATGGGGGCACTTGTCCTCACAGTTCCTTCAATATGTATGCTTCTTAAGGAGAGTGAAGGTGATTCGCCCTCGGTTGATGGGGATCCGTTTGCATGTCCCCGCAACTCGAGTCCGGGTGAAGCCGACCCCTCCGCGGCCCTGGTTCGTTGCGCGAGCCGGGCCTCCCGGCAGGTCCTCCACAACGTGCTTCCGTCGCCGTGGAGGCATGCGCGGATGTTGCAGACAGCCCGGGTCGCGTCCAACAACAACCCGTCGAGGCAGTAAAAACCAATCCCATGGACGATGGCCCTGCAACTGGTCCGTCCGGGAGTCGACGATGTGCAGGCTGGATTGAGCCAACTCAGAACCTCTGCGTCGAGATATCCGAGGTGAGGGTTTCGGCCATGACGCCCCTGACCCGGCTGTGCAAACGGCGGTTGGTGTCCTTGTGGCGGTATCTGGCCGACTTCATGCGCGCCGTTGGGTCCTTGCAGACGATGGAATCCGCCTTGTCGACCACTGCGTGGGCCACTCGATACAGCAGGCCCCGCGCACGGTCCTTGCGGTGGCTGCCCATGGCCGCGTGCCGGTCGCGAACGGCCGCCAGCCGGTGTCGGTCATCGCTGCGCAGAAGGCACGTGACCTTGTGAACCTTGGCCATCTTCCGCGAGATCGCGGATCCGTTTCCGGCCACGGTGCAACCCGTACAGGGGCAGGAGAACGCGTGCACAATGGCCATCAAGTGCTCGAACCAGTCGAACCCGAAGCGGCAGAGCCGACCCCTGTGGGCCACGAGCAACGTGCCGATTTACATAGCGGGCGATGGCACGCATCGCCCGCCGTTGCGATTCAAGGCCTGCCGGCTGCCCATGACGGGACACCCGGCCATGGACCACGGTCTGCCGCCGCTGCGACGCGCGCTCAATCCCGAGGCAAGGGTCCACATCCGCACCGGCCGCTGCGTGGCCGGTGCGGATGGCACTCAACCTACGGCGTCACATGGGAAATTTGGGGGCTCGTGGATGAACATGAATGTCAAATGGCAGTCGTCTTGAACAGGCGGGCTGGATCAAGATGACTGCGCATCCAGATACTCTACGAGCTCTGCCAGAGTCTTCAATTCGTTGCACTGTTCGATTCCGAAGGGAACATCGAATTCCTGTTGGATTATCCTGCCGAAAGCGACGACATCGAGTGAAGACACTCCCAAATCCCGCAAGCCAACGTTCAGGTCCGCGGGCACACTGACAGGTTCGCCGTCAACCTCCAGGTTGCTGGCGATCAGATTCTTGATGCGTTCCTCGGTGGCTGACATGCATACCTCCATCTGCTGGTGCAAATCCTGGCGACCGAATTCCCGGATTTCCGTGCCTCAGCCGCTCCTGCAGTGAGACGACAGGCATTCAGGCTGCATTGCCTGTCGGGCATTCGGCCTCCATTACACATTATATGTTGGATTGGCCGGGATCACGACCCGGGCAAGGCCTGCTGTGGGCACTGTTCCAATCCCGTTGATGTTGGTTCCGGGCTGCCATGGGCACATCCTCGGTACAAGTGGGCTGCCTGCATCGCTTCAAGCCATGCCGCTGGCCATCAGGCGCACGAAGTTGAGGGTCCCCGCCTTGGCCTTCAGCCTCCGCGTCAGGCGGGCCGGGGCTGGAAGCGCGCCCGGAGGGCGTCCGACTAGCCTTCCAGGCGGTTGGTGGAGGCGGGTACCCCGGGGTGCCCTTGGCTGCGCGCGGTGATTTCGCGGAGACCCGAGACGATGCCAGATGGCGTCTATGCTTCGACTGGTACTGGGTCCTCCAGAAAGCCCTGATCAAGGGGGTTGGCCCGGGGGGTGCCATGAACACTGCCAAGTTCGACCTCCCGTCGGGCCTCGCCCCGACACAAGGCCCGACGGGGTGTCCCAATATCCAAGGCAATCGCATTCTAATTTGGGGGATACCACAGCGAGGAGAATCGTTGTGTCGCGTGCCGGAAACTCGTTGCTACACCGCGAAAACGCACCTGGGGCATCGTGGACACATGGGAACGGGCCAGATGGCCTCCAAACAACCCGCTCAAGGACCTGTCAAAACAGAATGCGATTGCCCTGCCCAATACCAGGATCCCAACCAACCGCCAACCGGCATCTGGTAACCTTTGGCTTTGGTAGCTGGGCATTTGCGGCCGCGGTTGCCATCAACCACTCGGGCCGAGGCGTATCCACCTTAATGGCTCCGGCCTTACCTTCCCTGCGTACACGCAGGTGCCGGTTCAGCCGTCTTCCTGCCGGACCGTGGGCCTTGAGGCCCATGGCTCAACGGCACGTGGTCCGTCACTCCCACCTGACACCAAATTCATGAAGAACGCGTCACCCGTCTTGCGCCCTTCGTCGGCACGCAACACGTGTTTCGAACTGCCGGAACCCGCTTCCCTGATACAGGCAACCTCAGGCGAGAACACGGTGATCCACGTCAGGCGACACGGCAATCCTGCGGGCCCCAGGGTAGTCCTTAGCCATGGTAATGGACTGGCCATTGATGCCTATTACCCTTTCTGGTCCCTGCTGCTCGACGAATTCGACGTACTGGTGTTCGATCTGCGCAGTCATGGATGGAACGACCGGGGTTCCCTGCGCGACCATACCGTCGTGTCCTTCGTGCGCGATCACGATGCAGTCTTGAAGGCGGTCGCAGAACAGTGGGGTAACAAGCCGGTGATCGGCTTGTACCACTCGGTCGCCTGTTTGGCACCGCTCCTGTCGGAAGAACTGAGCACCTATTACGCCGGCCTGGTGCTTTTTGATCCTCCCATTGCCAGGAGGCTAAAGCCGACCTTCGAAGCCTTCGAGGAGGCCATCACCAAAGCCGAACGCGGCATTCGGCGCCGGGCGCGCCGGTTTGACTCAATCGAGCAGTTTGTCGAACTGCTGGGGTTCGTGCCGATGTTTCGGCATTTGGTGAGCGGCGGCCGCGAACTGATTGCGCAGACGACGTTGCAACCGGTCGCGGACGACACGGGTTACGAACTTCGGTGTCCTCCAGAATACGAAGCCCAAATCGCCGCCTATGCGGGGGTGTTGGCCGTCATGGTGGACTACACGACACTGGAGCGCCCCGTCAAGGTGCTCGGTGCCGATCCCACAATGCCCTTTGCCTACCTGCCGGCCACCCACGTCAGCGACTTCGTGACCGTGGACTACGACTTTCTGCCGGAGACCACGCACTTTCTGCAGTTGGAACAGCCGGATGCGTGCCGGGATGTCGTGATCCAGTTTCTTCGCGAACGGAACCTCGTCTGACACCGGAGTGCGGTTTGGGCTCGCTATCCCGTTCCGCGGTGTGGATTGACACCCAATCCGCGGGTATGTCTCGCACCGCGACATAGACGCGACCGTGATTTGGACAAGTAGGCTGTTTCCGCCCGAAGTGTGGCCGACGCGCTACACATCCGCGGACTTGCGCAAGGATCTTCTGGGTGGCCTGATGGCCGCCTTTGTGCTCTTTCCCCTCTCCATTGGCTACGGTCTGATCTCGGGACTCGGCGCGGTGGCCGGCTTGTACGGAGGCATCGCGCTGTCCCTGGTGGGCACCTTCTGCGGAGGCGTGGCCGCAGTGGTACGCGGCCCCAATATCCTGATCGCGATGGCGATGGCATTTCTGGTTGCCGAATACGCGACCTCCGTCGCCGAGGCGTTCACGATTGTCGTCCTGGCAGGCCTCTTCCAAATCGGGTTTGGCCTTCTCAGGCTGGGTCGGTACGTGGCCTTTGTTCCGCATCCGCTGCTGGCGGGTTTGTTCACCTCGCTGGCCATCACCCTCATCGTGTCCCAGCTCCATGTGCTCCTCGGGGCGGAGCTCGCGCCTTCCGGCGTGGCAGCGGCGATTGTCTCCCTGCCCCAGGCCGTGCGCGGTGCACACCTGCCGTCGGTCGCGTTGTCGGGAATCTGCTTTGCGCTGGTGCCGTTGTGGCGAGGCAGGTTGGCGGCGGCGTTGCCGGTGACCATCATGATGCTGGTGGCGGGTTTTGCAGCCGGGATGTTCCTGTTCCCCGAGGCTGCGACGATCGGCGCGGTACAAACCGGCCTGCCCAGCTTCATTCTGCCGGTCCTGGCGCCTGCCTATGTGACGCGCATCCTCCCCTCCGCCTTCGTGCTGGCGCTGTTGAGTGCCGTGATGATTTTGGTTCTGGCCTTCCTGGTCGACTCGCTGACCGGGTCCCGGCATCTGCCCAACCGTGAACTGGTCGGTATCGGGTTGGGCAATGTTGTTGCCGGCCTTCTGGGCGGCATGCCCGGTTCCGTCAGCACCGGCACCCTCACCAACATCCGGACAGGTGGCCGCACTCCCGTATCAGGCGCGACGGTCGGTGCGGTGTTCCTGCTGGTAATCCTGGTTCCCGGCTCAGCGGTTGTGATCGAACAGACGCCGCGGGTTGTCATCGCGGCGGTCATTGTGGTGGCGGGTTTCGCGGCGTTGGACATGCAGTTCCTGCGGGGTATCGCCAAGGTGGCGCGCCACGATGCCCTAATCTTCACCGGGACGCTCCTGGCCGCCCTGTTCATCGACTTTGTCAGTGCTGTTCTGATCGGTTTTGTTCTGTCCTCGCTGGTCACCTACATGCAGACCCAGCGGTTCGAGGCGGCTCGTCTGCGATCGGTACCGGTGCTGGACCGCGTCGTGTTCGGCGACGCGCCCGGCATGGATCCCTTCAGTGCCCGGACCGGCCTGGTCGCCTTTCCGGAACAGGTGACGATTGCATCGGCCCGGGAGCTGTCCCGCATCGTCAGCCCGGACATCCGGCACCACCGCCTCCTGTTGTTCGATCTCTCAAACACGCAGTTTGTCGACCTGACCGCCGCCGTGGTCATTTCACAGCTTGTCAACGCCGCGCTGGCCGGCGGACGGAAGACGATCGTGGTCGTGGGCATGCGGCCCGAGGTACACCGGACCTTCGATGCCTTGAGACTGCTGGCGCGCGTCCCGCCGGACCACTTGGTACCGGACCTCGCCGCCGGCTACGGCATCATTCGGTCAACAGTATCCGAGGTGTAGGAGGCCTGTGTTCACTGGCCGGAGCCGCGTCGCATCGGGGCGGCACCGCCCAACACGGGCTTCATCGCCTCCCAAGACCAGATCCGCCGGAAGCCACGGACTGGATCCAGTTGCCGGCCTCCGACGTGCGCTACCTCCGGTTGTCTGGGAAGATGGCTTCAAGAATGATGTCGCCAGTACCGATCGCGTTGCAGTGCCGTGGCCGACGGATTGATCACCGGATCGAATTTGTCGAATCAGGCCCGGGAGAGCGCGTTCCCGTGCCCTCCCGCGGTTGCCACCCCTTGATCTCGGCGGCATGTTTGGGACCGCAGGCCACTCTCGTCGTGTGGTCCGCAGCAGTACCCAGGCCCTCCAATGCCGGGCCGCATTCCGCGGCGTGGCAATCATTGCTGTTTGGCAGTAGAGACATAAATGTTGGAGATGACGGTGTCGTCACCAAAGTGAAAGCCGGCGATGCCGTGCGCGTCCGGTGCGCGGATGGTGTCGCCCTGGATCCACGGTTGAACCAGGTTGCCCTGTAAACGGTGGGCGATGAAGGCACCGCCCACGTCGTCCACCAAAATTTCCTGGGCATCTCGAAACATCTGGTCACGGCGTTCGGGATCGCCGACCAGACTGCTGGCCTCGCCCACCAGCCGGTCGAACTCGGGGTTCAGCCAGGAGTGGCGCCCGGTGGAGACCCAGATGCCGAGCAGGTTCGATGCATCAAGGAAATCCATGCCGTAGGAGACGGCCCCAAAGGCCATTTCCGTGGGTTTGGCGTTAAGGGCGCCCATATACACTTTGCCGTCCTTGTTGGAAACCTCAATCGCGACGTTTAGGCACTCGGAGATGGAAGTGGCCACGGCCTGGTAAACGGCGGCTATGGATGGCGGTTCGTTGCGCAGCCACATTTCCTGCTTGGGAAATCCAGTACCGTCGGGGTAGCCGGCTTGTGCCAGGTGTTCCCGTGCTGCCGGGCAGTCGTAGGCCTGATAGTGGTCCAGCAGTCCTTCCGTGTCCGAGGATGGGAACCCGGGCATCAGCATGCTGTGAGCTGGAATCGCGCGGTTGATACCAAACACGTTGCCCGCAATCGACGCTCGGTTGATGGCCTTGGCAAAGGCCTTGCGGACATCCAGGCTGTCGAAAGGAGGATTGAACGTGTCCCAGAGCAGGTAGTCCGTGCGGAAGTCGCCAAAGCTCAACAGGTAGTTCGCGCTCATAACCAAGTCGGCAAAGATCAGCTCGAAGTCGGCAGAGGACAGGAAATCGTATCGAATGTTGTCGATTGCGCCCGCCTGATAGGCCAGAAACTCGGTGCCGGGAGCGAGGTAGACGTGCTCGATGCGGGCAAGGCGGGGTGGGCGCCGGCCGCGGTACATCGGATTGGCGACCAGTACAAGTTCATTGCCAGGGTCGTAGGACTCGAGCATGAACGGCCCCGATGACACGGAGGTTTCGGGTTTGTTGTTGTAGTAGGGGCCGTGTTCCGCCAGCGCGTGGGCAGCGAGCGGCCAGGAATATTTGAGCACTCCGGGAAGGGGCGGAAACAGATCCTCGGTAGTGATGGCCAGGGTGTAGTCGTCGACAGCCACCACACCGAGTTCCACGGGCGGAAGCTCGCCGGCGATGACCCGGTTCCAGTTCTTGATGCCGCCCGGTCCCAGGAAGCTGTACAACCAGGCGAAATCCCAGCCGGTCTCCGGGTTGGCGGACAGTTGGAAGGCCGCTACATAGTCGTGCGCGGTCAGCGGCACACCGTCGCTCCACTGCTGGCCTTCCCCAATCTTGATGTGCCAAGTCAGGCCGTCTGCGGTGGGTTCCCAGCTGTCGGCGGCCAGGGGGCGGACGTGGAAGTTCTTGTCCAGCGTGATGAGCGCGTCGCTGAACAGGTCCGAACTGCAGATGGGCTGGTAGGCTGACACCGCAAAGTCGAAGGTTGCCTGGGTGGACGTGTTGCTGCAGGGCAGGCGGTAGATCTGTTGGCTGTAGGGCAGCGCATCGTCGGGCAGTGTTTCACCAAAGATGGTCACATTGTCGAAGGCTCCGTCTTTGGATGGCCCTTCCTCAGGGGATGTGCCGGCACATCCGACCATGACGGCACCGGTCAGTGCGCACAGTATCAGGAGTGCCGGACCTTCGGTGAACCAGGCCTGCCAAAGATTGGCAACTGATTTCATTGAAATATGGTTCCTTGTCGACTGCAACAGATTGGGTTTGCAAATGGAGGGGAAGACGACCCCGGGCTGATCGGGGACAAAAGCCGCTTGGCTCCGTCTAGCCCGAGGATTGTGGCCACACCTCCAATGAATCGATGAACTGTGGCTCGATCGACAGGTCGAGGTTGCGTTCAAAACAGTCCGCAACCCGCAGCAGCATCGGTTCGCTGAACGGGCGTCCCACGAACGACAGGCCGATCGGGAGGTGCCGAACCAGTCCCATGGGAACCGTGACGTGGGGGAATCCGGCGACCGCGGCCGGCGAGAAGAAGGATCCGGTCATGCGGGTCCCGTGCAGATGGTCCACCACCGTGGCCGGATTGCACGTGGGTGCCACGACCGCGTCCAGGTTGTGGCCATCCAACAGGTGCAGCAGGTACTCGTCCCGACACAGGCGGGCAAGATCCTCCACCGCCTGCGCGTAGGCCGGGTCGGCAGGATCGGTCTTGGCGGAATCCACGACAAGCTCCTGTCCGAACAGGGGCATGACATCGTCGGCGTGGCGGCGGTTGAATTCAATCAATTCGTCCAGTGTCCGGAAGGGCGGTTCAACTTTCTGTTGGGCCAGGAAAAACTCCAGGCCCATGCGGAACTCCGTCTTGAGCGCCAACTGCTCCTGCGCACCCCAATCCGCCCCATCCGCTTCCAGGTCTTCCACCATCCGGGCACCCAGCTGTCGCAGGAGTTCCAGCGCTGCGGCATAGACCGGTTTGGCTTGGGGGACCAGCCAGTTTGGAGAGGCCATTGCTCCGATCCTGAGGCCAGCCAGGTCGGCGGTGCCCAGATGCCGTTCCAACCGCAGGTCGAAACCTTCCGGAATCCGTTCGGTCGCGGGATCGTCCGGATCCGGTCCGGCCATGGCCGCCAACATCAACGCCGCGTCCCGGACCGAACGGGTCATGGGTCCCGCCGTGTCCTGGCGGTGGGATATGGGAATGATTCCCCGGCGGCTGACCAGGCCGACCGTGGGTTTGACTCCGACGATGCCGTTGACCGAGGCCGGCGAGGAAATGGAACCGTCCGTCTCGGTGCCGACCGCGCCGATACACAAACCGGCACTGACCGCCGCGCCCGAACCGCTGCTGGAGCCACTGGGGTTCCGGTTGAGCACGTGCGGATTGCGGGTTTGGCCGCCGATGCTGCTCCAGCCGCTGGTTGAACGCGTGGAGCGGAAATTGGCCCACTCCGACAAGTTGGTCTTGCCGAACACCAGGGCTCCTGCCTCCCGCAGGCCGGCCACGGCCGGTGCATCCTCGTTCGGCCTCCACTCCGCCAGGGCGAGCGAGCCGCCGGTGGTGGGCAGGGCGCCGGCGGTCACGAGGTTGTCCTTGATCAGGATGGGCGCGCCGAACAGCGGCCGATCCGGATCGGGTCCCTGCCGCTCCAGGGCGCGGGCCTGTTCCTGTCGTTCGGGGGCCAGCGCCAATACCGAGTTGAGCACAGGTCCGTTGCGATCCAATTGATCGATGGCGGATTCGTGGCGCGCCAGAACGTCGGAGACCGTGGCATCCCCCTCCTTCAGTGCCTGCAGGATGTCTGAAATGGAACCAAACGGCTGTGTTGACGGGGACATGGGCACTCCTGGTTGGATGCGGCCGGCGAATCGAACCGGGGCCGCCGCGACACTCGGGGCGCAGCGTCCGGTGGCAGGATGGGTTCCGTGTCCGCGGAGCTGGCATGCCGGCTCCCGCGGGTCTGTCGGATCGGGACTGTCAGCGGCCGCCGTAGTAGACCAGGCGTCCCGAAACGCGAAACAGCACCATGGTGAAGACCACAATGATGAGGAAGAGGATCCACGCCTGGGCCGAGGCATACCCCATCTTGAAGAACTCGAACGCCGATTGATAGAGGTAGATCGACATCATCAGGGTGGAATCGGCCGGGCTGCCCCGGCCGTCGGTCATGACGTGGACCTGCGTGAAGAACTGGAAGGCGGCAATCAGGCCCACAATCACGTTGAACAGAATGACCGGGCTGATCATGGGCAGTGTGATGTTCCAGATTTTCTGCATGGCATTGGCGCCGTCCAGTGAGGAGGCTTCCAACAGCTCGCGCGGCACGTCCTGCAGGGCCGCCAGATAAATCACCACCGCGTTGCCGACGCTCCAAATGCTCATCAGGATCAGGGCTGCCTTGGCCCACTGCGGATCGCCCAGCCAGGCCGGCCCGTTGATCCCCACGAACGACAGCAGATAGTTGACCACCCCGCTGCGGGGATTGAACATCCATAGCCACACGATGGCCGCGGCCACGATGGGAGTGATGCTGGGCAGGAAGAAGATCGTGCGGAACGCGGACAGGCCCCGCACGCGCATGTTCAGCAGCATTGCCAGCAGGATGCCGAAGAGCGTGCCCAGGGGAACCGCGCCCAGCGCATAATAGGTGCTGTTCCAGAGCGAGATGAGGAAGCGGGGGTCGTCGAACAGGTTGACGTAATTGTCCCAGCCCAACCAGCGGGGACTGCGTAGAACCGGGTAGAAGGTAAAGCTGTAGTACAGCGAGGCCAGGAACGGATAGACCCTGAACACGATGAACCCCAGGATCCAGGGCGAGATGAATAGCAGGCCCGTGGCCAGGCGTCGGCGATCCCGGCTGCTGGAGAACCGGAACGAAGATGCGGCGGCAGTCATGGAGGCCTATCCTTTCAGTCCGGTCAGGGCGATGCCTTCGATGAAGGTCCGCTGCGCAAAGAAGAAGAGCAGGATGATGGGCAGGATGCTCATGCACGTGGCGGCCATGATCCAAGCGAAATTGGAGAATCCGTAAGCGCTTTCCATGTTGGCGATGCCCAGGGAAATCGTGTACTTGTCGACATCGCTGAGGTAGATGAGCGGTCCGAAATAGTCGTTCCAGCTGCCGATGAACTGAAACAGGGCCACCACGGCCAGGGCGGGGGTGGCCAACGGAATCACAATGCGCAGGAAGATCAGTAGCTCGGACGCGCCGTCCACGTGGGCGGCGTCCGTCAGTTCGGCAGGGAGCGCCATCAGAAACTGGCGCAACAGGAAAATGAAGAACGGACTTCCCAGGAAGATGGGCAGGATCAGCGGGTAGTAGGTGTTGAGCCAGTTAAGGTCGCGGAATATGAGGTACAGGGGTATGAAGGTCACGAAGTCCGGCAGGATCATCGTGGCCAGCACAACGGCGAAGACATAGTCGCGCCCGGGCCACTGGACGCGGGCAAACCCGTAGGCAATCAGTGCGTTGGACAGGACCGCCCCGATCACCGACGGCACGGTGACCACCACCGTGTTCCAGAGGTAGCCTCCCAGGGAACCTTCCACGAAGGCGGTCACGTAGTTGTCCCATCGAATCGGATCCGGGATCCAGATGGGCGGATAGAGGGGAAGTTCCTCGGCGTTCTTCAGGGAGGTCGAAACCATCCACACCAGTGGAATCATGAAGAAGGCGGAGAACAACGCCAGCACCAGGTACTTGCCTGTTTCACCGAGGGGACGGCTCAGGCGTTGCACTCCGGTTGTTGAGGCCGCGGCTTGGGCGCGGGGTGTGTCCAGGGATGTGGCCACGGGGGTGTAATTTGGTCGGTCGGGATCAACTGCCGCGCAGGCACCGATCCAGGCTGGATGAGCCTGTGTGGATCTGGTCAGCCCGCGGGAGGCCGCGGCGGGTTTGGACCGGTAGCCGTGCGGCTACCAAGTCCAAACCCGCGCTCCGGATTCGCTGTGCTTCAGCCTGACTGGTCAAGCCAGAGGTCGAGTTCCTTCTGCGCTTCCTCCTGTACAAAGTCAAGGGCCTCCTGCGGACTCTTCTCGCCCAAGTAGGCCTTCTGCCACTCCGCCCCCAACAGCGAGTTGTAGGAGGAGCTGGTGGGTACCTTGGGAGGGTACAGGTAATAATCCGAGTTGTACAGGTCGTCCATGAAGATGTCGGTGAATCCCGGGCAGGCGCCAATCACCTCGTCCCTGAAGAGGGGATGGTCCTTCATGCCTTCCGAAACGGGATTGTTGACGCACAGCCAGGTGATGAAGAGCGACGTGTAGGTGTCGCGATCGCCGGTGGCGCCGGTCATGACGCTGATGATTTCCCAGGCGGCTTCCGGTTCGGGTGCCGTGATCGGCACGATCCAGCCGTCGCCGTAGGTGTACATGCCGCGTGTGTCGTAGCCTGCCGGCTTGGGGAAGGGCCACACCGTGAACCTGAAGTCTTCGTTGGCATAGTCCCGCATCGAGTTGAAGCGCCAGGGACCGGTGGTTTCGGTGGCGCGCAGGCCGGCCAGGAACGGAGCCAAACCGCGCGAGCGCCCGCCCGCGCCCTGCAGCGATGCCTGGTACGTCTGCATCTTGTCCACGCCAAAGCGTTCCCAAAGGGACGTGTTCCACTCCAGGGCCTTGACATTGTTGGGATGATTGGCCGTGACCGTGGTCTCGTCCGCAACGAATTGGCCATGGAAGCGTCCCATGATCATGGCGTTCCAGTTGAAGTCGCCGCCCAGGACATCGATGTTGCCGTCGTCGTCGTAGGTGGTCAGCTGCTCCCAGACGTCAACGAGCTCCTCAAGGGTTTCCGGGGGACTGTCCGGATCCATGCCGGCCGCTTCGGCCATGTCCAGGTTGACGAACGTGCCCATGGACTGATTCCACATGCTGGCGTAGTAGAAGCTGCCCTGGTACGTGCCCAAGTCCCATATGGCGGGATGCATCCAGTTCCTGAGGGTCTGGACCTGGTCGGGGTCGCCCAGTTCATCCAGGGCCAGCAACGCTTCGTTGGCCGCGAGCTGGTAGGCAACGGCAGCACCGAATACGACAGCCGTGGTGGGCCCTTCGTTGGCTGCAATGCCGGCCAGGAGTTTCTGGGTCATGCCGCCGGCCACGACCACGTGGTGGGCCCGCACAGCTGTCTGCGATTGGTTGTAGCCGTCCAGGATCTGTTCAATCTTGTCGGCTGCGCCCTCGGTCCAGCCGGTCCACACATCAATGTCCACCGGAGCCATCTCGGCGGAGGTGTCCTCGCCGGATGCCGGGGCCGCCGCCGGGGCCACGCAGGCGGCCAGGGCCAGGGATGCAGCCCCGAAGGTGGTGCCCTTCAGGAAGCCGCGACGAGTTAACGTGCCTTTGCGCATGGCGTACATGTCCTTCCCTTGTATTGGGATTGGCCGCTGAATTCCGCCAGGTTGCTCAGGTCGGAAACAGCGATGGGGAGAGTCGGTCAGGCCTGATTGTAAATGAATGCGAAATCAGCCCGATGTCCGATCGCCCATCGGTCCTGGTGCGGGATGGTTTCTGCCCGGGGCCGGATCACCGACGGGTTTAGTTGAAGCCGGCCTCGGCGATGGGCGAAGAGGAGCCGCCCATCGCCGCGTTTTCCACGGATAGTGCCATGGGCTTGCGGATGGTGGCATCAAGGGGCGGTCCGAGATCTGCGATGCGGCCAATCCCGGGGTCCGGGACGCCGAACGTCTTACCCGATGCAGGGCTGGGCTGTGCATGCCTCGTTATCGGGATCGAGTCCGAATCCAACCGTTCCGGTTTCCATCCCGACGCCAATGGAACATGAAGTCATCATGGGGGTGGCCGCCGTGCAACCGGGGCGCATGCTGCTGCACAGTTGGCCATGCCCATCAGACAACGCTGGTTAAGGTCCGATTCGCTCCACTGGCTGGCCGCGGATGAGAAGTCCGTACGCTGCAAGGCTGTTCCGACTCAACTCAAGACTGTTATTTTGAATAATTTGTTCCAAATAGTGTATGGTTGTTGACATGACATGACCGCAGCCCATATCCGGAGGTGTGAGGCATGGTGGACGAACGGTCTCCCGGCATGGAGCACGATGCCCTGGTACGCCGGGTTCTGGGTGACTTGGCCGCCGCCAGTGCCTGGCTGCAGGCCCGGCTGCCGGACGACATGGCCCAACATCTTGACTTCGCCACGTTGCAACTGCAGCCGGGCACTTTCATCGACGACGAATTGCGGAGGTCGGAGACGGATGTGCTGTTCCAGGTGCGGCACAGATCCGGTCGGACGGTGTTTGTCTATGTGCTGGTCGAGCACCAGTCCACGGTGGACTTCTGGTTGCGTTTGCGGCTCCTCCGCTATCACGTCCGCATCTGGGAGAAGGAAAGGATGCGGCAACCGGCGGTGCATGAACTCCCCCCTATTGTCAGTGTGGTCCTGCACCACGGCCCTCGGGAATGGACACCGTCCTCTCGTTTCGAAGACTTGTACAATGCAAGGGTGCGGGACCTGTCCGGTGCTTGCCGCTTCCGCCACGTCCTTGTGGAATTGCATCGCATGCGGCTGGAGGACGCGCGCGGGGACGCGTACAGCCGGGCTATGGAGATGCTGTTGAGCGATCATGGTCGCACCCAAGCCGTTGGGCTGATGCGGTTGCTGCCGCCGCTGTTCCCGGTGATTCGGACAACGCCCAGCGGACCGTACAAGGTGGCGGCATTGTTGAGGTACTACAGCATCGAGTATGGAGGCACTATGCGGAACGAACTGACCGCGGAGATTGAGAGGTATCAGGAGCGCTATGGGCTCGTCGGCCTGACCCGGGAAGACGTGACCATGTTGGAGATTCTGGAAGCAAAGCGCGAACAACAGGGCTTGGAGCAGGGCTTGGAGCAGGGCTTGGAGCAGGGCTTGGAACAGGGCTTGGAACAGGGCTTGGAACAGGGCTTGGAGCAGGGCTTGGCGGCAGGTCGAATTGCAACTGTTGAAAGCATGCTGGAACGGGGTGGTACATGGGAGACCATCGAAGTGCTCACAGNCATCGACGAAGTTGGGTTGAACAAACTGCGGGAGGAGCTGGCCGCCTTGCAAAGGAGCAGTGACGGGAACGACTCCACATCACACCATTAAGGTGCAACCAACGGTCGGTCAAGTGGTGGAAGGCCCGGTCAACAACCCGAGGTAGACGGCGGTTTCCGATAGCGGATTCGACTACTTCAGGCTTTCCTTCAAGCTACGGTGGGCACGCGATCTGCTGCTTGGGTGCATCGCTACATGCAAGCAGTCCGGCTGAGGTCGTTGCGGCGGCTTGTGTTCCCGGTGAGTGGGACAAAGCCCGGTGGGCCACATCATGCAATGACCGTTGTTGAGGCATTACAGAGAGATATGCCATGCCGAACGAACTGACCGCGGAGATTGAGAGGTATCAGGAGCGCTATGGGCTCGTCGGCCTGACCCGGGAAGACGTGACCATGTTGGAGATTCTGGAAGCAAAGCGCGAACAGCAGGGTTTGGAACAGGGCTTGGAACAGGGCTTGGCGGCAGGTCGAATTGCAACCGTTGAAAGCATGCTGGAACGGGGTGGTACATGGGAGACCATCGAAGTGCTCACAGGCATCGACGAAGTTGGGTTGAACAAACTGCGGGAGGAGCTGGCCGCCTTGCAAAGGGGCGGTGACGGGACCGCCTCCACACCACGCCATTAGGTGCCGCCATTGTTCCGGCAATCCGGGGTGGTCCCAGTGGACAACCAATGGCAGATGGCAGGTTCCCCGGCAGCAACGCCACCGAGGTTGGACATTTCGCCGGACGCCGCATCGCGGGCGGGCACGGTCCGTTTCCCGGGGTGGATTGCCATGCGGGTGTGGTCGCCGAGACGGCGCCAATCCTTGTCCGCGGCGGTCCCCCTCGGATGCTTGCGCGTGGGTATAGGCATGGTTGTGCCCATAGTGCATGCGCGTGTCCGCATGGCAGCGGCACATATCGTTGCCGTACACAATCCAGGTCGCTGTCCCACAAGTAACGGTTGATTGCAGGCGGTGTGTCTGCGGGCGCTGCCACACTCGCTCTTTTGGGATCGGCGGTGAACCGGAATGGGTTTGGCCATGAGCCGTCAAACCCGACGGACACGGTTTCCAGCATGTCGGGCGTCGACCGCGGCCACGTCCACGGACCATCGACGGCATGGATACACTCCACTCAAAACATGTGCCCATCTCCTTCTTGATGCGGCAGTACACGGCTGGGCCATACAATGCGGATGTCGGCGAGGCATCGGCACAAGCCAGCCTGCTGCATCTGTCGCATGCCTGTTGGACGGGAACGGATTTCGATGACTGCCAAGAAGTTGATGCAACAACTGGAGAACCGCTATCGGGAGCGCACCCCGAAGTCCGCCGCGCTGCACGCCCGGGCAAGGCGTGTCATGCCGGGCGGGGAAACCCGGAGTTCAACCTATTTCCGGCCCTATCCCCTCGTGATCGATCGGGCCGCGGGCACGGAACTGGTGGATGTGGACGGCAATCGCCTGCTCGACTTCATGAACAACGCCACTACGCTGATTCACGGCCATCGTTTCGGTCCTGTTGAGGAGGCTGTGCGCAGCCAGGTTGCTCAGGGAACCGCTTGGGGGGCTCTCAACGAGCACCAGATTGCGCTGGCCGAAATCCTGTGCAGCCGAGTCGATTCCGTGGAACGCGTCCGGTTTGCCAACTCGGGCACGGAAGCCACCATGCTGGCGCTGCGGGCGGCCCGGGCCGCCTCGGGCAAGCAGTGCATCGTCAAGGTGGAAGGCGGATACCACGGTACGCACGATGCCGTCAGTGTCAGTGTCTCCCCCGGCATCCGCGATGCTGGCTCGGACCAACAGCCATTGAGCAAACTCGAAGGTGCCGGCATACCCGAATACGCAAGGGAATCCATGTATGTGGTGCCCTTCAACGACGAACAGGCCCTGGCCGAGACTGTTGTGGCCCACCGGGACTCCATCGCCGCCGTGATCGTGGAACCGCTGCTCGGTTCCCACGGCTACACGATGGCCGCGCAGTCCTATTTGGAGGCGGTCCGTCGCATCACCGAGGAGAACGATGTGCTGCTGGTATTGGACGAGGTGCAGACCTTCCGCCTCGATCGGGGGGGAGCCCAAGCCCTGTATGGCATCAGGCCCGACTTGACGGCCTTCGCCAAGATCATCGGCGGCGGCTTTCCCGTGGGGGCATTCGGCGGCCGAGAGGACTTGATGGGCCGCTACGATCCTGATTCAAGGGACCCCATTGGCCACGGAGGCACCTTCAACGGCAATCCCGTCACCATGGCCGCGGGCGCAGCCGCCATGGTCCACCTGACGGAGGACCGCATCGCCTACATCAACGATCTCGGCGATCGTCTGCGGACGGGCATGCGCGAAGTCCTGGTTGAGCAAGGCCTGCAAGGGCAAATTGTGGGCCGCGGATCGCTTGTGGGGGTCCACATGACCGACAGGCAGGTTCGCAACTACCAGGATGCCGGTTCGGCACCTGCGGAGGTGCGGCGCTTTCTCTTCCTAGCCTGCCTGAATCGAGGCCTGATGATGTCCACGGGAGGCTGCCTGAACACATCGACAGCCATGACCCGGGATACCATCGACCAGGCTATCGAGATCTTTCAAGAGGCGTTGATAGAGGCCTATCCCTTCATCGAGTCCGGATATCCCCAACTGCTGCGGTAGCCTGGTGCGATCGGGGCGAAACCCGCCGGTACACCTCTTCGGCCTCGGGACCGGACACCGGCACACCGGAAGATTATGGACACGGACATTCTGATAGTCGGAGGCGGCACCGGCGGCACGGCGGCGGGCCTGCGGGCCGCCGCGATGGGCCTGCGCGTTGTGGTGACCGAGCCCACGGACTGGATCGGGGGGCAATTGACAGCCCAGGCGGTGCCGCCGGACGAACATCCCTGGATCGAGAGCCACGGATCCTGCCGCAGCTATCGCCGTTTCCGGCAAGGCGTGCGGGACTACTACCGCAGAAACTATCCGCTGTCGGCCGAGGCACGGTCCATCAGCCTCCTGAATCCGGGCAACGGGTATGTAAGCCGGCTGTGCCACGAGCCGCGGGTGGCCCACGCGGTGCTCATGGAGATGGCCGCATCCCACATGGCGCGGGGCAACCTGAAGCTGCTGCTCCGGCACGAACCGGTTGCCGTCCAGACGGCAGGCGACCGCATCGAGGCGGTGGAACTGCGGGATACCCGAACCGGCCAGTCCCTGTGGATCAGGGCTGCCTACGTGCTGGACGCGTCGGAACTGGGCGATCTCCTGGAACTGGCCGAGGTTGAACATGTGATCGGCGCCGAAAGCCGGCGGGAGACCGGCGAACTGCATGCTCTGCCGGGCGATGCCGATCCGATGGACCAGCAGTCCATCACGTGGTGTTTTGCACTCTCCCACCATCCAGACGAGGACCATGTAATCGAACAACCGGACATGTACTCGGTTTGGAGGAGCTATCGGCCGGACTTCTGGCCCGGCCGGTTTTTCGACTGGCACGATTGCAACCCGATCACGCTGGAGCGCCGGTTCGCGCCGATTTTCCATGCACCGGACCATCCGGAGCGGTCGCGGGAACGGTGGCGCTACCGCCGTCTGCTGGATGCCGGTCTCCTGGAACCCGACTCGGACATCGGCGATATTTCCCTGATCAACTGGCCCCAGAACGATTATTGGGCCAAACCCTTGATCGGGGTGTCGCCAACCTTGCGGGAACAGGCATTGCGGGAGGCGCGCCAACTGAGTCTGTCGTGGTTGTACTGGATGCAGACTGAGGCACCACGGGTGGATGGCGGCACGGGTTACCAGGGCCTCAGGCTCAGGGAGGACGTGGTTGGCTCGCACGATGGTCTGGCCAAGCATGTCTACGTGCGAGAATCCCGCCGTATCAAGGCGGAGTTCACCGTCCTGGAGGAACATGTGGGCCTGGATCAGAGAGGAGACCTGAAGGGAGCCGAGTCCTTTTCGGACACCGTAGGCACAGGCTGCTACCGTATTGATCTGCATCCCAGTTCCGCGAACCGGAACTATGTCTATGTCGGCTCCTATCCATTCCAGATTCCGTTGGGCGCCTTGATCCCCGTGCGGGTCGAAAATGTCCTGCCTGCCTGCAAGAACCTCGGAGTCACCCATATCACCAACGGCTGTTACCGGCTACATCCCGTGGAGTGGGCGATTGGGGAAGCAGCGGGCACCCTGGCGGCGTTCAGCCTGCAAAGGGGCACGTCGCCGCGCGGCGTGTTGCATGGTGAAGGGCTGCTAAGCGAGTACCAGGGGCTCCTGGCCCGTGGCGGCGCCGACCTGCACTGGCCGGACCATGCCCGCAACATCGCGGTCTGATGCGCCCCGCTGTCCAAAGTCCCCCAAACCGACAGCAGTTGTTCCCGGGCCCTTCCGCACAACCACAACATGGTGACCGGCGATGCCGTTCTCGATTGACCAAGTCGTTCCCTGGGGGCGGACCCTCGATGAATACGAGGCCATGTTCAGTCTGTCGTCACAGGACAAGGCAGGACGCATCCTGGGATGTGCGGACGGACCGGCCAGCTTCAATGCGGAGATGACGGCGCAGGGATGCCGCGTGGTG
>JAPPAJ010000191.1 GCA_026705565.1 Caldilineaceae bacterium | reverse complement strand
GTTTGTCGGGCTGATCGAGAGCTTGCCGGATCAAGGTTCGTGGTCGGGTTACTCAGAATGCCGTACCAATGGTGCTTGGCGTTCATACCCACAGTATAGGCCAAGCCGGCACATGGTTCTAAAATCCGGACCGCCGCGCGCGGCCCGGCCGGGTCCGAACCTCGGCCCCAGGCTTTTTGAGGCATGGCGGCAACATCCGCCGAAAGGATCTGTGCATCCAGCCCAAGAGGCATTATGCGATCTGCACAAGGCCAACCGCACGCGCGACCATGGTTCGGCCGAATCCGGACGTATCCTTCCATCGTGCCTCCATCTGCAACCAAGGAACGATTGATGTTTCTCGGGATCCGCTCCCAAACGCGATACGCAAGCCTCCTCCTGACCTTGTTCACCGTGTTTGGCCTGACGTTGGCGGGATGCAACGGCAATCGCAACCAACCGCCGGAACCGACCCCGATGCCGCCCACACCGGTGGCGGCGGACTCCGAATCGGAACCCACCCTCACCCCAACCCCGGATGTACCCCCGGAACCCACGGACACACCCGTACCCCCACAGCCGACGAACACCCCTGCGGCTCCGGAGCCGACGGCAACGGTCGCGCCACAGCCCACGGCCACACCGGTTCCCCTGCCCACCGCCACGCCCGAACCACCGCCGCCGGCAGCGGTCACAAACACCACCTCGAACCTGCGCCGCGGGCCGGGGACGGATTTCCCCCTCGCCGGTCAGCTTGCGGCCGGCGCGCTGGTCCGGCCGGTTGCACAAAACAGCGACGGGACTTGGCTGCAACTGGACTCGGGGGTCTGGATCTGGGCCCAGTTGGTGGACCACGCCCCACCGGGTCTGCCGGTGGCCGCCCTGCCACCTACACCGATTCCACCCACAGATACACCCGTTCCCCAAGCTCCGCCCACCAGCACACCCGCTCCCCGGACTGCGGCAGTGCCGTCCGGGGATATCCACCGAAACATGCTCGCGCAACTTCCGGTCGGGAACCGCTCCCACCACGACACCTACGACAGGGACGAGTGGGACCATTGGGTCGATGACGACCGCGACTGCGAGAACGCCCGGGCCGAGGTCCTGATTGCCGAAAGCCGAAGGGCCGTCACCTACCGTTCCAACGGCTGCACCGTCGATACGGGCCTCTGGGTGGGCCCCTGGGGCGGACGGACATTCACCCAGGCCAGCCAGGTGGACATCGATCACCACGTGCCGCTCTACAACGCCCACATCTCCGGCGGTCATGCCTGGAGCCGAAGCCGGAAACGGGCCTACGCCAACGACCTGGCCCTGGCGTCGGCGCTGCAGGCCACGGAGAGCGGGGTCAACCGCACCAAGAGCGCCGGCGCGCCCGACGAGTGGAAGCCTCCGGTACAGGCTTCCTGGTGCCGGTATGCGCAGGACTGGATCGAAGTCAAGCACAAGTACAGCCTGCTGGTAACCCAATCCGAGAAATCCGCCCTGTCTTCCATGCTGGACACCTGCACGGGCCAACCCTACGTACCGCCGGTCCAGCCGGTCCAGCCGGCACAGGCAACGCCGGTTCCCCCTGTCGACGCGTCCCAGTCCGGATTCCCGCCGCCGCGCAGGCAGGGCCGATACTGCAACGACTTCGACACCCGGGCCCAGTACGAAGCGTTCTACGCCGGCCGGGAGAAGCCGGCCAGCCATGATCGGGACAACGATGGCCGTTACTGCGAGGCGCTGAACTAGCCGGAGCGGGACCCGGGTGTGGTCATCCGGGTTCCGGGGATCACAGTCCCCGCGGGCACCGAACCGGCCAGGCCAATCGCAAGCGGTTGTCCGCGTCAGGCATTCTGTACGGGAAAGGCCAACCGCGCCCGTCGGTAAATTCCAGGCGCCGCTACTGGCCGGCCTGCACCTCTCCCCAGCCACCAATCCCACCGGAAGCAATCCCACCGTGACCCACACCAACCGCCTGATCCACGAAACCTCGCCCTACCTTCGGCAACATGCCCACAACCCGGTGGACTGGTATCCCTGGAGCGAGGAGGCGCTGGCCACCGCCAAGGCCAACGACCGGCCGATCTTCCTGAGCATCGGCTACAGCGCGTGCCACTGGTGCCATGTCATGGAACGGGAGAGCTTTGAGGACGAGGAGACGGCGGCGGTGATGAACGCCGGCTTCATCAACATCAAGGTCGACCGGGAGGAGCGGCCGGACCTGGACGCCATCTACATGGAGGCGGTTCAGCTGATGACCCGGCACGGCGGCTGGCCGATGAGCGTGTTCCTGCTGCCGGACGGCACCCCCTTTCACGGCGGCACCTATTTCCCGCCCATTCCCCATCAGGGAATGCCCAGCTTCCGGCAGGTCCTCCAGGCCGTATCCGATGCCTACGGCAAGCGCCGCAACGATCTGACCGAACACGGTCGGAAGCTGGTCGCGCTCATGCAGTCCTCGCAGGACCGGACAGCAGGCGATGCGGACATGCCTGCCGCAATTCTGGACAAGGCCGTCCGTCAACTGCGCAATACCTTCGACAGCCAAGCGGGAGGGTTCGGGGGCGCGCCCAAGTTTCCCCAGCCGATGACCCTGGACTTCCTGCTTGCCTACAGCTGGGAACAGCAGAACCTTGCCGACCGGCACATGGCCGAACACACCCTGACCCGGATGTTGAACGGAGGCATCTACGACCAGTTGGGGGGCGGCTTCCACCGCTACAGCGTGGATGCGGTGTGGTTGGTGCCCCACTTCGAAAAGATGCTGTACGACAACGCCCAGTTGATGCGCACCTGCCTACACGCATGGCAGCTGACCGAACACAGCGACTACCTGCGCGTGATCAACGAAACCTTTGAATGGCTGCGGCGGGAGATGACCCATCCAAGCGGCGGCTTCTTCAGCGCCCAGGACGCGGACAGCGAAGGGGAGGAAGGCAAGTTCTTCGTGTGGTCACAGGAGGAAATCGAGGAAGCGCTGTCCGAGGAGAAGGCACACGTTGTCACCACCGTATTTGGTGTTACGGAGAACGGCAATTTCGAGGGCCATAACATCCTCCACCGTCCCGTGGCGCCCGAGGAGGCATGCCGGCGCCTGCGCCTGCAGCCGCGCAAATTGCAGTCCGTCCTGGATCAGGCCATGCAAACCCTCTTTGAGGTTCGGAAACATCGGGTGCATCCGGATACGGACGACAAAATCCTCTGCGAGTGGAACGGCCTGATGATCCACGCCCTGGCCGAGTGCGGTTCGGTGCTGGGCAATCCGGACATGCTGCAGGCGGCCCGCAATGCCGCGAACTTTGTCTGGAACCACATGCGGAGCCCGGACGGCACGCTGCTCCGCACCTGGAAGGACGGCACGTCGCACCTGCGCGGGTACCTCGAGGACCACGCCGCCTACGGGCGTGCGCTGCTGGCTCTGTTCGAGGCTGAAGGGAACATGGAGTGGCTGTCACGCTGCCGTGCGATCACCGAGACGATGCTCTCGGAGTTCGAGGACCGGGACGATCCCGGAGGGTTTTTCCAGACGGGGCACAGCCACGAGGATCTGGTCATGCGACGCAAGGACATCCAGGACAACGCCATCCCCAGCGGCAACAGCATGGCAGCCGAACTGTTAATCCGACTGGCCTGGGTCACGGACGAAGCCCGGTACCGGGCAGCCGCCCAGCGGGTGTTCCAGTTTGCGGGAAGTCTGCTGTCGGGCTACCCGACTGCTGCCGGCCGCATGCTCGCCGCCTTGCAGGCCTGGCAGGCGACCCCACAGGAAATCGTCATCACCGGCGATCCCGCCGATCCTGTCAAGTCGGACTTGGCAAACCAGGCCCGGCGCATGTACCACCCGAACCGGATCGTGGTCGAGGTGGAGGCGGACCATGGAGCCGATCTGCCTCTGTTGGCGGGCAAGTCCATGCCGGATGGTCGACCCGCGGCCTGGATCTGCCAAAACCGGACATGCCAGGCACCGGTTCACACCGTACAGGAACTGCTGGCCAATCTCTAACCATACACATCCCAACAACCGTGCCAACCAGAGTCCGTCTTGCGGAGCTCCACGCACGCGTGATGTCGGGTGCACTCTCCACCGCGAATGAGCCCGTGGCCCGGTTTTCGACCGAACATCGTCCGACAACCGCGGAATTTCAGAATACTCCCGGGCAATCAACGCATGCCTGCCACTCCTTGAAGACATCCCAAGCGGTGGTTTCTGCGTGTCCGGCCAAGCGGAGCACAGCATCCGGCGACAGGCATCCGCGTATTGTTGCACCGTGGCCGGTTGGTGACAGACAGTCTCACGCGCTACCGACCGCGACCGGGTTCGTTGTCCGGGACCTGCAGTAGGGACCGCCATTGGTTGGGGGTTTCCCGCACCGCCAGAATGCGGTCCACCGGGGCTGTCGGCGGGCCGTGCTCCCGCCAGTGTGCTGCTATGTAATCGCAGTCCTGCGCAGGCAGGCGGTCGGACAGGAGTTTGTGCAGCAGATCGATGGCCATATCCGTCCGTTCCGCCTCCCGGCCGAGGGCCATGCCCTCTTCCCGGCCTTCTTCCCGGCCTTCTTCCCGGCCCTCCTGCCGACCGCGTACCTCGGCCTCCTGTTTTTCCCTGTCCTGGCGGTACCGCTCGTCGGTCTCCCGGTCGCGCCAGCGGCCCTGTGCCGCGTCGCGCCACTGGAACCGCGGAACCGGCCGGAGCCCTTCCGGTAAGCTGCGGGACTCCCCGCTCGCTTCCGGTGCGGCCAGCATCATGCGGATGTGGGCGTCAAACACCTCGCTCCAAAAGGCCTGCATCTGCGACTCGGACAGCACGGGATCGGCCGGCACCCTCCGATAGGCTCCGTCCTCCAGCCGATACATCAACAGTTCCCGCGGCGAATCGTCCCGGCGCTTGCCACCCAGGTCGTAGAGCAGGTACTCATGGACCCCCAAGGCTTCGTACAACCGCAGCTTGTTGCCCAGGTCCCGCGCCGCCGTGGACTTCGACAGGATTTCCAGCACCAGCTCCGGGACGGCATCGTCGGGACGCGGTAGGCGGTCCTCCGGCTGCCGCGCCGGATCCAAATCCTCCTCCGAGGGCATCACTGTCAGATCGGGCTTCACCGTATTCGCCGGGCGGCCCTGCCGGGTCCGCAGCCCCAGGCGTTCCGCGATCTCCGGCACAAAACTGTAACGGGTCTGGTACGTTACCCGGTAGCCGACCCGATCCTGGGCGGTGTCGCGCATGTACAGCTCGATGGCCTGCGGTCGGTCGTCGTCGAAGTGCTGCACGCCATCCTCGTCGAATTCACAAAGTTGGACGCTCCAGGGACCGTAGTTGGGATCGGTCGTCCAATCATCCTCGTACTCGTGGGCGACATCGTACGAATACCACGGTTCATAATGGTCAAGGTCTTCCAGCGCCCGCTGCCATTCGTCGAGGTGCTCCAGCCGCCACGCGATCCGCGCGGCCCGCGCCGCCCGCGTCATGGTCGGGTCGGCAATGGGGTGCGGCTCCCACACGCGTCCGTTGGACACCGCCGGTGCCGGTATCCGTTCCCGCACCGCTGTGTTCATCCTTACCTCCCGCATCTGTGCCAAGGCCCCATTTTACCCGGCCGGCCAACCCGTGATTGCACTCGGGCAGCCACAGGGCAGCGACCAGTCAAACCTGCGCATCGCAACAGCGGGGGCCGCCCCCGCTCAACTTCCCGTTGCGTCTCGGTTCAGAACCCCTGGCCGGCACGCGGCATGGTTGACACTTTGGCGTACACCTGCGCCCGAGACCGAAGCCCATCGAACTCCGGTGGGCAGGACACGTCCCGCACCCCGCAGGAGGCAACCCGTGTCAAGTTGGGTCAAACCGACTCAACCCTTGATGCCCGACATGATGACGCCGCGGATGAAGTAGCGTTGCAGGACAAAGAACAGAATCAGCGAAGGCATCATGGAAATGACGGACCCTGCCATCAGCAGATGTTCCGTGGGTTCGCCGCGCTGGGCCACGTTGGCCAGGATTTGGGTACGCAGAAACATCAATCCCACCGATACCGTGTAGTTGGTCATGCTCGTGAGATAGATGAGCGGCCGCATCAGTTCGTTCCAGGACCCCTGGAAGAACAGAATGGACAGGGTGATCATCACCGGCACCGACAGCGGCACCAGAATGCTCCGGTAGAAACGCATGACATGGCACCCGTCGATCTTGGCGGCATCGCTCAGATCGCGCGGAATGCTCAGGAAGAACTGTCGGAACAGGAAAATCGCGAACGGACCTCCCCCAAACCAGTCAGGCAGGAACAGAGGCCAGAAGGTATCCACCATCCGCAGTTCATTGAAAATCAGATAGGTGGGGATCAGTGTCACTTCTATAGGCAGCATCAGGGTCGACAGCATGAGGATGAAAATGGCCTGCCGGCCCCGGAAGCGAAAGTGGGAGAAGCCGTAGGCAACCAGTGATGCCGTTAACACCCCGCCCACCGTCGAGGCAACCGTGATGACCGCGGTGTTGCCCATGAACCGGAAAAAGGGCAGGACATCATTCACCTCCATGAAGTTGCGCCACCGAGGGGCAGGGGGAAACCACAGGGGAGGAATGACATTCAGCTCGATGGGCAGCTTGAGGGCGCTGGACACCGCCCAGAACAAGGGAAAGCCAAACACAAAGGCCAACCCCACCGTCAGGATGTTGGTGAAGACGTCCCATGCCTGGATGGGACCGCGTGCGCCTCTGGCAGGCGCGGCGTCACCGGCCGTCATGAGGCCCGGTTGTCCGTTTCACCCTCGTAGTGCACCCAGCCGCCGCTGAACCGGAATTGGATCAGGGTGAACACCAGCACGATGACGAACAGGATCCAGGCCAGGGCCGATGCATATCCCAGCTGCCAGTGGCTGAAGGCCTGGGTAAACAGGTGAAGCACATAGAAGTAGCTGCCGTAGAAGGGGCCCCCCTGCGTGGAGACATACACGGCCCCGAAAATCTTGAAGGCCGCGATCAACCCCGTGATCAACACAAAAAACAGGGTGGGGCTGAGCAGCGGCAGGGTGATGTGGCGAAAGCGGCGCCCCCGGCCCGCGCCATCCACCTTGGCGGCATCGTACATTTCGCCCGGCACGTTCTGCAGGCCCGCCAGCAGGATGATCATGGTGGGGCCGCCGGCACTCCACAGGGCCAGCAGGATGAAGGTGGGCTTGACCCAGACGCGGGAATTGAACCAGCCCGGGCCTTCGACTTCAAACAGCTTCCAGAGCCACCCGTTGATCAAGCCGTAGTCGGGTTGGAATATGTACAGAAACAGGAAGGTGGCCGACACCACCGGCACGATGGAAGGCAGGTAATAGATGGTCCGCCATACGGCGCGACCCGAAATTCTGCGATCCAACAGCAGGGCCAGCATCAGCGACAGGCATACTCCCAAGGGAACCGCCAATCCCACGTAATACAACGTGTTCCAGAGCGACATGCCGAAGAGCTCATCCCTGGCAAATGCCCTGACGTAATTGGCCAAACCGATCCAGGCCGGCTTCAAGGGAAAGGCATATTCGGTAAAGCTGAAGTACAGGGACACCAGCATCGGACCTGCGGTGAACAGCAGAAACCCGACAACCCAAGGGGAAATGAGCAGAAATCCCCACAACTCCTCAACGCGTGCCACACGGCTACGCGAACGGTAGCGGGCAATCATCAAGCACCCAAGCGGGAACCGAGGGTTGCTGCACACCTTGCGGCGGCAACAACCCTCAACCGGTGTGGCGAACCAATGGAATGGCGATCAGGCAGCTTCGACGGGCGGCATGTCCAGGATTTCCTGGATCGCCTCCTGCAATCGTTCACACCCTTCCTGGGCACCGAGCTCGTTGAGATAGATGCCCTCGAGCAATGGCGCAGTGGCCTGGATCACTTCCGAATCACGTCCGTTATGGGGAGCCGGGAAAGGCTTGACATCCTTGAGAACCTGAAAATGCGGAATGATCAGGGGATCGTTGGCCACGCTCGGATCCTCAAAAACGTCATACCGCAATCCGGGTTCGCCAATGCGGCCGATGCCCTCGACGCCCACTTCCTGACTCGACAGATACTTGATCCACTGGAAGGTTTCGTAGGGATGTTCGCTGGAGCTCCAGATGGGGAAGTTGTTGCATCCGGCGAAGCCACCGCGTTTCCCGGTGGGACCCTTGGGACCCGGAACCAGGCTGAAGGTCAGGCCTTCCGGCGTAATGTCGCCCAGATAGGCCCCTTCCCACACGCCCGACAGGGCCGTAGCCAGCTTGCCGGAGGACCAGAGCTGTTGCTTGGCCGCGGAATCGGCCATTACCGGCAAGGCCTCGACTTCGTGGTACATGTCCTGGATCCACTGCATGCCGGCGACCGCACCGGGTTCGGCCCAGGTGGCCTCGGAGCCGTCGTCGTTCAGGGGCCATCCGTCATGGGCGGAAATCAGCGTGAGATTGGCCTGGTACCAGGCGCCAAACCAAATGCCCCAGCTGTCCGACTTGCCGTCGTCGTCCGTGTCCCGGGTCAACCTGGCCGCGGCGTCCCGCAGGTCGTCGTAGGTCCAGTCCTCCGTGGGCAGATCCACGCCCGCGTCCGCGAAAATTTCGGGGGCGAAGTAGAGGCCGGCGTGGCCGGCATGACCATTCACGGGCAGGGCAAACAGCTTGCCGTTCACCCGGTTGGAACTGAGCGGCCCTTCGATGAAGACGGACAGGTCGTAGTCGTCCAGGGCCACGAACTCGTCCAGTTCCTGCAACAGCCCGCGGGTGGTGAACTTGCTCATCCCGAAGTGGGAGGCGTGACGGAAGGCATCGCCTGCGGTCCCGCCCGCGATGCGGGCCATGATGGTTTGGTCGTACCCCTGCGGGATGACATCCACGGTGACCTGTATGCCTTCCTGATCCGCGTTGAATCGTTCAGCCAATTCCTTGCGGTATTCCAAATCCTGAACCACATTGCGGTCGAACATCACGATCTCGACGACCGCTTCGTCTGCCGGTGCCATCCCGGCGGCATCGCTCGCCGGAGCGGCCGGAGCCGCCGGTACACAGGCCATCAACGCCGACGCGGCACCGGCACCGGCCAACCCGCGCAGGAAACCGCGTCTCGACATTCTCTTGGTGTTCATTGCGTCTCCCGAAACTCTTGCAAGAACCGCCCCAAAGGATCGCAGGTGCGCCGAACCAAGCGGTTCAGCGACAACACCGTACAGGCATGGGGCAGTGGCCTATTATGGCAAACCGTCACGGTCGCTGAACAGGGCTCCCACCAGTGGCGGGAAACGCGGACGGCGGGAATGACAGGGTCAAGGCTCCGACCGTCGGCGAGGAAGCGACCGTTCCAAGGAACCCAGGCCCGGGACATCACGAGGGGTTGGGAAATGAAGTTCCCCGGAGCAGGGACCGTTGTTGTCTGGCGCAAGAATGGACGCCTGGAACCTGCACCATCGCCTCAGACTGCCTCCTCGGCCAATTTCCGCTCAACCTTGTAATCTTGCAAAGCAATCGTACTGGTTGCCATGCATTACCCGTTCAGCGTAGGCCATCGCCTCCCGTTCCGACAGGTGGCCCTCATCGACTTCCTGCCGGAGGGTTTTGGTCAGCCAGTACCTGGCCTGCATGGCGTAGGCATACGACGCAATCGGCCAGGACGTGTCGGCCCCGAACACGAACACCTTGTTGGCCGGAACCGAGTGGATGGCGTGGCGCAGGAAGTGCGACGCGTCCAACGGATTGATGCTCCAGGCCCAGCACATGTCCACGTAGGCATTCGGATAGTGCTTGACCAGGGCCGCCAACTCCATCGAATACGGATAGGAGTTGTGCATGAGCACAAAGTCCGTGTCCGGATGGGCCGCCAGCAGTCCGCACAGGTGCTCGCAGGAGATGAAGTCCAGCGGCATGCGGCTGTGGCCGGCGTAGTAGCCGGTGTGGATCTTGATTGGCAGCGAGTGTTCGGAAGCAAGGCCGGAACACACATCCAAGAACCAGTCGCCCAGGAGATTGTGCTCTTCAGGGGTCAAATCCTCTGGTGTTCCCAAGTACCGGTCCAATAGACGGGCCGCGTCGTCTCCGTCCCTCTTCTGCCAAGCGAGCGTGCGAACGTAGGCATGCTGCGTCTTGCAAGCCACGGCCTCCGCCCCAAAACGTTCGAACAACTTGGCAACCGCGGCCTCCGCCGACCGCAGGTCCGTGACCTCCTCGCCCGTGAGCCGTCCGAGAGCCTCTGGATCCGGCTTACCGACCACCAGGTCCCACAGTGAAATGTCGTAGAGGAAATAGTCCGCATCCTCCTCGTCGGTCACGATCTCCATCGTGAAGTCGTCAATCTGGACGTGATCCAGATGCGCGTCCTCCTGCAGGATTTGCAAGCGGGTCCGGGTTCGCATCAGATCGGCATGAGTGCCCTGGGCATCCGTCAGGGTTTCCGGAGTCAACTCCTCCAATCCGTAGAAGTGCTCGGCCGCCAACCGCACCGCTTCGCCGTACCCGGTGTGCCGGCAATGGCCCCACGCTTCCTCCACGGCGCGGAAGCGCTCCGCCACCGAGCCTGCCTCCGGATTGAACAGGTCGTCGACGGCCTTCTGGCTGGCACCGGCCACGACCAGGTCCGCGATCACGTAGTTCTCGAAGAGCGCGCCCAGAATGTCCACCCTTTCCGGTGTGAAATCGGTATGGCGCTGCAGGTGCTCATGGGTATCGCAGAGAGGCGTTTCCAAGACCTTGTGCACAAGGTCCGAAGTTCCAAGCGGGGACCAGCAGGAGAGTTTCGGTTTCATGGGATTCCTCGGCCCGATGTGGGCGACTGGTTGCCTGATGTGAACTTGTGAAGGGATTAGCCTCCAATGCCTGTGGACATGTCAAATCGCTCCCAGAGGTCGCGGGCGACCGTCCCCTGGGACTGCTGCGGCGGCTCGATCCCCAGGATACGGCACAGCGTGGGTACCACGTCCGCCGCATGAATGTATCCCAGCTCTTCGATGTTTCGTTCATAGTCCTGCTTGAGACCGGAGCCCGCGATCAGAAACGACCCGAAGGTTGACGAGAAACCGTTGTCCGTGGGCAGGAAACCGCCGTGGTGGGCACCGAACTCCAGCGGTGCGCCCACGTTGCCACCGCCGACAATGCCCTTCCATTGGGGGTAGTAGCCGCTGACGTAGTCGTGTTCGTACACGAAAACCACATCGCCGCACTGGTCTCCCCACTGGCCCAGGATATAGGCGTCCCGCCTGGGCAGGGCGATGGCCACCACCGTCTGTCCGGTCTCCTCGTCCACCCAGGTGCGAAGGGCCGTCAGCAACTCCCTTTCGATGTCGTTGAACCGGTCGGAGCCGCGCTCCGCGTTGATGGTGATGTCGAAACCGCGCCGGCGCAGATGCGCCTTGGTGCGCGTCCAGTCGATCTGGTCGTCCGCCAGCCGATCCTGATCCTCCGCCACCGCCGCTGGGCCGTCCCGCAGCACAAGGAAACCCGTGTCGCAGAGGAACTTGCGTATGTTGACCACGCGCACGTCCGGGTAGGCCCCGTGGTCGGCCAGCACGCCGACGTACACGTCGTCCCCGGCCAGTTCCGCCTGGGTCTGCTGCATCCGGGCGATGATCCGATCCCCAACCCGGTACGCCTGCCTGAACATCTCCATGTGCTCCTCTTTGCGGGCCGGATCGAAGCCGGGGCAGACCGGATCGACATCCGCCAGGTGGATGTGGTTCAGGTAGTCGTACAGATGCCAGTGGCAGGTGAAGTAGGCGCTATCCCTTTCCGTCAGCATGTAGTGGCCCACCTCCGCAAACCAGTTGCCCTGGTACTCGCACTCCTCCAGGGCCGTGGCGAAGTCGGTCATGCCCGAGGTATAAGGGATCATCGAGGCATGTTCCTGGTACGGACCGAACCGCTCCCGCAACAGATCCTCCAGTTCCGGATCCCCGTAGCTGTAGCCGTGCACGTGGGTGACCTGACTGCGGTAGATCTTGAGGTGATGGCCGCCGGGGTCCAGTTCCATGACCTTGAACCGCAGTGCCGCCTCGACGCTGCCGTCCGGCACCGCGAAGTCGTCCACCAGCCAGTCCGTCCATTCCCGGGTTCTGCCCGAAGCCACAATGAGGTTGCCATCCTTGCCCCGCGCCAAGTGAACCCGGTCGTACTCCTCGGCGGACGCGGTCACCAACAGGGAATAACGCTGCGCGGTGTTGCCGAACCGGGACACGATCTCGACTTCCGTCTCCAGCGGAGGCTTGTGACTCGGCGGCAGATTCCGCCAGTCGACCGCCATGGTCAGACCGGCGATGCCCTGAATGCTCCTGGAACCGGCCACCGGGGCACCGTCATGGCCGATCATGAAGTCGTCGCTGCCGGCGCCAGTAACGTAGGCCTGGCAGGCGGCCACCTCGAACTCGGTGTGGGCGTGGCCGGGGTGCCCCAGCCCGTCCAGGATGGTGCTGGCCTCGGAGCCCGAGGGGAAGGCCCCCGGGTAGTGCAGGGCCGTGCCCTTCAAGCCGGCCCGTTCCAGCGCGTTCCATATCCGCTCGGCCCGGTTGCTGCGCCCGTCGAAACTATCGATGTCCTCACCCGAAGGCAGCGTGGTTTCCCAAGTGGACACCTGATGGGTCCCCGTATGGGCACCGGTTGACAGCGTGGCCCAGTTGGTAGGCGTCCAGACCGGAAAGGAGCAGAAGGTCTGGTTGTAGGTGCCTTCCGCCATGAGACGGGCAAACGCAGGCAGGGAGCCTTCTTGGGCAAAGTGCCGGACCATGGGCAGAATGAGGCCGTCCATGCCAAATGCATACACTCGTTTCGCCATGGAATACCTCGCTGATGGACTTCGACCGATCCGGAATCACTGCTCCGCGGTTCGATTGGCCAACCCAAGGGGAACTTTCTCCGGGAGGCCACGGAACACCCCGTATCCATTATGGACCCCCTGTTGGTCCAGCCGAAGCCGACGGTACCATGCAACCACATCCACCGGTCCGGATAAGCGTGGACCATGCGCCGGGGCGTCCCCTCCGACCGGGGTCCCCACTGCACCGAATCCCGGTGGGGCAACCAGCAGACAGGCCTGAAGTCCCCCAAAGTGAAGCCCGGAAACCGGATCCGCTGCATACCGATCCTCGGGCATGACAAAATCCGGCCATACTGGCGTCCGCGAGCCACCAGCCTTGTTGGTTGAGCCCATTTTGCCGTTCCAAGGTTCCCATACCGACAGATTTGCTGACACAATGGGGAATCCTGGAACCAACACTGTCGGCCAGGACGCGCGCGTCCTGGCCGCCTGTCCCAGCCGGTCTACCCAACCCCGTCCAACCAAGGAAACAACCCAGCCGTGCCTCTGCAACTGAACCATGTCCGCAGCCAGTTCCCTTCGCTCCAAGAGCACTATGACGGCGTGCCCGCGGTGTTCTGCGACAGTCCGGGCGGCTCACAGATGCCGGAATCCGTGGTCATGGCCATGCAGGAGTACCTGGGTCGCTTCATGGCCAACACGGGGGGCCAGTTCGCAACCAGCATCGCCACGGACGAAGTCGTGGCGGAAGCCCATCGGCTGGCCGCCGACTTCATGCACTGTGCCCCGCAGGAAGTCGTGTTCGGCGCCAACATGACCAGCCTGACCTATCTGATCAGCCGCAGCGTGGGCCGCACCCTGAGCCACGGGGACGAAATCATCATTTCGGAACTGGACCACGAGGCCAACATCGCGCCCTGGCTGCAGATGGCCGAGGAGCGCAACCTGGTCGTCCATTGGGCGCGGATCAACCGGGAAACGTGCACGCTGAACCTGGAGCAGCTGCGGTCGCTGATTGGCCGACGCACGCGCCTGATTGCGGTGGGCCTGGCCAGCAACTTCTCCGGTTCCATCAATCCCGTGGCCCACATCGCCTCCTGGGCCCGTGCCGCCGGCGCCATGGTGTATGTGGACGCGGTGCACTACGCGCCCCACGGCCTGCTGGACGTGCGCGCCCTGGACTGCGACTTCCTGGTGACCAGCGCCTACAAGCACTTCGGGCCCCACCTGGGCATCCTGTACGGGAAGGAGCGCCATCTCAACCGGCTCCCCGCCTATCAGGTCAGGGCCCACGACGGATCGCTGCCCGGGAAGTTCGAGATTGGCACTTCGAACTTCGAGGCGCTGGCCGGCTTCTGCGCCTGCATCCAGTACATTTCGTCGTTGGCAGCCGGCGATCCCGATCTGCTCATCTCCGCCTCCCGGCGCGACATGATTGAGACTGCGTTCGGACTGATCCGGGAGCACGAGCGAAACCTGATGAACCGCTTCCTGGAGGGACTCCGCAACCTGGCCGGTTACAGACTCTACGGCCTACCCTCCGCCACCGACCGGGTGCCCACCTTTGCCCTGCGGCGGGAAGGAACCACACCCCGGCAGCTGGCCGTCCACCTGGCCGAACGCAACATCTTTGCTTGGGACGGCAACTTCTACGCCCTGGCCGTCGCCGAAGCCTTGGGCGTGGAACAGTCAGGGGGCGTGCTCCGTATTGGCTTTGCCCACTACAACACCGAGGACGAAGTGGATACGGTCCTGGAAGCGCTCGACTCGGTTTGACCTGCGGAATGACGTCGACATGCCTTCTCCCCTGAAGATCCCGCTCAAGGCGGCACGGCGCCTCGCCATCCACAAACAACTGCTCGACAGCCACGCACTGCTTCGGTCCGAGACCGACAAACGGGCCATTCGCAAGGTGCTGGAGGCCCTCCGCTGCATCCAGATTGATCCGATCCGGGCCGTGGAACGAACCGAACTGCTGGCGCTGTGGAGCCGCCTGGGCAACTTCGATCCGGGACTGCTCAACGAACTGCTCTACACCGACAGGCTCTTCTTCGAAAACTGGGCCCACTGCGCCTCCATCTGCCTGATGGACGACTACCCGTTGTTCCACCACCGGATGCAGGCCTTTGCCGCGACCAGCGAGACGGACGGCAGTCGCACGGCCCAATGGGTGAAGCAAAACGGAGCCCTGTTGGCACAAATCAGGGAGGAGTTCCGGACACGCGGCCCGTTGGCCTCACAGGACATCACGGTGGACGTGCCACACGTGCCCTGGCACTCCACCGGCTGGACGAGCGGACGCAGCGTGCCGCGCATGCTGGACCACCTGTTTTTCCGCGGCGAGTTGATGGTGGCGCAGCGCTCCGGCAACCGCAAGGTCTGGCACCTCACCGACGAGTTCCTGCCGCCGTGGGCCGATCGCACATCCATGACCCCGGACGAGTTTTGCCGCCGGGCCGTGCCACTCGCCCTGAAGGCATTGGGCACTGGTACGGCCCGGGACATCAGGCAACACTTCATGCGCCGCGCCTATCCCGACCTGGAGTCGGTCCTGGCATCCCTGGCAGCGGATGGAACCATCCTACCGGTCGAACTGGTGGACTCGGACAACAGGACCATGCCCGGCTCGTGGATGGTCCATGCCGAGGATGCCGAGATGCTGCAGCGCCTGGAGGCCGACTCGAACTGGGAGGGCCGTACCGTGCTGCTGTCCCCGTTCGACAACCTGATTTGCGACCGCAGACGCAACCTGCCCCTGTTTGGCTTTGACTTCACAATCGAAATTTACGTGCCGGTGGTCAAGCGCCGCTACGGGTACTACGTCCTACCTATCCTGGCTGGCGACTCAATGCTCGGGCGCGTGGACACCGAGATGGACCGTAAGCGGTACGAACTGCACTTCAAGGCTCTCTATCTCGAAGAGGGCCGGAAGCAGGATCTGCACCTCGCCGACTGCCTCGTCCGGACGATGAGGGATCTGGGAACATTCCTGGGCGCGAAACGCATCAAGCTGGGCAGACGCATGCCGGTCAAATGGCGCCAGGCCCTCAGATCCGGCTTGTAAGACTTGCGAGCGGCTGCGCTGCAACGAGAAGCCACAGGTGGATTGCAGTGCTCAAGCCACGCGGCGATCCACTGAGATACGCGGTACCCAGGCTGTAGCCCTTCTGACCGAGCCGCGGTACCGCCACGCAAGAGGTGGAAAAGCCACCTTGGCGGGGCCGGTTAGAATCGTTGGTCGGCCCCGCAAGCGATCCATGCGTCGAGTGCGCCCCGCCCGAACGTCGGCACTTGCAGGTGCCGCGCTGTTCCGAACCGGCATCCAATCAGGAATCAGGACAAGATCATGAGCGTACAGGCAATGCCAAGGGACTATTCGCTCACCGGAGTCACCGAGCGAGCCGTTCCCTTGGACGATTTCGACATCGAGTCGCGGATGGACGGCGTTTGGTGGAAGCCCACGCTGCCGCGCCAGGAGATGCGCGCCTTCATGGAACGCACCGACGGCCCTGCCCTGGTGCATTTCGGCCTCTGGTTTGTGCTGCTCGCCGCCAGCGCCGCATGGGCGGTATCCGCTTGGGGGACATGGTGGGCCATTCCCGCGTTCCTGATTTACGGAACCATCTATTCGTCGTCGGATGCCCGATGGCACGAGTGCGGGCACGGAACACCGTTCCGAACCCAGTGGTTGAACGAACTCTTCTACCACATCAGTTCGTTTCTGACCCTGCGGGAGGCATACATGTGGCGCTGGAGCCATTCGCGCCACCATACGGACACCTACTTCGTGGGCCTCGATCCCGAAATTCAGGTGCAGCGGCCCGCCGATCTGCTGAAGATCGTGATGGACTTCCTCTACCTGCGGAGCGGGCCACCCGAAGTCTGGCGCGTGGTGCGCAATGCGTTTGGCAGACCCGGTCCGGACGTGCGGCACTTCGTGCCGGAGTCCGAACGGAACAAGATGTACTGGTCGAGTCGCGTCTACGTGGCGATTATCGTCGGCTTCGCCATTTGGTCGATTGCGATCTGGAGCTTTCTGCCCATGATGTTCGTCCTCCTGCCGCGGTTCTACGGAGGATGGCTGCATCAGCTGCTTGGCCTGACACAGCACGCAGGTCTCGGGGAAGACACGCACGACCACCGCGAAAACACCCGCACCGTGTTTGTCAACCCGGTCTACCGCTATCTGTACATGAACATGAACTACCACATCGAGCACCACTCCGTGCCGATGGTTCCCTACCACGCGCTGGGCCGGTTCCATGAAGCAGTGAAGGATCAGATGCCGCCCGCCTACCCGAACTTATGGGCGGTGTACAAGGAGATGATTCCGGCGCTGATCAAGCAGGCGACGGAAGACGCGAGCTACCAGATCATGCGGCCCATCCCCACGGAACAGGGCAAGTCTGCAGAAGTGGAATCCGTGGCCGCAGCCACTGCGGACAGCGAGTGGATCGAAGTCTGTCCCGTGGGCGCACTCGAAGAAAACGATGTTGTGCGCGTGGACCACGGCGGCCGGTTTTTCGCCGTGTGCCGTCTGGAAGGGGATGCCTACCATGCCACCGACGGCCTCTGCACCCATGAATACGCCGACCTGACCGACGGCATCGTCTTCGATGGCGTCATCGAGTGCCCGCTCCACAACGGACGCTTCGACATCGTCAGCGGCGATGCGGTCCGCTCGCCTGCCTGCGGTAGCCTGCAAACCTATCCCGTCGAAGTGCGGGGGGACAGCATCTTCCTGCGCGTGCGCGCCTGACCGGGAAGGACGACACTTGCGCGACGAGGCCGATCCGTGTCTCGTCGCGCAATCCCGGAGCAAAGACAGTAGCTGCCCGGCCGCGCAGATCCCAAACCGATGGGCGAGCCCCATCGGAATCCACCCACTTGCATATCGGAGAACCTTATGTCAAACAATCCTCTGAAAGTGCACATTACAGGCGTGTACGGCCTCATCGGCAATCTTGTCTACGGCCATCTCAACAGACAACCGGAACGCTATGACGTCCACGGCAGCAGCCGCCGTTCCGCCAGTTCCACCCGGGCCGATGCCGATTCACTGATACGGCTGCCGGACACGCACTTCGTGCAGGCCGATCTGGGGGATGCCGATGCCATGATGCAAGCCATCGCCGGCATGGACGCCGTACTGCACATCGGGGCGGTGCCGGACCCCGCGGCCTCGTTCGAGGACGTGCTGCACAGCAACGTGGTCGGAACCTACAACATGCTGGAAGCCTGTCGGGCAGCCGGGGTCAAGCGCCTGGTATATGCCAGTTCCGTCATGGCCACCATGGGTTACTTCTACTATCAGGAACCCTACAACGCCATCCGCGAAGAGCGCTTTGAGGATGTACCGGAGGATATTCCCCTAATTACGCCTGCGGATCCGCCCCGTCCCACCGAACCCTATTCGGCCAGCAAGGTCTGGGGAGAAGGCATTTGCCGGACCTACCACGATGCCCACGACATCGCCACCGTGTGCCTGCGCATCGGGGCCGTCAACAAGGAGGACCGCAGCCTGTTTGGCTGGACCGATTCCCTCTGGTGCAGCCAGCGGGACGTAGCCAACATCATCGAACTCGCGCTGCAGGCGACCGCATCGCCCTGTTTCCACATCTGCTACGGGATTTCGGACAATCGGCATCGCTGGGTCGACCTGGAACCTTCGCGGCAGGCGCTGGGTTTTGAGTCCCGGGACGGCGCGTAGACCATCCCGTCCGGCATGGCGGACCATGCTTGTAGGATTCTCAAGTCCCTGCCGGTGGCAGAATCCCGGCCACCCCCCAACCAAAGTCCGGAGACGACGCCATCATGCTGGCTGAGCAAGTACTGTTCCAGAGCGGAACCCTTGGGTACCACACCTTCCGCATTCCGGCCCTGCTGACGTTGAGCAGTGGACGCGTGCTGGCCTTTGCCGAAGGCCGCGTCCACGGACCCGGTGATGCAGGCACCATCGAACTGGTCCTGCGCCACAGCCATGACCATGGCGCCTCCTGGTCCGACCTCCGGGTCGTGGTCAAGGAAGATGACATGACGTGTGGCAATCCGTGTCCGGTCCAGGACAGTGCCACCGGTACCATCTGGCTCTGGTTCTGCAAGAACACCGCTGAAGGCGGGGAAGGACTCATCGTTCAGGGCAAGGCCAAACGCACGGTCTGGCTCACCCACAGCCTGGACGACGGGGAAACCTGGAGTGAGCCGGTCGACATGACCGACAGGGTGATGCGGCCCGACTGGACTTGGTACGCGACCGGGCCGGGCCACGGCATCCAGCTGCAATCGGGACGCATGGTGGTGCCCTGTGATCACATGGTCGGCATTCACCTGGACCGAACCAGGGATCCCTACCATTCCCATGTCGTCTACAGCGACGACGGCGGCATCACTTGGCACATTGGCGGCATTGTCAGGGACGGAACCAACGAATGCGAGGTGGTGGAACTGCTGAACGGCGACGTCATGATCAACTGCCGCAACTACGCGCAACGAAGCCAACGGGCCGTCGCCATCAGCCGGGATCTCGGTTCCTCCTTCGAGGAGTTTCGGTGGGACCAAGCTCTGGTCGAACCTGTCTGTCAGGCCAGCATCGTCCGCTGGCCCCAGGCCACCAACGGCCTGCTGTTCGCCAATCCGGCATCCGCCACCGACCGAATCCGGATGACTGTTCGACTCAGCGCGGACGAGGGGCATTCCTGGCCGCAAGCCAAGCTGCTCCACGCTGGACCAGCTGCGTACAGCGACTTGGCCGTTTCGGCCGAGGGAACCGCCCTGTGCCTCTACGAAAGAGGGATTGACGGGCCCTACGAGACCCTCACCCTGGCCCGGTTCAACACCGACTGGCTGGCGGAAGCCCCATGAGTTGCCCCACAAAAACCCACAGAAGGCGCGGCCCTCTCTCGTCCGTGCACTTCTGAAGGACCGAAGCGCCCCGTCAGCGCTGCTGCAACCGATAGGGATACAGCCGGAACTCCCTGCCCAGGTCCTCGCGGTGTTCATGCACCCAGTCGGACAGGGCCCTGGAACCCAGAGGCTCCTCGTCGGAACTCAGCAGGTCCAGGACCAAGCCTTTGATCTCGGACCAGGACAGGATGGTGTCACCCAGTACCCACCCCGTGGCTTGAAACAGCGGTTGACACACCCTTGGCGGCAAAGGCAGCACGATCGGGGCGCGGCCGGTCAAGGTACGGCCAAGCCACCGAACCAGGTCGTCGAAGGCGTACTGTTCCGGGCCGCAGGCATCCCGCGTTACGTTCCTGTTGTCCGCACCCAGGTCGCAGGCGGCAGCGGCCAAGTCGTCGACATGAATTGGCCGCACCCGATAGCCCAACGGGCCAGGCAGGGGAAAGACCGCGAATCGGCGCACCGCCCACGCGACGTTGTTAATGATGATGTCCCGGCGCCCGAATAGGGAATTGGGTCGCAATATGGCATGGGACAAACCGCTGTCGCGCAGGTGCCGTTCCACGGCGGCCTTGCCGGCGAAGTAGGGAAGGTCGGGAGCCAAGTCGGTACGGGTGTGGGTGAACTGAATCACCCGCCGTACGCCTGCCATCTTGGCCGCGTCGATCAACTGACAGGAACGACGGACCGCCTCGGGATGCGCTATCCAGGTTCCACGCTGACCGCGCGGCGGCCGGTCGTGCCGCACCCAGTAGGTGTTGTACAGCGTGTCCACTCCCGCCAGCGCCTCCAGAAGGCCGGGAGCGGGTTCGGAACCTGCTGCAAACTGCAGCGGCCAACTATCCACGGCTCTGTTGAAGGGATCGGCCTCCAGACGACGGCGGGAGGTCAGGGTGCGCACCCGACCGCCGCGGGCCAGCAGTTCGGACGCGATGCTCCGACCCAGATAGGACCAGGCGCCGGTTACCAAGGAAAGCGTCATGGAAAGGTCAAGGAGCTACGGAATGGAACATAATGCGAACTCGGGCTTTGGTTTGACACCCACTCCGGATTCCAATGCCCGTGTGCGCAGACGGCATCGTCGAACCCGGTACCGTTCGACATCGGGTTCCGCCAAGCGACGGGTGCGGAAACGGCAGCCCAGCCCGGAATTGTGGGCATAATACCGAGTCCGCGGAATCCCCGGTGCCAAATCCCTGCAAACCCTTTTTATGTCCAGACCATCCGTGCCGGCCAAAGAAGGTCAGCCCCGGGGCATCACGACCGCGGCTCTTGCCTGGACAACCTTTGCAGTCAACGGAATCGTCATCCTGCAGGGCGCGGTGGTCAGGGCTACCGGCTCCGGTGCCGGCTGCGGACGCGACTGGCCGCGTTGCCAAGGGGAATTCCTGCCGCTGGACCATGGCTTTGCCACCTGGATCGAGTATTCCCACCGCGCCTTGTCGGGCGTGGCCCTGTTGATGGGGGTTTGGCTGCTCATCCGCGCCTTTCGCCTGCGGAAAGCAAATCCCGGCTTGCTGGCCTGGACGGTAGCCTCCACGACGTTCCTGGGCATCGAGGCCCTGATCGGCGCGGCTACGGTGTTGTCTGGCCTGACGGGTGACAACGTGTCGGTGGCACGCGGCCTGCTTGTCGCCTTCCACCTCCTCAACTCCCTTTGGCTCATGGGCTCGCTGTCACTGGCGGTCCATCATGCCCATGCCGATCAGCCCTGGCCTCCGGGCTGGCATGGTCGGTCCGGTTTGGGGTGGCTGGTCGGGTTGGGGCTCCTGGGCATGATGGTGGTCATGTTCTCGGGCGGCATCGCGGCCATGGGCAACACCATGTTTCCGCCCGAGTCCCTGGAGGCCGGCTTGTCCGAGGATTTCAGCACCGCGTCCCATCCACTCATCCGGCTGCGCATCCTCCACCCGCTGCTGGCCATCGCAGTCGGGATCTATCTTTGGGCAATCCATGCCGTGACCGGATGGCTCAGGCCCATTCCTGAAGCAGGGCCGTGGCGCCGTCTGCTCCTGTGGGCCTACGCCGTGCAACTGGTCATTGGCGCCGTCAACCTGTCGCTGCTGGGGCCGATCATGCTGCAGTTGACACACTTGGCCGTGGCGGTCGGCGTCTTTTGCCTCTGGACGCTGGTGGCCTGGATCGTCCTGACCGCGCCGGGCCCCGTTCGCACACCCGGCAATTTGCCTTGGCGCAGCCGCGAGGCGGTCTCCGCGTGAGCACCTCGCTCCCGGCCGCGGCGCCTGCCATCTGGCGCGAATACCTCGCCCTGACCAAACCGAAGGTGGTGTCCCTGCTGCTGTTTACGGCTGTGGGTGCCATGTTCGTTGCTGCCGGCGGCCTGCCGAACCCATGGGCCCTGTTGGGAGTTCTGGTGGGCGGTTACATGTCCACGGGCGGAGCCGGCGTCTTCAACATGATTTTGGACCGGGACATCGATGCCGGGATGCGGCGCACAAAACGCCGGCCGCTCGTGACCGGCAGCATCTCGGTGCCACAGGCAGCGGTGTTTGGAGGCCTGCTCAGCGCAGGCTCGTTCGTGGTCCTGCTACTGACAACCAACCTGTTGACGGCCCTGCTAGCCTGGGCCGGCCTGCTCTTCTATGTGCTGGTCTATACGGCCTGGCTGAAGCGGGCCACGTGGCAGAACATCGTGATCGGCGGGGCCGCCGGTGCGGTCCTGCCCCTGCTGGGATGGGCCGCCGTGACCGACTCCCTCCCTTGGATGGCCTGGATTCTGTTCCTGCTGATTTTCATGTGGACGCCCGTGCACTTCTGGGCCCTAGCTTTCCTGGTAAGCGACCAGTACGCGGCCGTGGGCGTGCCCATGGCGCCGGCCGTCATCGGAACCCAGCGCACGCTGCGCCAGATGATGCTCTACACCGTCCTGACGGTCCTGACCACTCTGGCCCCCTTCGTGCTGCGGGAGGCCGGCTGGTCCTACTTGGGTGCGGTCGTTCTGTTGAACGGCCTGCTGGTCGTCAAGATGGCGCAACTGTATGCCAAGACATCGCCATCCTGGGTGGTGACCCGGCCGGACGCCTTGGCCGTGTATAAGTTCTCGATGCTGTACCTGGCCCTCGTGTTCGCGGCCCTGGCACTGGACCGCGGGCTGCCGTTCCTGCCCTGACTCCCCGAAACCAACCGGGGCCCCGCGTGCGTGCGGGGCCCCGGCACTTGCTGACCGACAAGACTGGCTACTGGTGGATTACCACCATCTTGGTCTCGGTCATCTCCTCGACCGCATACTTGGGACCCTCCTTTCCGTAGCCGCTGTCCTTGAGGCCGCCGTACGGCATCAGATCGACGCGCCACTGGGTGCCCCAGTTGATGTGGATGTTGCCCGACTCCACCTGCTGGATGTACTGCATGGCGGAGTCCAGGTCCTGAGTGAAGATCGAGGCGCTCAAGCCGTAGTTCGTGTCGTTGGCAATGGCAATCGCCTGGTCGACGGTGTCCACCTTCGTGATGCCCATGGCCGGACCGAACACCTCATCGCAGGAGATCTTCATCTCCGGCTTGACATCCGTAAGCAGGGTGGCCTGGTGCATCTGCCCATCCAAGCCGCCACCCGTAAGCAGCGTGGCACCGTTGTCCTGGGCCTCCGACACCCAACTGCTGACCCGCTCCGCGTCGCTTTGGCGAATCATGGGTCCCAGCTTGGTGCTTTCATCCAAGGGGTTGCCAGTCGTGAAACCTTCGACCGCCGGCATCAGGGCGTCCAGTACGTCGCCGTAGATGTCGTTGCTGACCAGCACGCGCTGGGCCGAGATGCACACCTGGCCCGCGTTGCTGTAGGCCGTCGTGGGCAAGGCCGCTGCCACCTTGTCCAGGTCCGCATCCGGCAGGATAACGACCGGGGCGTTGGAGCCGAGCTCCATGGTCACCTTCTTGATTCCGGCCTGATGGCAAATCCGCTCGCCGATGTCCCGGCTGCCGGTGAAGGAAATCTTGCGCACACGCGGATCGGAGACCAGTACGTCGCCAATCACGGCCCCGCTGCCGGTCACACACTGGATGGATTCTGGCGGCGCGCCGGCCTCCAGCAGCAGTTCCGTGAACTTCAGGGCCACAAGCGGCGTGTCCGAGGCCGGCTTGAGCACGGCCGCGTTGCCGGCCGCCAGGGCCGGGCCCACCTTGTGGCAGACCAGGTGCAGCGGGAAGTTGAACGGCGAAATGCAGGCCACCACGCCGCAGGGCACCCGGACCGTGAAACCGAACTTGCCGGTCACGCCCGGCCCACCGTCAACCGGAATGACCTCGCCGTACAGCCGCTTGGCCTCCTCCGCCGAGAGGTAGATGATTTCGGCCGCCCGTTCCGCCTCGATGCGGGCCTCGGCAATGATCTTGCCTTCCTCCATCGTGATCGTGCGGGCCAGGTCCTCCTGGTTCTCCACAATCAGGTCGGCGGCCCGGTGCAGGATTTGGTAACGCTCGAACCCGGTCAGGTCGCGCATCGCCTCCGCCCCGCGCACCGCCGAGGCCAGGGCCGCGTCCACGTCCGCGGGCGTGCCGCGCGGCACGGTGTCCACCACCGAACCGTCATAGGGGTTGAGGACATCCATCGTGGAGTCCCCGTCGATCCATTCGCCGCCGATGTACATCTTCATGGTTGCAGGTCCTTGGTTGGCTTGATCAGGGTCCGGCACCGCGCGGCACCGGACCATTTGGACAAACTGGTTGAACGGGCACCCGTTGCAGCTTCCCTCGGCAGGTCCTACACCATTTGCTCGAGGAAACGGGCATCGTTGGTGTAGAACAGACGGATGTCGGTGATGGCGTACTTGAGCATGGCCACCCGTTCGGGTCCCATGCCGAAGGCGAAGCCGGACCACTCGGCCGGGTCGTAGCCGCCGTTGGCCAGCACCTTGGGATGCACCATGCCGGCCCCCATGATCTCCAGCCAGCCGGTGTACTTGCAAATGCGGCAGCCCTGCGCCTCGCACAACATGCAATCAATGTCGACCTCCACGCTCGGTTCCGTAAAGGGGAAGTAGCTCTTGCGGAACCTGACCCTGCGCCCGCTGCCATAGATGCGGTCCGCAAAGTGCTGCACGGTGCCCTTGAGATCGCTGAGGCTGATGGTCCGGCCCACGACCAGGCCTTCCACCTGGTAGAACTGCGATTCGGCGCGCGCCGTCACGTCCTCGTGCCGGTAGACCTTGCCGGGCAGGATGATGCGGATGGGATTGGGGGCGTATTCCCGCATGGCATGAATCTGCCCGGGGCTGGTGTGGGTGCGCAGGATGATGCCCGGTTCCGTCGTATAAAACGTGTCCCACATGTCGCGGGCCGGATGGCCGGGCGGCATGTTCAGCAACTCAAAGTTGTACTCGTCGCTCTCCACTTCACGCCCTTCATAGATTGAAAAGCCCAGCCCCCGGAAGATCGTATAGATCTCCCGCAGCGCCACCGTGGACGGGTGCAGCTTGCCAAGCGTCCACTGCCGGCCCGGCAGCGTGACATCAATCCCCTCGGCAGACAGCTCCTCGCTGATGGCCAGATCCGCCAATTCGCCGCGCCGCTCGGCATGGAGATCCTCCAGGAACCGCTTGCACTCGTTGCCGGCCCGGCCCGCCTCCGGCCGTTCCTCGCGCGGCAGGGAACCCAGGCCGCGCAGGATTTGGGTCAGACGGCCCTGCCGGCCCAGCACCGCACTGAAGACGGAGGCCAGCGCCTCCTCGTCCCGGGCCTGCCGAATGTCCTCGGCAGCTTCCGTGCGCAGGGTTGACAATTGTTCAAGAAGTGTGCTCACAACAGATGCTTCCGTTGGGGACGGTGCGATGTACGGCAGCCGGAAACCCGTCGGCCGACGGTCCCTATCGTGCCAGACCAACAGCCCGCGGGCTCATTCCGAACGCAGCGCGGAAATGGGACTGAGCCGACTGGCCTGCACGGCCGGCCAGAATCCAAACAGGATCCCGGTTGCCATGCAAAACGCCACCACCCCCGCCACGGTGCTGACCTGCAGGGTCAACTGCAGGGCGGTGATTTGGGAGTCGGCCGCCCGCATGACCAAGGCGCCCAGTACCATGCCGAAAATTCCGCCCAGCACGGACAGGAAGACAGCCTCGGCCAGAAACTGCTGCAGAATGTCCCGGCGGCGCGCCCCGATGGCCTTGCGCAAACCGATTTCGCGGGTGCGTTCGGCCACGCTGACCAGCATGATGTTCATGATGCCGATGCCGCCCACCAACAGCGACACGAATGAAATCGCGCCCAGGAACACCGTGACCACGGCCGTGATGTCCCCAAACACGCCGATAAAGTCGGTCTGGCTGATGACAGAGAAGTCGTCTTCCTCGAAGTAGTCGATGCGGTGGCGCTCGCGCAACGCCTCCTCAATGTCGATTTGGGCCTGGGCCATCCGGTCCTCGGAGGAGACGGACACCAGGATCTGCGTCACCTTGTAGTCGCCGCGCGTGGTCTTCCAGTCCAAAACCCGTTCCATGGCGGTGGTAAACGGCAGAAAGACGGAATTGTCGCGGTTGCCGAACTGGCTTATGCCGATTTCGTTCATGACACCGATGACGGTAAACACCACTCCATCCACCCGGATTTGTGTGTCCAGAGGGTTCTCATTGGGCTCATAGAGGCTTTGAAATGCGGTCTGGCCCAGGATGGCCACTCTGCGGCGCCCGTCCATATCAACCTGTGAAAAGAATTCCCCGAGTTGGGTGTCCCAGCCCCGAATGTCCTTGTGCTGCGGTGCAATGGCAATCAGGTCGATGTCCAAGGAGTCATCACCGCGCACGACGGTTGCCCTGGCGTTGGCTTCGGGCGCGACCATGACCATGTCCGGCACCAGCAGGGGATTGGAGAGGGCACGCGCATCGCTCAGTGTCAACTCCCCAAACCGCGGTTCAGCGGTCGGATCCTGGTTTTCCGTCAGTTGGCCCGGCACCACGAAGAGAACATTGGTTCCGATCCCGGCAAACAGGTCGTAGATGTACCGCTCCACGGCTTGGCCGGCGGAGATCAGGACGGTGGCGGTCGAGATGCCGATGATGATGCCCAGCATGGTGAGCAGGCTGCGCAGCTTGTTGACCGTCAGCGCGCGCAGCGCGATGCGGATGACTTCACCGAAGATCATGTTTCAGGGGAGGTGGTGCTTGCCGGCGAAGCCGAACAAGGCCATTGGGAAGCCGGCTTGCAGGATGAATGGTGCTTGTGGCTGAAGTCGTGCCCGGACCGGTACAAAGCTGTTCGCCAAGTGGAAAATGGAATTGAGTGCGCCGCCAAAGTCCTGGCGTGCGGGAGACCGTGCCCAAGGCCCGTGGCCCGGCCGCCGATTTTAACCCACATCGGGCCGGACGGTGTCCGGTTCCTGCCGCGGATTTCCGTCGAGCAACGGCGGAAGTGCGCGACACCGCAACCATCTGCTAGATTTGAGCGAAATCCGGAGCCAGCCCCATGCCATCGCCAACCGTCAACCAGTTCATACCCAGACCGTGCACACCGCGGCCGATTGTCAGCATCGGGGCCGGCGGCATCGTGCACGATGCCCACTATCCAGCCTATGCCAAGGCCGGCTACCCGGTGGCGGGCCTCTTCGATCCCCGGACCGACCGGGCCGAGTACATGGCGGGCAAGTTCGGGGTGCCAACAGTTCATGCCTCCCTGGCCGAAGCGGTCCGCAAGGCACCGGCCGATGCTGTATTCGACGTGGCCGTGCCCGCGACCCACATCGCGTCGGTCCTGCCCGAGCTGCCCAATGGGAGCCCCGTCCTCATCCAGAAACCCCTTGGCGACAACCTGGAACAGGCCCGTATCCTCCGGGACATTTGCAATCAAAAGGGCATGATCGCGGCCGTCAACTTCCAGATGCGGTGGGCTCCCTTCGTACTGGCGGCCCGCAGCCTGATCGACCAGGGTGCGATCGGTGACATCGTCGATCTGGAGATTCGGGTCTGCGTCGAAACCCCCTGGCACATGTGGCCCTTTCTCCAGGGCTTGCCGCATGCCGAGATTTACTACCACAGCATCCACCACATCGACCTGGTCCGCTCCTTCCTGGGCGAACCCGCAGGCGTGCAGGGACTGTCCGTCTCGCATCCGAATCTGCCGGCCATGACGAGTTCCCGGTCGCTGATCGCGCTGGACTATCACCCCATGCTGCGCGTCCATATCGATACCAACCACTTCCACCGGTACGGCCTGCGGCACCAGGAAGCCCATGTGAAATGGGAGGGAACATCCGGGGCCATCAAGGCTACCCTGGGCATCCTCATGAATTATCCCGAAGGGGTGCCCGACCGGTTTGACTACTGCCTTTCCGCTCCCGGAGCCGCCCAACCCGAATGGCATTCCCTGGCACTGGAGGCCGGCTGGTTTCCCGACGCCTTCATCGGTAGCATGGGCAGCCTCATGCGCTTTGTGAACGGTGAGGACACGGAACTGCCGACCTCGGTCGCGGATGCCTTCAGGACCATGGCCGTGGCCGATGCGGCGTGCCGGAGCAGCGAATCGGGTTCCGTCCAGCCGGCAGCTGCGTAACTTTCCAATTGCGTACCGAAGTCCGTCCTCCGCCACCTGGAAGTCCTGCTTCATAACCCACCGTCACCGGAAGGTAAACACCATGTCCGAGCGCAACCGCAAGTTCCGTGTCGCAGTTCGCCAATTCGAACCGTTCTCCCTTGCGATGGAACATGCCTGGGCCGGCTTTTGTAATGCCGAAGGCATCGATGGCGTCGAACTGGAAGCCGTCTCGCTGGATCTACACCCCTTGTACGAATCCCTCGTGACGCAACAGGAAGCCTGCAATGGGGATTGGGACGTTGCCTTCTGTCCCACCGACTGGCTGGCCGCCTTGCATGCGGACAACCTCCTGGTCGACCTGACCCCCTACATTGCCCAGTCCCCACCACAGGACTACCCGAACGGCTGGGCTCCATCCCTGTTGCAAATGCAGGTGTTCGGCGACGCAGTGCTGGGACTTCCCTATCACGACGGTCCCGAATGCCTGATCTACCGGACGGACCTGTTCAACGATCCGGTGCACCAGCAAGCCTTTCGCAGTGAGTACGGCCGGTCCCTGACCGTGCCTCGGACGTGGAATGACTTCGTGGACACCGCGCGGTACTTCCACAACCCGGAAGCCGGCCTGTACGGCACCGTGCTGGCCGGGTATCCGGATGCCCACAACACCATCTACGACTTCCACCTGCAGGTGTGGACGCGGGGCGGGTCCGTCCTGACGGACGGGGGAGAGGTCCAACTGGACACGCCGGAAGCCGTGGCGGCCCTGAACTTCTACCGGGACCTGATGCAGGACGACTCGCTTATCCATCCCCAATCGCGCGAGCTGGACTCCGTGGCCTCCGGACTGGAATTCGCCCGGGGTCGCATTGCCATGATGGTGAACTGGTTCGGGTTCGCCAGCATGTGCGAAACCATCCCCGAATCCAAGGTCAAGGGGAAAGTGGCCATTACGTCACTGCCGTCGGCCACCGGCAATGAAAGCACGTCCCTGAACATCTACTGGGTCCTGGCGATTCCCGCCGGTTGTCCGAACGCGGATCTGGCCTACCGCTTCATGCGGCACTGCGCGTCGCCTGCCGAAGACAAGAACCTGACTCTGGGCGGTGGCATTGGCTGTCGTCGTTCCACCTGGCTGGATGCGGACGTCAACCAACAGATTCCCTTCTATCGCGACATGGAGTCGCTGCACGCCGTGGCCCGGGAACTGCCGCGCCTGCCCAACTGGCCGCAGGTGACGGAGGTCATCGACGAACTGATGCTGGCCGTGGTCAACACCGATGAGCCGGTTGCGTCACTCACCGGCAGCTTCCAGGACCAACTCGCCTCCCTGGGCAGATAGGCAACGGCAGGATGGGGCAAGAACACTCCAGCCTGCAACCCGGGGCGGAAACCATCGGCGACATCGGAGCCGGCCCGCCCCCACGCGGCGCCATCGGGGGAAGGACGGCCGCAACCGGCCTTTCCGTTCGACCGGCGGCGGGTTGAGCACCTGCGCTTCCTGGAAGACAAAACGATCTGCGCACCAACATCACAACCGGCCAGGGTCGGTGAACGACGCAACTGCGGATGAAGATCACCGGGCAGTTCCGCGCGTCCGGGAGTACCCGAACCGGTGTCATCCAGTAGGAACTCCGGGGCGGGCTCCCGGGCAGTTGCTCCGGGACCAATTCAAGTGCATCCCCTTGTTTGTGTTAAGTAGCAGTCCAGAGAAAATGCCATTTCATCCAAAGTCTGTGCCGATCTGCAGATGAGACACGAAATATTGGTCGATAAAATCATATTATATCCGTAGAATAAAGATATTGCCGCCAATTGTGCAAAACCCAAAAAAGATATAGGATTGGGTTGTTCTTCACCCGGAACAACTCGGGATCTTATTCGGGTGCCGGGTGCCAATCCAAATTCTCGGGAGACGCGATCATGCGCCACATGAATCCAATTGGCAGACGACAGTTTCTGCGCGGGGCCGCCGGCGGCAGCGCACTGGCCGTGCTGGCTGCATGTGCCGTTCCCACAACCTCGGCACCCGCGGAAACCGGCGATGCGCCCGCCATGGAACCCGCCACGATTTCCTTTTGGCACATATGGGGAGGCGTGCGCGACGAGCAGTTGAAGACGGTGCTGGATGATTTCGGGGCGACGCACCCCGAGATCATCGTGGAACCGCTGTTGCTGCCCAACCCGGGCTACGCCGACAAGATTGTGACGGCCCTGGCGGGCGACGCGCCGGACCTCACCATGATCTACACGGTCGAGTTCGCCCCGGCCGCCGCGCAGGGCGCCCTCCAAAGTGTTGACGATCGACTGGCCGCGGACGACGTGTCCAGCGATGCCTGGTATCCGGGCATCTGGGACATGACCCAATGGGAAGGCGCGACGTACGGCGTGCCCTTCGTGGGCAACTTCCTGCAGCTCTTCTACTGGAATATGGACGACTACGCCGCAGCCGGACTTGATCCCGAGGCCGGTGCCCTGGTCTGGGACGATCTGCGGCATGTCATGAGCGAGCTCAGCACCTTCAACGACGACGGCAACATCGACCATCTGGGGTTTGTGCCGGGCGGCTGGGTCGAATGGATGATGGGGACCTACCGCAACGGCCACGACTGGTACGGCGATGCGACCCCGGACGGCATTGCCATCGATCATCCCCTGTCACAGGAAGCCCTTGAGTTTGTGGTCGACCTCTATGCCCGCGGCGGCGGCTGGGATTCGGTCGGCGCGGCCTTGGAAGGCTGGGGCAATCAGCAACTGGGCAACCCCATGATCGCCGGCGTCGCCTCCTCCATCCGGTCCGGGATCTTCACCGTGAACGTCATCAACAACCAGAATCCCGAGCTGCCCTACAAGCTGGGCAAGTATCCCCATGGCCCCAACGGCGAACATCTGGATCTGATCCAGGCCTGCTGGAACATGGTGATACCCACCAATGCCCAGAATCCGGACGCGGCCTGGACCCTGGCCAAGTACCTGTCCCGCGGGGAAGGCCACCTCAAGTTCATGGTGGAGATTCAGGGCCGGCCGGCCATGATTCGGGACTACAACATGGCCCCCCACGATGCCAAGGCGCGGGAAGTGAATCCCTATTGGGACGACGCCCTGGAGGTTCTGAACGGCACGCAGGTGAGCCTGCCCGTGTCGGACAAGCTGGGCACCGCGCAAAACATCCTGCGGGAAGCCTTTGAGCGCGTCATGCTCGAAGTCGATTCGGTGGGAGACGCCCTGTCCTGGGCCCAGGGGGAGGTTGAAGCCATCTTCGCCTAGTGTCCGTTTCCGCCCCGTCGCCCGCCGCCTGGTGGGCGCGCCTGGGACAGGCTCGGCGCCGTACGTTCCTGGGCTACCTGTTCCTGAGCCCCTGGCTGGTCGGCCTGCTGGCCTTCACGCTCTTTCCCATCCTGGCCGTCTTCGGCCTGGGGTTCATGGAATACGGTATTTTCGGACGACCCACCTGGATCGGGCTCCAGAACTACCGTGACATCTTCACGAATGATCGCCTGTTCCTGACCACGCTGGGCAACACGCTGTACTTCGTGGCCCTCTCGGTGCCGTTGAGCACCGTGATCGGTTTTCTGCTGGCGGTCGCCCTGAACACGCGCCTGATCGGCCAAACGCTGTTCCGCACGGCGTTCTACGTGCCTTCCATCGTGCCCCAGGTGGCCGCCGTCCTGCTGTTCGTCTGGCTCTTCCACCCCCAAATTGGACTGATCAACTTCGCCCTGGACTTGCTGGGGCTCGAGGGCCCGAATTGGCTGGGCCGGCCGCAATGGGCCAAGCCCGCCATCGTGATCATGGGCCTATGGGGCGTGGGGGGCGGCATGATCATCTACCTGGCCGGCCTCCAGTCCATTCCCCAGCACCTGTACGAAGCCGCCGAGATCGACGGGGCGACCGAGATGCGGCGCTTCCTGGTGATCACCATCCCGCTGATGACCCCGACCCTTTTCTACAACCTGATCATCGGCATCATCGGCAGTTTCCAGGTGTTTGTGACCGCCTATGTGGCCACGCAGGGCGGACCTCTCAATTCAACCCTGTTCTATGTCCTCTACCTGTACCGCTACGGCTTTGAGGAGTTCAAGCTGGGCTATGCCTCGGCCCTGGCCTGGATTCTGTTCCTGCTGGTGTTGGCACTAACGGTCGTGGTGTTCCGGTCCAGTTCAAGTTGGGTCTACTATGAGAGCGGTGGAGAGCGCTAGTCCCTTGGCACAGGACAGTCCGTCGTGGCGGTATCGCCGTTCGACGCGCCAGGTGCTGCGCATGAGCGCGGTGCATCTGGCCCTGGTCGCCACAGGCTTCCTGTTTCTCCTTCCCCTGCTGTGGATGGTGTCAACGTCACTCAAGTCGCTGACCCAGCAGGCCGCCTGGCCCCCCGAATGGATCCCCCAGCCCTTTGTCTGGCGCAACTACCCGGATGCCGCCGCATTTCTGCCCCTGGTCCGCTACACCCTGAACTCGCTGACGATTACGGTTCTGTTCGTCATCGGCACATTGCTTTCCTGTCCCCTCATTGCCTATGCCTTCGCCCGCATTCGCTTCCCGGGCCGCGATTTTCTGTTCATCGTCCTGATTGCGACGATCATGCTGCCGGGGGTGGTGCGCCTGATTCCCACCTACCTCATGTTCCGGCAGTTGGGGTTTCTCAATACCTATCTGCCCATGGTCCTGCCCGCCTTTTTCGGGTCGCCGCTGTTCATTTTCCTGCTGCGCCAGTACTTCCGCACCTTCCCCGAGGAACTTGCCGATGCGGCGCGCATGGACGGCGCCTCGGAAATCGGGATCCTGTACCGGATTTTCATGCCGATGTCGGGACCGGCCCTGGCCGTCATTACCATTTTCGCGGTCCAAAGCCAGTGGAACGACTTCGTCGATCCGCTGATCTACCTCAACAAGGAGCGAATGCGCACACTGGCGGTGGGCCTCTACTATTTCCGGGCCTACCAGGACACGACCAACTGGGGCCAGATGATGGCGGCCGCCACCATGATGACGGCACCCATCCTCATCCTCTTTGCGCTGTTCCAGCGATATTTCATTCAGGGCGTTGCCCTGACCGGCATGAAAGGCTAGCGAATCCCATGACCAACTCCCATGCTTCCGCGGTGCGCCAGTACCATGACCGCGGCTATGCCATCTGGCGCCAAGTTCTGGAGCCTTCGCTCATGCGGGAGGCGGACCGGTTTGTGGACTGGATCCTGGCCCGCAATCCCGATACGCGTCCCGAAAACCTGAACTCGCCCCTGACCCGACACGAGCCTTTCCTGATACGGCTGGTGGCGGACCCGCGCTTGCTGGATTTGGCCACCGCCTTTCTGGGACCGGACATCGCCCTGTACGGAGCCCATTTCCTGTGCAAGCCGCCCCGTGACGGCAAGGCCGTAGCCTGGCATCAGGACGGAGGCTACTGGCCCCTGGAACCGATGGAAGCCCTGACCCTATGGGTGGCCATCACCGCCTCAACCCCGGCCAACGGCTGCATGCGCGTCATTCCGGGCACCCACCGGCTGCCCATGCAGGCGCGCGACGAAAACCTCGCTGCGCAGGAGGACGAGATGCTGACCGGCATGGACCAGTCCGTTGTCGATGAAGCCGACGCGGTGGACCTTGAGTTGCGGCCGGGGGATGTTTCGGCGCATGACGTGACCATCGTGCACGGGTCGGAAGCCAATCGTTCGGACCAGTGGCGGAAGGCCGTGGCCATCCGCTATATCTCTGCCGGGACCCGGGTCCTGGATCAGTCCCAAGGGTCCCAGTTCCTGCTGCGGGGTTCCGCCGTGCCCGGGATCAACGAATACCTTCCATGGCCCAGGTTTCGTTCCGGGCAACACATGCCCTTCACGGGCTGCGAGACTTGGAACGGCAACCTCGCGAAGTCGGGAACATAGCAACACGGCCGGATGTTGGCGGTAATCGGGAGCACCGCATGGGACCGAGGCGGCTACGCCAACTCCGTTCCCAAAACCACATGCGATTCAAACAAACGAGGTACCCGACATGACTTTGCAATACCAAGGCACGCTGACACCCGATGTGCTTGTTTGCGGAGGCGGCTGCGCCGGCATCGGCGCCACGCTGGGTGCCGCGCGTTCCGGTGTCAGTACCTTGCTGGTGGAATGGGCGGGATTTGCCGGAGGCATCCTGACGGCTGTCGGCCTGCCCTACTTCGACGGCATCGCCGACATCGGTTCGGATCGCATCGTCACGCGGGGCGTGCCCCTCGAGTTGTTCGTGCGCATGGGGGGATGTGAACCCGATGCCACGCACATCCATCCCCACAACCCGGTGGTCAACAACCTTGAAGCCCTGAAACTGCTGCTGGATCGCATGCTGCGGGCCGAACCCGAACTGTCGTTCCTGTACCACTCGTTTGTGTGCGGGGTTGAACGCGACGGCGACCGCATCGACACCGTGATCGTCGCCAACAAGGCGGGCCTGCTGGCCGTCAAGCCCAAGGTCGTGGTGGACTGCACCGGAGACGCCGATGTAGCTGCCTGGTCCGGAGCCCCCACCGAAAAGCATGCCGAACTGCAACCCCTGTCGCTGCACTTCCGGGTTGGACACGTAAAGCAAACCCCCGAGGTCTTTGGCCGTTGCCGTGCCGCCGTGATTCGGGCCCATGAACGGGGCGAGCTGCCCATGTTCTACGGTCCGGGAGTCAGCTTCATGTTCGCGGACGACGAAGTGTATGTGCATGGCATCCGGGTGGCCGCGGACGCCACGGATCCGCATCAACTGACCGCGGCGGAAGTACAGGGCCGGGAGGATGCCTGGGCGATGTTCGAGGCCTGGAAGGCGGAGGTCCCGGAATTTGCCGATGCCCACTTCATTGACAGCGGACCGTACATTGGCGTGCGCGAAACCCGCCGGATCGTCGGGCAGCACGTACTCACCGAGGAAGAAATCACCAAGTCCTGCCGTTTCGACGACGCGATCGCCACGGGATGCTGGTACCTGGATCAACACCCCAACCGGGCCACCGTGGGATCGGCGCAGGACACGCCCAAGGTCCAGCCAACCCCCTATGACATCCCCTACCGATCGCTTCTGCCCCGGGAGGTGTCGAATCTCCTCGTCGCCGGCCGGTGCCATTCGGCCACCCAGCTGGCAGCCAGTTCCACGCGCGTGGCGACCACGGCCATGGCGATGGGCGAAGCCGCGGGGGTGGCCGCCGCCCTGGCCGTGCGCAGCAAGTCCTCTCTTCCGGAACTGGACCATGTCTGCCTGAGGGACACGTTGGCCCAGCGGGATGCCGGATCGTTCACGGATCACGAACCTGCCACGGTACGCCGCCACGTGCAGATCAGGAGAGGATTGAAACCGGAACAGCTTGCGTAATGCCTGCCGACACGGGGCCGACGAAAGCAGCGCAGTCCTGTCCGGAGCCGGAGACAACATGACAGCCGTTGAACCGGGTTGTTCCTCGATTCCCACGGGACGGTTTGGACGCGGTTGAGCCGGATTCACGCCCCGTTTGCGGCCTGCGGCCTCGCCCTCCCGTCACGTTGCAAGGGCCGCGCATGCCGCGTTGATGCGCCCTCCCGTGACACTGCCGCGGCAACTGTCCGGCTGCGTCATCTTCACCAACCCCGGAGTCCCGCCCATCGCGCCCGTACCCCCCATCGGCCAACCCAACGCCGGAAACAGCAGCCCCCTGGGCTAGCCTCGACTGGGCAACATACCGGTCTCCAGAACCTATGCCGATCCGGCAATACCTGTCGGTATCGCGTGCTCGGCGGTCTGGTGGATGCTTCGCCGACCGTGCGAACCGCAGTCCGTCTTACGGGTCTCCGCATCTGCCGACGGCCGACCTGGCCGCCCA
>JAPPAJ010000024.1 GCA_026705565.1 Caldilineaceae bacterium | reverse complement strand
GCCCGGCACGGTATTGATTGGGTATTCGCGCAAGGAGAACATCAGCAGCGAAATCGCAGAGCTCTACACTTCCTCTGTGCCGGCGCCGTTCAAGTGCGAATTGGCTGCAAGTGTTGGGAATGCGCGCGAGGTTCTGGATTTGATCCACAGCATTTTTGCAAGTGCACGGATTTCGCCGGATCGGGATTTCTTCAAGGTCTCCAGCGACCAGGTGATGGCCGTGCTCAAGCTGGCAGGAGGCAAGGATGTAACACCGGCCGAGGATGGTACGGTGGCAGCCGCCGCGGCCGAAGCGACGCCGGCACCGGCACCGGCCAACGGTCGGCGCAGGGCAGCCAATGGTCGGCGCAGGGCGGCCAACGGCAGGCGCCGACCGAGGGGTGGTCAGGCCAAATCCGCTTCCGGCCGCAAGCGCCGACGCCGTCGGCCAAACCTCAATTTCGGGCAGTTGGGCATTGGGCCAGGCTCGGTTTTGGTCGGCCGGGATGGAACGGAAGTGATTGTCCATGACGATCGCCAGGTGAGCTACCAGGACGAGGTGATGTTCATTACCCCTGCCACGCGCAGGATGTTGGGACTGGACGACAACGCCGTGGTTTCGGCAGGCCAATACTGGACCTTCAACGGCCGCAAGGTCAGTGAACTGTACGATGAGTTTCACTCTCCTGCTGCTCCTGCCGAATCCAACACGGAATGATCCTTCCATAACAGTGCCATGCATCCGGAATTACGCCGGCATTGTGCCGGCGTAATTCCCTGGAAGAGTTCCGGGCATCGATCTCGGTGCCCTGGACAAGTTGATGGGCGACCCGAAATGTTCGGGGATGCCTTCTATCCTCAATCGGCACAGCATGCTGGTGGCGCAACGCGATCGCGGGCAACCGAGGGCCTCGTTTGACATTGTGCAGTTGTTTGGCCGAAGACATCCATGTCAACGCCCCATGGTACAGGCAAAACCAGTCCTTCCATCCAGTCGCACAGGCACAAGTCTTGGCCTTGGCACATTGCCAGCCCCGACAACCAATTCTCCCGAATCGCGCCATTCACTATTTGCCCTTGTGGATGGCACGCCGTGCAATCAATTCAACCAAGCCCGGCCAAAATTGCTTCATTAACACCGCGACATTGCCGCGCAGGGAAAGAATGCGGCCCCGGCGGCGCAAGGCGATATCCGTCAGCGCAATGTCGGCACAGGCCGCTGCGGTCATCATATGTTCCTCCTGTGCGGGACTGTAGCCCAGGGGTTTGTTGTCGGCCCCCAGAGAATTTTGCCGAATGGTGGTTGCCACCCAATCGGGAAATGTGACGGTGACGCTGACGCCGGAACCGTGAAGTTCCACCCGCAGGGACTCGTGGAAACGGGCGGCCGCAATCTTGCTGGCTGCATAGGGTGCCCGCGTAGGCACCGGAATCCGACCTGTCAGACTGGCTACCAATCCCAGGCGGCCACGGGTTTCCTTCAGGAAAGGCAGGGCATAACAGGAACAATAGGCACTTCCCAAATAGTTCACATCCATTATGCGCCGCAACAGGCCCAGATCTTCCAGTTCGTCCACGCGCGACCACATGGACAAGCCCGCGTTGTTGATTAGAACATCAATGCGTCCATAGGCACGGTGGGCTTCCTCCATCAAGGCCCGGCATTGCAGCTCCGAGGCAATGTCGGTGGGTACGGCAAGAACCGAGCCGGGAAGGTCTGAACAGTCGGCCGTCAAGGCATCCAGGCGTTCCCGGCTGCGCGCGGCCATGACCACTTGGGCGCCGGCGCCGGCCAAACGCAGGCACATCTGGCGTCCGATGCCTTGCGTCGCGCCCGTCAGGACCACGACCTTGTCACCGTAGACTGCCTGGATTTTCCGTTTCAGCATTGGGACTTATAGACCGGACTTGACAGCCGGCCCATCTCGTTCACGGGTCGTCGGGGTCCCCCGCGGGATCGCCCCTCGCCGTGCAGAAGCCCCTGTCCCACGGGCCGAAACGGGCACGGACGGAAGCCCCGCACGCACCACAATGTTGACCGCCGCATTGTGGTCGGCGTTCGCACGGAACCCGCAGGCCCCGCACGCGAACACCGCCTGCGACGGCCGGTTGTCCCTGTGCACATGGCCGCACCGGCTGCACGTCTGCGACGTGTAGGCCGGATCCTCCTTCCGCAGGTCACCCGCCTTGTAGGCCAGCTTGCGCTCCAACGAACCCCAGCCACTGGCCAGGATGCTGCGGTTGAGCCCCGACTTCTGCTTGACCTGCTTGCCGGGTGCCTCCACCGTGCCCTTGGCCGACTTGGTCATGGCCTGCGTGTTCAGGTCCTCCACCACCACGGTGTGCGCCGTGTCCGCCAGCTTGCGACTGGCCTGGTGCGTGGCGTTGTCCCGCTTGCGCGCACGCTTGCGCTGCAGCTTGTTCAACTGCCCGTTCACGCGCCGGCCCCGGTTCGACT
>JAPPAJ010000162.1 GCA_026705565.1 Caldilineaceae bacterium | reverse complement strand
CGGGCGCATCCTGTAGGCGTCGGCTTGCCGCCCGCCCAGGGACGAGCCCTGTCCCACCGCGCGCCACTGGGGCCACGTTTCGCGGATTAGGAGGCCGGGGTCGATCTCGTTCAGGAACCGGCTCTCCCGGTAGCGCATGGTGCGTCCGCTGACAAAGCGCTGGTCGGCCCGGGTCAGGAACAGCAATTGTTCGGCCCGGGTAATCCCGACGTAGAGGAGCCGTCGTTCCTCTTCGATGTCTTCCCGGTCTCCGGTATCGCGGGCGCGGAAGTGCGGCAACAGATCCTCGTCCACACCCGGGATGTAGACCACCGGATATTCGAGCCCCTTGGCGTTGTGCAGGGTCATGAGCGTGATCTTCGGCTCGTCGTCGTCCCGTTCGTCCGCCGCGGAAATCAGGCTGACGTGCTCCAGAAACAGCTCCACCGGGTTGAGGGCCAGCTCCTCCGCATCGCTCTCCGGTTCGAATTCCGAGGCCAGGCCCACCAGTTCGTCCAGGTTTTCGAGACGGTGTTCGTCCTGTTCGCCGGATACAACCAGGCGCGCACGGTACCCGGACGCTTCGAGGACATCGGCCAGAAACAGGCCGGCATCAATGGTGAGGTCCTCGGTGTACAGCCGTTCCCGCCACTCGACAGCCAGGCTCTCGAATGTCTGCAGGCTGCGCAGGGCGCGCCCCGTGAACGGCGACGGGTGCCGTTCCCAAGCGTCCGGAGCCATGTGCGCCACCGCTTCGGGCCCGCGGCAGGCTACCGTCAGGGCATCGGAGATGGAGAGTCCCCACCGGTCCCGGCACTCGATCAGGCGTGCCAGGGTTTTGGCCCCAATTCCGCGCGCCGGCTTGTTGATGATGCGCGCCAGCGACAGGGCATCCAGCGGGTTGACCAAAAAACGCAGGAACGCCAGGGCGTCCTTGATTTCGGCCCGGTCGTAGAACCGCACGGCGCCAATCAGGCGATAGGCGATGCGATGGTTCAGGAATGCTTCCTCCAGGGCCCGGCTGAGCGCATGCGTGCGGTACATCACCGCAATGTCCTCATGCCCGAATGCTCCGTCGTGCAGCAGGCTGGCGGCACTGCGGGCAATCCAGTCGGCTTCCGAGTCGCCGCCGGCGGCATCCACCAGCACTACCTGCTGACCGTCGGGATTGCCGGTGAACAGTTCCTTGTGGGTGCGTCCGCGATTGTGCTGGATGAGGCTGTTGGCCACATCCAGAATTTGCTGTGTGCTGCGGTAGTTTTCCTCCAGCACGACAGTTCGGAGCGATGGGAAGTCCCGTCGCAGCCGGGCCAGGTTGCGGCGGTTGGCACCGCGGAACGCGTAAATCGACTGGTCCTCGTCGCCCACCACAAACAGGCTCTGCAACGAATCCGGATAGGCGGCCAACAGCTTCACCAGTTCGTACTGGACCCCGTTGGTGTCCTGGAATTCGTCGACGAGAACGTGTGGCCACCGGGCGCGATACCGGTCCAGCACGTCCTGGTTGTCGCGGAGCAGCCGCAGCGCGTGCAGCAGGAGATCATCGAAGTCCAGGGCGTTGTTGGCCCTCAGGACCTTTTCATAGTCTGCATAGATCGGGGCAAGGCGGACATCGAGGACCGAGGAGGCCTGGGCTGCGAACTCCGCTGCGGTCAGGCCCCGGTCCTTGGCTCTGCTGATGTCGGCCAACACGGAGAATTGATTCTCGTTCGAAGCGGCCCTGGAGACAAGGATCTCCTTGATGACCGATTTCTGGTCGTCGGCATCGACGATGATCCAGTTGCGCTCGTACGGCGTGTGTTCGTATTCCACGCGCAGGATGCGGGCGCAGATGGAGTGGAACGTGCCGATGGCCATGGGACGTCGCCACCCGAAGCCGGGCTCGTCCTGGTCCTGGGACTCGAGCAATTCGAGTGCGCGCTGCCGCATCTCGCCGGCAGCCTTGTTGGTGAAGGTTACGGCCAGGATGCGGTTGCGAGCAACGTCCAGCTCCTGAACCAGCCAGGCAATCCGATGGGTCAGGACCCGGGTCTTGCCCGATCCCGGACCGGCCATGATCTGGGCCGGTCCGATGGGCAGCGAAACCGCTTCGCGCTGGGCGGTGTTCAGCTTGGCGAGCAGCGGATGGGGGGGCACGGCGAATCAAGGTGTTTGACAGCAGGAGCGCCCGGTGAGTCTGACACAGACCGAGGTGAAGCCCGCAGGGATTGGCCAGCCCAGTTCGTCGCGCAGCAGGTGCAGCAGATGGTGCATCGGCATGCCCATGACGCTGGCTGCACAGCCGTCAACCTGCGCCACGGGGTTGAAGTCCTGGTCCTGCAGGGCATATCCTCCGGCTTTGTCGAACGGATCGCCGGTCTGGACGTACCGGTCGATTTCCGCGTCCGTGTAGTTGCGCATGGTCAGTCGGGATATGTGCACCCCCGTCCGCCGTCTCCCGGTTTGGAGGTTGATCAGGC
>JAPPAJ010000216.1 GCA_026705565.1 Caldilineaceae bacterium | reverse complement strand
CCCCGTTGCACTTGGCGGGATTGGGGTCTCCGACCTTCAATGCGCTGCTGGCTGTTGGAGCGGACCTCGATATCGTATATGTGTCCGGGGACACGCCGCTGCATGTGGCCGTTTCCGCAGGGCTGGTGGACACCATCGGAGCGCTGCTGACGGCCGGTGCCAATCCGGATGCCTGCGACAGGGATTGCAATACACCCTTGCATCTCGCTGTGTCCGGACGCCAACTGGACTTGGTTGACTATCTGTTGAAAGGGGGAGCCAATCCCGATGTACAGAATAGTCACGGCGACACACCGTTGCACGAAGCGGTACGGCTCAATCAGAACAGGGTGCTGAGGGTGTTTGGGAACATTCAAGTCCAATTCGCGGACTCATTGGTTAAAGGTGGCGCCAATCCCTGCGTACGGAACAGTCAGGGAGCCACACCACGTGATACGACAGAAGTGTCAAGTACAAAAAAGTGGCTGACGGATCTTTCAACAGGATGTTGACTACCAACGACTGAAGAATGTTGTCCGCGGTCGTTGCGGCTTCTCATCCGGAGGGCGATCCCGCTACTGTATTTGAAGGTGTGCAAACAGATCCTGAAATAAACCACCGAAACATTAGACCGGAAGTTGAGCTGCCAACCTTCTCTCTAACCCAGTGCCATCAACTTGTCCCGGTTTGCGCTGAGACAAGTTGCACCGGGAAACCTTGCTATCCTTGCCGCGGGGAACCAACCCCTTGAGTTCCGCCATTTGTTCCATTTGCAACAGCCCGCGTTCTGACGGTGCGGAACCGTGTGCCGTCTGCGGGGCCGTACCGGTGGCTCCGGTCCGCAATTTGCCTGCAGGCACCCACCTGCAGAATGGAAGGTTCACCTTGGGCCGGGTCTTGGGAGAAGGGGGATTCGGGATCACGTACAAGGGAGCACATAGACACCTCCAGAGGGTGGTTGCCATCAAGGGGCTTTTCCCAGAAGGTGCCATGCGCCGCGGCACCAGTGTGTTGGTGCCTGAACAGCGACACACGGATTTCCGGATGGAGAGGGAACGGGTACTGGAGGAGGCGCGCGTCATCTCCCGACTCGATTCTCCGCACATTGTGGATGTCCATGACGCGTTCCTGGAAAACAACACGGCCTACATTGTCATGGAGTACTTGGAGGGGCGATCGCTGCAGGAGCGAATCGAAGCGCAAGGCCCCCTGCCTCCGGATGATGTGCACCGGATTGCCATGGCTGTCTGTGATGCCCTAACCGAAGTGCACGGGCAATCGTTGTTGCACCGGGATGTCTCGCCGGACAACATCATGCTGACCGATGATGGGCGCATGGTCCTAATCGACTTTGGCTCTGCTCGCCGCTTTGCCATGGGACAAACAGTGAGGCACACACGCATCCTGAAGAAGGACTACGCGGCACCCGAGATGTTCAGTACTCAGGCGCAATTCGGTCCCTACACGGACATTTTCTGTCTTGGGAGAACCCTGTACCACGCGTTGACCGTTGCCCCCCCCATTCTCCCTGGACCGTGTTCAGAATCCCCATAATGAGCTTGGATTCCCCGTCGAACTGCGCGGCCCGATGGGCGATGCCATTCAAAAGGCCCCCAAAGTCAGAGTTGAGAATCGACCGCAGTCCGCCGCGACATTCAAATCGGCGTGTCTGGGCTCTGCAGTTTCTATTGCAGAAGACATGGCGGTTTCCCAGGGCAAACGCAAAGTCGCGGGACGGGGGTGAATCGGGGCGGTGAAGGGCCGGTGCGGGACGTGGGCCGCGCCTGTTTGACACGAAACAAATTCACCGATTATGGAGGGTAATTCGGCACGGGTCGTTCGCATTGGGATCGGTTTCGGGCTGTCGCAAGCGCCGAAAAAAAGAGGACCGCCGTGCATTCTGTGGGATGACAAAAACCTCACAGTCCCCACGGCAGTCCCCATGGAATACATTGTCGCATGCCCCGACCCCGCACGCCTGGCCGCGGTGGCCGCCTTCACGCACGACCACCGGGCCTGGTTCCGGCTGTAGCTGCCCCTGGGCGACGCCACGCCCTCCCGCGACACCTATCTGCGCCTGGTCCACCGGCTGGCTCCGGAGACGGCCATGCAGGCCGCCCTGTGGCTGCTCGACGGTACCAGCCTGCCCGGCCTGCAGGCCCTGATCCTGGCCCTGGACGGCAAGGTGGCGCGCCGCGCGGGCGACCGGGCCACAGGCCTCCGCCTCCTGCACCTGGTGAGCGCCTTCCTGGTACGGGAGGGGCTGACCGTGGCCCAGGAGCCGTGCGACGCCCAGAGCCACGAGATCACGGCCCTGCCCCGCCTGCTCGACCGCATCCACCTGGAAGGGGCCGTGGTCACGATCGACGCGGCCGGCGGCCAGACCGCCATCGTGCAGGCCCTGCGGGCGGCCGACGCCGACTACCTGCTGGCCCTCAAGGGCAACCAGGGCACCCTGCACCGGAAGGTGAAGGCGGCCT
>JAPPAJ010000071.1 GCA_026705565.1 Caldilineaceae bacterium | reverse complement strand
CTACCAGATGTTCAAGGACCGGGTGGGCGAGGTCGTCAGTGCCCAGGTGCGCAGTGTGGATGCCCACGCCAAGACCGTGGCCGTGACCATGAATGATCGTTCGGAGTTCGTGCTCAAGCGCGACGAGCAAATCCCCAACGACCGGTTGCGGCGCGGCGACTACGTCAAGCTGTACGTGGAACGGGTGGAGAAGGACAACCGCGGTCCCTATGTCAAGCTCAGCCGCACGCACCGCAACCTGTTGCGCCGGCTTCTGGAGCAGGAAATCCCGGAACTGCGCGAAGGGACCATCGAGATCAAGAACATCGTGCGCGAACCGGGCGCGCGCAGCAAGGTGGCCGTCATTGCCACGATTGAACACATCGACGCTGTCGGCGCCTGCGTTGGCATGAAGGGCAGTCGCATCAAGAACATTGTCAACGAGCTGGCCGGCGAGCGCATCGATGTGGTGGAGTGGAGCGACGAGCCGCACACGTTCATCGTCAATGCCATCAGTCCCGCCAAGGCGACCGGCGTCATCCTGCACGAGGAAGGCGAGCACCCGACAGCCACGGTGGTTGCGGCCGACGACCAGCTGAGCTTGGCCATCGGCAAGTCCGGGCAGAACGCACGGCTGGCCGCCCGCCTGACGGGGTGGCGCATCGACATCAAGAGTGAAAGCGACGCCCAGGCCGAGGGCATCGATCTGTTCGAGCTGCAGCAGAACATGATGAAGCACGATGAACTGGCCACGGCCAACCGCCGTCTGGCCGAAAGACAGGCGTCCGGCCTGGATCCGCTGGACTTGGCCGCCAAGCGCCTGTCGGAACAGGATGCCCCCGACATCCTGCAGGACGCGCTCCAACGTACGCGCAGCGACCAGCCGCAGGTGGATGCCTTCGAGGAAAAGTGGCGGGAGGCGCAGGAGCAGCTGCCGTCGCTGGAGCCGTCCACCGGCGAGGAGGCAGACGACATTTTCCGCCAGGCGGCCCAGAAGGCCCTCAGCGAGATGTCCTACGAGGAATATACCGAACGCAAGGAAGCCGGCCAGGACGAATCGGAGCCGGAGGTTGAGGAATCCGCCGTTCCCGAGGAACCCGCAACGCCCATGACCGCCGACATGCTGCGTGCCCGCCGGAAGGCCGAAGGGCGCAGCGGCCCACTCAATCTCGATGAGATTGAGGTCCCGGCGGAACTCCTGGCCGGTTACATGGAAGCGGAGACGGCCTCCGTGGATGAAGAGGAATCCGAAACAGGCGGCCGTGGCCAGCGGCGGGAACCAAGGCGCGGGGATTCACCGGATGCCCGGCGCTATGAAGATCTCATGGACGAATAGGGTGGCGGTGTCCAATTCACGAATGCGGCGTCCCCGCCGCCATCCCCAGCGGACGTGCATCGCCTGTCGTAGGGTGCAGGCCAAGCGCACGCTGGTCAGGCTGGTGCGGACTCCGGAAGGGGTGTTGGTGGACCCCAAGGGAAAAATGAACGGTCGCGGTGCCTACATCCACGCCAGCCGCTCCTGTGGGACGCGGGCCATGGGGTTGGATCGCGCGCGTGCGGGCAAGGGCCGGCTGCCGGTCGAGACGGCACTGAAGACCAGTCTGACGCCGACGGACAGGATTCGGCTGGAGGAGTGGGCCCGTTCCCTTCCGGCGGAAGAGGCGACGCCGGCCCTCTCCGGGGAGGGGTAGGGATCCTCGCCCGATGAAACGCATCATTGCCCGCGGCCGTTTTCGGAGCGTGGGTGTCGGCGGAAGCAAGAGAAGGATGAACAGAGCATGAGCGACGATGGTTTGGCTGCCAACAGCGAAGAAATGGAGGTCGTCTACCTGGACGAGGGTCCGATTGTGGTCCAGGACCTGGCGGGGGCGGTGAACCGCAGTTCCATGGATTTGTTGAAGGTTCTTGTCTACTATGGCCAATACAAGCCGATTTCGGCCGAGATTGACTGGGATCTGGCGACACTGGTGTGCGAGGAGCTGGGCATTGATCTCCGGGCCCACGGTCACGATGCCGTGGAGCCGTCGGAGGAGCCGGAACCCGCGGACGAACCCGTTCCTGCCGTCAGCCACAAGGTGCGCAGCCGGATGCAGGGCATCTGGGCGGCCGAGCCGGAAGACAGCCTTGAGCCGCGTCCGCTCGTGGTCACCGTTCTGGGACATGTGGACCACGGCAAGACCACGCTCCTGGACGCCATTCGCAAGTCCAGTGTGGTGGATACGGAAGCGGGCGGCATCACGCAAAGCATCGGCGCCTATCAGGTGGTCCATCCCTCTGACGACGAGGAAGTCCGCATCACCTTCATTGATACTCCCGGTCACCAGGCGTTTACACAGATGCGCGCCCGCGGCGCGGAGGTGACGGATCTGGTCATTCTGGTGGTGGCGGCCGACGACGGCCTGATGCCCCAGACCCAAGAAGCCATCGACCACGCCCGGGCGGCCAAGGTGCCCATCATTGTGGCCGGTCGACCTTGTTGACGGCCACAATG
>JAPPAJ010000263.1 GCA_026705565.1 Caldilineaceae bacterium | reverse complement strand
GCCCAGAGCACGATCAGGGTGCAGGGCCGCTTGCGTTCCCGGAAGGCCTTCCCGACCGTCACCGTGTACTGGCCTTCCCGGGCCACGAAGCGCCAGGCCGGCCAGCGGGGTCCGGTCGTTGCCTGGAAGGTCATGTGTCGGTCGTAGCGCATGTAGGGGTGCCAGCCCTGGCGACGGATGGCGGCCCACAGATCGGGGCTCTGCAGACCCCGGTCGCAGAGGACGCGCACGGTCATGTCCGACGGCACGGCGGGACCCAGCCGGTCCAGCAAGTTGCACAGGTCCGGCATCCAGGGTCCGGGCTGGCCGCCCGGCTTCAGGCGCCAGGCCACGGGGATGGCCAGGCCCCGGTAGACCACGCTCACGACCAGGGCCACCAGTGTTTCGCCCTTGGAAGTAGGGTCGATGGCCAGCGTCAGCTCCGGGCCTTCCCACCAGGCCAGCACCCAGCGCAGGAGCGGCGCGAAACAGCTCGCCACCTCCAGCTGGACCTGACACGGCGCGGCCCGGTTGGCCCCGTCGCGCAGCCACTCCCGCAGATACTGGCGCGTGGTGTGCCAACCCAGGCCCAGGGTCAGCAGGGCGCCCAGGACCGCGTTCTGGCAGCCGCTGCGGGCCAGGATGGTGCCCCCTACCCACAGGGCCAAGCCCCGGACCTGGCTGGGACGCAGGTGGGGCAGATGCCGCGCCAGGCAGTCCGCATGGGGATACAATGCCGGCGGAAGAAGCATGGTTGGCTCCCGGTATCGTGTTGGTGCTTGATACAGGGTACCCCGCCATGCTTTTTCTGCTTCCTTGATCGATTTTTCACCCCCGCACAGGCTTTACCTACCCCTATCAGGGCCCCACCTCCAGGTGCAGGCTCGACAAGGCTGCCAGTTCCGCCCACGTCACGGAGGCACAGTCACGGCCCCCCCCCCAGCACTCCCAGCAGCGCGTCCTGCACCGCTGGGTTGCGCGTGCACAGATCCGCGCCGTCCGAGGGTGAAGGCACCACAGTCCATGGCGACGCGTCTCCCGTTTCCCATTGACCCAAGGCCGTATAGGCCAGATACCCCACCTCATCCACGCCCGCATCATCCACATAGCGTACCGCCCCCTCCGGCGTTACCTGCACCCGAAAGACCTCGGTTACCGGGGGTTCATCCAGCGGCCCGCCGTCCACATCCACCGGCCGCAGCGCCGTCACCTCCAGGAATACGGTCTCGGCCGGCCGATAACCCTCCGGCACGGTGAACAGGTCCGCAGGTGCCTGACGCGCAAAGTGCTGTACCGGGGAGCGAACCGTACTCAGGTGCAGCGTGACCGCCTGCCCCGTGCGCTGCAGAGCAAAGTTGCCGTCATGGTGCGCCCCCTGATCCCGGTACCGGCCCGTCGTCCCGTTCGTGCGCCAACCCAGCGTCAGCGTATAGGCCAGGTGGCCCACTTCATCCAGCTCCGGCCCGTCCAGGTATCGCACTTCCCCGTTGGAAGCCACCTGCACCCGGAAACGGACCGGGATCTGGACCTCGAACCGGCGCTGGCCTGCCTCCACCAGCCATCCCTCCGCTTCCCGAATCTCACTTTCTACAGGCCGATACCCCACCGGTACCGTGAACAGCACCTGCGGTTGCTGCCGCGTCACATACTGCACGGCCGACCCCACACTGCTGAAGGTGGCCGTTACTTGCGTCCCTACCCGCCGTAGGTGATACCGGCCCCCGGCATGCACCTCCAGGTTGTCATACTCATCCTGGTGCACGGCCCACGACACGGGCTCCGGAACCTCCGGTGTCTGGGCCCACGTAGGGGAGAACAGTAGTAGCCCCCAGAACCCCGGCACCATGCCCAGGACACACAGGGCGCGGAGGCAAGCCATATTGAGGGCAGGGCTCCACATACAACGACACTCCTGACACTCATACTCACAACCCCATGATATCCAACGGACTGCAAGCCAAAGGCCGGAGAGGGCTGTCCCTAGGCGCGCAATCCCCCGTCTGCGGTGCCCTGGGACCATCAAAATGGTCCAGCCAAGTCGCTGATTCCGGGAGATTATCGTCCAACCGGTAAGTCACAGAACCCTGAATTGCGGTCTCCCTGAGCCTCTGAACGTGTCACTTTAGCCACGATCGGAGAGGAATCCGCCCTATAACGGATTTGGGTGGGATTCTCAACTCCCGATGCGAATCAGTGCTGTGTATCCATATGGACGCTGCGCCACAGGCACATTTCACCACTTCTGGAAGCCCATATACCCTTGAAGGCTGGACGTGGCAGCAGTTCCGGTTAATGGTCGGGGGAGTCGTTCCGGTGCCTACGGCCACTGAGGCTACCGGAACTGCATGTTCAGACCACAGGGCAGACCATTCCGCGCCCCAGTGGTCGCGGCTGGACCAGACCCATCTATCTGGTCCAGCCTCAGCAGAGCAGCATGGCATGTCTACAGGACAAGGGTTCAATTCAGTATGCGGACAGTGCCCTACGAATCGGCTCTGGACCAATCCCGCGGTTCACGAGATCTGGTGCCCGCCTCGATGTCGCCCATGTCCAGCCGAAGCA
>JAPPAJ010000366.1 GCA_026705565.1 Caldilineaceae bacterium | reverse complement strand
GGCACTCAGTAGATACAGGCTTTAGACCATGCCCCACTCTTGTTCACGGGTCGTTGAGCACCCCCAACGGGATCGACTCTCGCCGTGCAGCTTCCCCTGTGCCGCGGGATGGTCGGCAGCGGTTGTTGCGTCCGCTCTTGATCCGACAGGACAGTATACCAAAGCCTGCATCTACTCACTGCCCTTCGTTGCAACACGCTGATCCATTCTCTATAGTGGAAATCCTAGTAACTGCGAGGCTGTGGACGTGAAGAACATAACCGTATCCGTTGACGAGGAGCCCCATCGGCTGGCCCGCATTCGGGCGGCGGAGTTGGACACGTCGGTATCGGCACTGGTACACACTACCTGAGGGTGTTCGCTGGGGATCAATCCAAGGCGTCCGGACCATGGAACAAGCTCGCGAGCGTGAGTTTGAGTGCCGTCGGCAACTCATGGGTGAAGTGATTGAGGACATTCAGGCTACACGAAGCGGATTCAGGGCAGCCGACAACCTGACCCGCGAAGAGCTGTACGACCGCGCCAAAGCCCGGGCGGAGGTCACAGGGACAGCTGCTGGTGAGCGCAAAGTTCAAGAGCACAGGTCCTGCAATTGACGAACATCATGGCCTGACGCCCATGTACGGGGCTGTTTCACGCCTGGAAGTGCTAATGACGGCCTCGAACCGGCATCAACGAAACAGAAGCAGTGCCTTAGCGATAGGCATGCTTGACGTTAGTAATTGGATTCGTTATTATCGTCAACCGTGAAGCGATTCAGGAATCACGATGCCTGCCGGCTCTTCAAAGGACAGAAAGTTCGGCACTCGCCGGCTGACATCCAGCGGCGGGCGCGAATACGGCTACAGCGAGTGGTAGCGGCTACAGCGCTCACCGACCTTCGGATACCGCCATCCCACCGGCTGAAAGCCTTGCGCGGAGACCGGGCAGGCCAGTACAGCATCCGTGTCAACGACCAGTGGCGCGTGTGCTTTCTTTGGACTGAACGGGGCGCGATGGAAATCGAAGTCACCGACTACCACTGAGGAGGGATTACATGACTACCGCCGAACCGATCCACCCCGGCGAACATTTGTCGGAGATCATGAACGAACTGGGGATTACCCAGTACCGCCTGGCCAAGACGATGGGAGTGCCTCCGATACGCATCCACGATATCGTCCACTGCCGCAGGTCCATTACGGCGGATACGGCACTGCGCCTCGGACAGGCCTTGGGAATGACTCCCGACTTCTGGTTGAATCTTCAGCGGATGTACGACCTGGACCTAGCCCGGACCACGACCGACACAAGCACCATTGAACCGCTGGTGGAGGTGGCTATCTGATGATCGCCGGGACATTCCCTGAGCAGATAGCATACCTGAAGGAGAAACAAGCATAAAGCACTCTCAGCCGTTGACCCTGGCGACTTTCTATGCCAGTGTCTAAGCTGGTCTTTATGCAAAGCAATCCCGTTCGTTCTGGCGGGTGGTAGGCAGGGGAGGCGGGCATCGCGACCGCAGTCCGACTTTGGTTGCTCTCAGGCGGTATGACAGAGAAAATCCCAGAGGCGGGGGACCGCGGCGGCGGTTTGGCCATGCCGGGGGCCGGGACGTGAAAAAGGGGAGGTGCCGGTCCAGAGGGTGACCCGCACGAGGGTCAGGGTATCCGCCAACGTGGGAGTGGTCTGGGGTACCAGGCAGCCCGGCGCGGCGGCAGACACCGGCCCCGCCGTAGCATGTGTGCGGTCACGGTGATCCAGTCGAACAGCCCCAGCAGGGCGGGCGTGGTGCAGGCGATGGCCGGGGCCGACCACTGGCACTGGGGCGAACAGTTCGTCCCGCGCCGCGTCGGTCAGACAGACCGCGCTACCGACAGATGCTGCAAGCCGGAGGGCGCGATGGCATGAGGCAAACGATCGGGACACTCTTCGCGCCCGGTGATATCCATTCCGGGCACATAGCAAAATCAATGAAACGGAAATTGTCTCTGTTGTTGTGTGAGCAAACCGCGGCAGTGTCTTTACTGGTAGGCTATGGCAACAAGTTCAAGCTAGCCAGTTGGCTGGTCGGGGGAGTCATGTCTGAATGGGCTTTGCAGGACGCCAAAAACCACTTCAGTGCCGTGGTAAACGCCGCTTTGGCCGGAAAACCCCAGACGGTTACCCGCAGAGGCACTCCTGCCGTCGTGGTGGTGGCGGTCGAGGACTACAGGAGGCTTTGCCAAGTGGAGAAGGACAGCGCGCCTACTTTCGTTGAGCATCTCTTGGCCTTCCCTCAGGGCGGTGAGGAGTTCGAGCGCATGCCCCTTGAGGTTCGGCCACTGGACATCTGACCATGTTCCTGCTTCACCCGGATGTGGTGTCTCTCAGACGGAGACCGAATTGCCATTCCGTCACCTTCCAGTGGCTGGAGTCCCAGCGGCAGGCCGACTTGCACCTCAGCGCCGTAACGCTGGCGGAGCCGGTGAAGCAACCCGCCACGGAGGGCGCGCTCGGCTTGGACCGCAACGTGAGACAGGCCACGGACAGCGCGGCATCGTGTACACGATGTCCGACACGGAC
>JAPPAJ010000043.1 GCA_026705565.1 Caldilineaceae bacterium | reverse complement strand
CCTGGCCCTACATGCACTGTGCGGCGACCGTAGCCGCTCTGGAAGCGGGCAAGCATGTCATGTGCGAGGCGCGCATGGCGATGAACGCCTCCGAGGCGCGCCTGATGTATCGGACAGCCCAGGCGCGGCCGACCCAGGTGGCCCAAATTGTTCCTTCGCCCATGACCCTGGGGGTGGACCGTGCCATCCAGCGGCTGGTGCGGGATGGCTACCTTGGGGACCCGCTGGTGGTTGACATGCAGGTGGGCGGCACGTGGCTGGACCTGGACGGGCCGCTCCACTGGCGGCACGACATGGACCGCAGCGGTCTCAACATCATGTCCATGGGCATTTATTACGAGGCGTTGATGCGCTGGCTGGGCGAGGTCGTCACGGTGCAGGCCGCGGGCGCGGTGTTCGTGCCGCAGCGGTTGGACGAGGAGACGGGTGTGGTGCGCGCCGTGCGCATTCCGGAACACGTGGATGTGACAGGCCGCATGGCCTGCGGCGCCCAGTACCATCTGCAGGTATCGTCGGTGACCGGTCTGGCCGGCCCGCCAACGGCCTCGCTGTACGGTTCGCAGGGCACCCTGCGGTTCAGCGGTGGCGAACTCATGGGCGGCCGACGCGGTGACGCAGAGCTGTCGGCCGTGGAAGTTTCCGACGGCGAACGGGGAGCCTGGCGTGTCGAGGAGGAGTTCGTCAACGCGATCCGGGGTCGCGAGGCAATCACCCACACCGACTTCGCGACCGGTGTCAAATACATGGAATTCACCGAAGCGGTCAGTCGCAGCCTGCAGAGCGGCGAGACCATCCACCTCCCCTTGCTGTAGGCATTCGATCGGATCCGGCCACCGGAGTCGGCCTGCGCGTCGGACGGCAGCCGCGCCGATTTCGCTGGTCATTGCGGTCGTGTCGGGTTTCGGCAGACGGACCTGCGCGGACCGATGACCTGCTGCTTTCCACCCGTTACCCGTATCCGTGTGCGTGCCCCCGCGTACATTGACGTTTCTCCCTTATGACCGAATCCGCATCCGTCCGGTACCGCAGGGTGCGCCACGATTCGTTCCTGGCTTGGCGGTCTCCCAGTTACCGGTTCTATGCGATCGGCTGGCTGGTGTCGATGATTGGCACCCGGATACAGGCCACCGCCCTGGCCTGGGATGTCTATGACCGAACGGGCGAAGCCCTGGCACTTGGATTGACGGCCCTCGTCATGGCTCTTCCGGCCATGCTGTTTGCCCTTCCCGCAGGCTGGCTCGGCGATCGGTTCAACCGGATTCGGCTTATCATGCTGTCGCTGGCTGGAATGACCCTGACCTCCGTTGGTCTGGCCTTGGCTGCCTGGCAGCAGGCTCCGATTTCGGTCATCTACCTGCTGCTCTTCCTGGATGGCATGGCCATCATGCTGGGACGGCCGGCACGGGTGGCTCTGATGCCGACCCTGGTGCCGAAGGAGAGCTTTCCCAATGCGGTCACCTGGACCACCGGCCTCATGCACTTCACGTCCGTGGCCGGTCCGGCCGTGGGGGGGCTGATCATCAATATCAACCTGTTGGCCGCCTATTGGATTGCGGCGGCTTCTTCCGCACTGTTTATTCTCCTTCTGCCCTTTCTGAAACTGCTTCCCCAACCCCCTGCTCCGAAACAACCCTTCAACCTGAGCACGTTGCTGGCCGGCATTCGCTTCGTCCGGCGGACGCCGATCATCCTGGCGATGATCACGCTGGACCTGTTCGCGGTCCTGTTCGGCGGCGCGGTCTACCTGCTGCCAATTTTTGCCCAGGACATTCTGCAGGTGGGCCCCCAGGGGTTCGGCTGGCTGCGAGCGGCCCCTGCGGTCGGGGCCGTGGCCATGTCCGTGCTGCTGCTCGTCCTGCCGCCCATGCGACGGGCAGGTCCAGCCCTGCTGGCCAATGTGGCCGCGTTCGGCGCGGTCACGATCGTGTTCGGCGTCTCGACCTGGTTCCCGCTGTCCTTCGCAATGCTGTTCCTCACCGGAGCCTTTGACAACGTCAGCATGGTCGTGCGGCAAACCCTGCAGCAATTGCTGACCCCGGACTCGATGCGCGGACGCGTGGCCGCCGTGAGTTCCGTCTTTGTGAGTGCATCGAACGAATTGGGAGGATTCGAGTCCGGATTGGTGGCCCAATACTTCACGCCGTTGATCTCCGTGGTGAGCGGAGGCATCGGTTCCATGCTGGTGGTGGGCCTGGTGGCCTGGCTGGCTCCCGATCTGCGCCGGATCCAAAGGCTCGACCAGGTCAGGCCGGCACTGGTCCAGTGATCGGTGGGACCGATTGCAAGGGGCCAGCGGACTGTTGCGGTGTCGCGCACGGTGGCCAACTTCGGGAGAAGTGGACCATAACCGTTCGGTGGTACTACTGTCATCCCTGCATCCGGCGGCGGTTTCCATGGCCTGCAATCGGCGCACATGACTTAACGGATTGGCAGTGGTGCCGATGCCGGGCATGGACCAACATCAACAAGACTGAAACAGTGCGGGCCACAGCCACCGTATACACCGTTGCTCGACAGCGCGACGCACAGCTGTCTTCTTCAATTCTGGTTAGGGCGAAGCGGCAGTAAAGTGAGGAAACTTCGTATACGTGTTGCGTAAGACATAACAATGATATGGAGCTTTCGGGATCGGAAGACGGAACGATTCTTCGCCGGTCAGACGATCCGGGCCTTTCAAGGGTTCGGGGATCAGGCAATGCGGCGGTTGACAATCCTGGACAACGCGGAATCCCTCCAGGACCTTGCGGGCCTGCGTAGCAACCGACAGGAGGCGCTTTCAGGTGACCGGGCCGGTGTCGGGATCAACCGCCACGGGCGCATTTGTTTTTGCTGGGGAGAGGAAGGACCGTACGACGTAGAGATTGTGGATTGCCACCGCTGAGGAACTGGAGATGGGCAACGGTATGCGCCCGGCGCATCCGGGAGAGATTCTGGCTGAGGAGCTGGAGGAGCTTGGCCTGTCGGCCAACGCTCTCGCCCATGCACTTGGTGTCCCCGCCGATGCGGTCCTGCGCCTGTCCCGCTACTTCGGAACTACGCCGTTGCTTTGGCTGAACCTGCAGAAGACCTTCGAGCTGCGTACGGCGGAGATCGAGGCCGGCGAGGAGATTGCGGGGCAGGTACAACCCAGGGAGCCAGTCCAAGTCGCTGGTTAGATGAGGCAGAGGCGATCCGAGGACGGATGGCCCTTGTCGAGTCCCGGTTTAGTGATGGCCAAGCGTGCGGCGCAGACCTGTTGCACCGATTTCCACGCTCGGTGCAACAGGCCCTAATCGGTCCGTTTGTTGCAGCCGACGCGAGCCTATGCTAGTTTCCTTCCCTGGATTCCGTCCTGCACACCAGTGCTCGCGGAATCCCGCCTCGCTGTCCCAAGAGAACATCCGCATTGCCATGTCCCGCACTCCCGTAAACAGCACTCGGGCCCCCGCCCCTGCCGGGCCCTATTCCCATGCAATCGTGGCCGGCGACCTTGTCTTTGCTTCCGGTCAGACCGGTACGCAGGATCCGGCCACCGGGCAATCGCACGACACGGTGGAGGCGCAGGCCAAACAGGCACTGGCGAACCTCTCGGTCGTCCTGGAGGATGCCGGCACCTCGTTTGCCAACGTGGTCAAGACCACGATCTTCCTCACGGACATCGGGGACTTCGCCGCGGTGAATGCGGTCTATGGCGAGGTCATGGGCGATGCCCCGCCGGCCCGGTCCACGGTGCAGGTCGCGGCCCTGCCGGGCGGCGCCATCGTCGAGATTGAGATGACCGCGCTGCGCGGCTCCTAATGCCGGAGCCCGTTCCCCGGTCGGTTTGCATGTCTTATCCGTTCGTCAATAGGTTTTGAGCAATTTTCCCATGATGAATTCCACCCTGTTTCCCCGTCCGGTGCTTCTCTTTGCCACCGACGAAACCGCAGTTGCGCCGGAGGTTGAAGAAGACCTGTCGGGCACGGTAACCGAGGCCGACATCACGGGCGAGCCGGTGCCCGCCGAGGTCGACATCTCCGATATGCACCTGATGGACCAGCTGAACTGGGACGACGACTACGACATTTCGTCGGTGCGCCCGGACACCGTGGTCGAAGGGATCGTCCTGAAGAAGGCGCCGCGGCGCCTGGAGCTGGACATCGGCGCCAAGTACGAGGGCGAGATTGAGGGACGCGAAATCGAGCGTCTCGGTGATTCCTACGCCGAAATCGAAGAAGGGCAGACCATCGAGGTCTTCGTCTTCCGGATCGACGACAAGGGACAGCCGCTGATCAGCATCATTCGGGCGCGCCAGGAGAAGGACTGGCTGCGGGCCGAGGAACTGCTGGAGTCCAAGGAGATCGTGTCCGGCAGCGTAATCGACTACAACCGGGGCGGTGTCCTGATCGGCCTGGGCCTGATCCGCGGGTTTGTGCCGGCCAGCCACCTGAGCCTTGAGAGCCAGATGCAGCAGGACAAGGACAGCGCCAATCAGGCGGATCGCTTTGCGCCCCTGGTGGGCAAGACGCTGCAGGTCAAGGTCATCGACATTGAACGTCGCCGCAACCGCCTGATTCTGTCCGAGAAGGAAGCCATGCGCGAACTGCGCAACCAGCGCAAGGACGCAATCCTCGAGGAGCTGGAAGTGGGCGAAACCCGCAAGGGCGTGGTCAGCAGCCTGGCCGACTTCGGCGCCTTTGTGAACATCGGCGGTGCGGACGGCCTCATCCATGTCAGCGAACTCAGCTGGGCCATGGTCAACCATCCGTCCGAGGTTCTGAACGTGGGCGAGCAGGTCGAGGTCAAGGTGATCTCGGTCGAGAAGGAGCGCAAGCGCATTGGCCTGTCGCTGCGCCAGTTGCAGCCGCGTCCGTGGGACACCCTGGGCGAGCGCTACAGCGTCGGCGACCTAATTCGGGCCACCATCACCCGCATCAAGGATTTCGGGGCTTTTGCCAAGCTGGCCAACGAACCGGTCGAGGGCTTGATTCACATCTCCGAGATGAGCCACGAGCACGTGGAGAGCGCAAGCCAGGCCGTGACCGTGGGCGAGGAATACGAAGTGCGGATCATCCGCCTGGATACCGAGCGCCGGCGCGTGGGCCTGTCGATCAAGCAGGCCGAGCTGGACTGGCAACCGGCTCCGGAGCCGGGCGAAGGTGAGGGCCGGCGCCGCAACCGACGGCGGCGGGACGAAAAACCCGAGATGGAGATGGAGGACGGCGAAGAGTAAGTAGTGTAGGTGGGGTGCTCTCCCGCGGCGTTCTTGAATTGCGGACGCATCGTCGCAACAGCCCGGCACGATCGCCGGGCTGTTGCGCGATTAATGTGCCCCAAAGCCACGTGTGGCATCAATTGCTTCAGGGGGGCATGACTATTCGAAGACGCCGATAAATTTTTGCCAAGGGCTCCGACCGCCGTGCCTTGTGCCATCACAAGTCGCGAAAGTGAGGTTTTGGAGCCCAATCATTTCATCGGCCCGTGTTGTAGGTCCCTAAGCTCTTCGGTTGGTAACCACTCGGGTTTCCGTCCCTGACCGCGTGGCGGGCCGACGGGGTCGTCGGCTGCGGTAGGCGTGGTTCTGTGCTACAAGTTAAGGTATCCAGGCGTCGTTCGCCTGACGCCATGCCTCCTTCGTCCCCAGCCTCCGAAAACGCCCTTCTGCGCGCACGTCGCGGCATTGGAGGAGTGGTTTCCTGCGTTGCAGGGTCGACCCGCGCGTGCCTTTCACCAACAACCTGGTCACCTTGGCCCTGCGCAGGGCCAAGGTGACCAGGAACACCGTCAGCGGCTTCCGTGCTGCGCGCGTGTATGCGGGAGTTGATCGAGACCGCGCGCAAGCGGCGGTGCGTCCCCCTGGAGGAGCGGGTGCGTGCTTTGACATCACCGGTGCCGGGATCCCTGGGGCCCCCGGACGTCTTGACTTCCAGGCTGGAACCCCACCGATCTCGTCAGCCTGCCCCTCGATCAGGGACACGCATCTGAATAGCTACGCTGGTTTCAGCTCAAAAAGGAAGTAACGCAGGTGCTTTTATGCGTAGCCAAGGAATATTCGCTTACCGCACTCTGTGTTTCGCCATGTTGTTCCTTCAGGGCAAGGCAACCACCGTCGCGCGTAACTTCCAGGGGAATTCGCCAATCCATCGTACGCGCAGTTGGATGCGGTACTTGGGCCTGCTGTTGGTGGTTCTGTTGCTGACAACGATTCAGGGCACGGCAGTTGAGGCTCAGGGTTCACACCAAACACACATTGTCCGGACAGGCGATACTTTATTCTCCATTGCGCAACAATACAACGCGACGGTGGGTCAGATCAGGGAACTGAACCACTTGACGGAAACCAACGTTCTGTACGTTGGCCAAGCGTTGATCGTGCCGTCCGCCTTCCCCGCCGATGCATCCACACCCCCCATTCCTCCTGCGAGTTCAACATCCTGTACTGTGTCGCACACTGTCCAGAGAGGTGAATTCCTATCGGCAATCGCCACACGCTTTGGCGTACCCATGGCCCGAATTGCCCAAGCCAACGGAATATCGGATTTCAGTCGCATTCGGGTCGGGCAGCTGCTGTGCATTCCGGGAGCCGCCGAGCCGCCGCCTTCCGTTCCCAGGTATTCAGCCGCTTCGCCAACTGCTCCCCTGCCCCTGCCGAGCGTGACAAGTTATATCGTTTTGGGAGGCGATACGCTTTTTGCCATTGCTCGGAAACATGGGGTTTCTGTTCGGGAGCTGATGGATGCCAACGATATTGTGGATCCAAGAACGCTGTCTCCCGGCCAGACATTGTGGATTCCCGGTCCGGGTGTGGAGGTCGTGGTCACTCCCGCGCCTGTTCTTGCCGTACCAGTTGCACCCACCGGCAGCTTTACGGTGCGGTATTTCAACAACCTGGCTTTTTCCGGCACTCCAGTCCTCACACGGACAGAAGCACCGGGCACCCGGCATGATTGGGGCTGGGGCGCTCCCGATCCCAGTGTCAACCCCGACAACTTCACTGCGATTCTCGAGGGGCAGTTCGAATTCGAAGACGGTCTGCACCGATTCACTGTGACAGTTGATGATGGCATGCGACTGTATGTCGACGACAATTTGGTTCGCGAAGCATGGCATGATCAAGGGGCAACCACATATGAGGTTGACGTTTACTTGACGGCCGGGACCCACCCGGTGCGCTTGGAGTACTACGAACGCGCGGCCGCTGCCACTCTTTGGCTTCGTTGGCAGCGGGTGCCTCACGGAGTTAGGGCGCTTCCGCCGGTTGCCCCGGCGGTTCCTGGGCCGGTTCCGGCACCGACGTCCGGGGATTTTCGCCTGCAGTTCTTCAACAGTGTGGATCTGAGTGGTCCACCCGTGTTGACGGAAGTCGTCCCGTTTGGCAGCCGTTTCGACTGGGGTCGTGGTTCCCCGGGTCCCCAAGTCCGTCACGACGGTTTCAGTGCCCGTATGGAAGGACACTTTGACTTCGCAGAAGGACCTTACCGCTTCTCTGTAACTGTTGATGACGGCGTGCGGCTTTATATTGATGGTGCACTTGTACTTTCTTCATGGGCGGAGTACCCGGAGCGTACCAGTGTCAAGGATGTTGAGATGACGGCCGGTTCGCATCACGTTCTCCTGGAATATTTTGAAAGCGGAGGCCTGGCCGTATTGTGGCTGCGCTGGCAACCTCTGTTTCCGACAACCATGCAGGTTCCGCGGACTGCCCTGTCCCCTCCCGCACCAGGGTCAGGAATTTACACATACGAGTCCAAACGGACCCTATTCCACGCAATTAGCCAGGATGACGTAGGCACAGTACGCGAGCTGATAGCGAGCTTGGGATTCCCACATTTTCACTTTGAGCACAATCAGACAGCTCTTCACGATGCGGCCGCTTCGGATGCCTTGGAAGTCATGACCTTGCTCCTGAGTTACCCCGAGGCGGATCCCAACGTACTTTATAACATCCCCGGTTCGGGTTCTGGGAAGCGCAACCGAACGCCTTTACATGAAGCATCCAGGAAAGGGAATGCCGGAATGGTGGAATTGCTGTTGTCGCATGGTGCTGATCCTCGGCAAGCGACCCGTGATGGATTTACGGCGCTGCACTTTGCCGCAACGTTCAATCACTGGCAGGCTATCGAGATACTATTGAGACATGGAGCCTCCCCCAATGTCAGGACAGACGGCACAGGTGACACGCCCTTGCACGAGGCCGTATCCTCGCTTCACGGAAACGAGGCGATAGAAGCCCTTTTACGCGATCGGAGAATCAGGCCGAATATTAAGAATAAACGTGGACGCACTCCTCTTATTAGTGCTGCTGACTGGGGAAACACTGCTCAAGTTGCGGCGTTACTAAACCACTCGGATACGGATCCCAACGAACAGGATGATAGAGATAAAACTGCGCTCTACTGGGCAGTGGCGGAGGGCCACGAAGAGGTAGTGGAGGAATTGCTGGACCATCCGGATATAGACCCCAACATTGACGACTGGCAAGGGTGGACCCCGTTGTTCAGGGCCATCTATGAGGATGACTTGGACATGGTCAGGGCACTGCTAAGGCATGATGACACCGATACCGAGATCAATACCAATAAAGGCACGTCGGGACTGTTTTATGCCGAAACCGAGGGGTACGACAGAATAGCGAGATTGTTGAGGAGGCACGGAGCCACCGGAGCGCTGGGTTAGACCATCAATTGACGGGCTCTTTGTGGATCGAAATTTCGGTTGGGACATGTTCTTCTACTTCACGACTTCCGATAACATCGCCCATTGGAAGGTGCCCGGCGCGGCCAGTGTGGCAATCGACGACGACCCCGTCTACGGTTCGGCGTTGCGGGGCACGGGTTTGGAGCGACAGCAGTGCGCCGTGCATATGCAGCACACCATGGACTGGCATCTCCGGTGCATAGACCCGGACGTGTTGATCCACTTGGACCGTGCGGTGCTACAGGTCTTGAAACGGCGGGTCGGTCCTGACGGCACTTGGGAAAGCAGTGATGGCAGGCCGGGCGCGGCAGTCGCTCCCGGTCGCCTCCGGTGCGGGAACTGTCCCGGCACCTGATGGAACGCTGGCACGACTTGGTGCGCAGCCAGTGGGATCTAGGCATCTCCGTCAGCACCAACCGGCTGGAAGGCTGGATTGGCTGTTTCAAGCCGCGGACATGGTTGGCGCGGGGACTGAAGACGGAGACAGGAACCCTCGACTTTGTGCACCTGATGGCGCACGCCATGGCCTGAGGTAGGCGAACGGAACTTGCCTCACGCGCGGACGATGCCGATGACGGTCTGGAACCAATATCAACGAGGTTGAAACAGTGGCCCTTCGCAGAGTGGTGGTGTTAACATAGGGACCGTCTTGTGGACTCATGGAGCCTAGAGGCGATCATGGCACTCCCACGGGTTGACGTTGAAGGATGTGGCCTGACCGTTGGCAGATCAAGCTGACGCAGGAGTACCACACGCGTTTGACTGTTGACCTAGTTACCGGCAAGTTGGACACGCGAGAGCCGTTTGCCAACATGCCGAGAGAAGACAACGAGGATCCAGTAGAAGAAGGCGGCCCTCCGATGGACAGAGACATTTCAGAGGGTTTCACTAAGCTGGAGGAGTCTCTCACATGATTACTCTGGTAGAGGCCCTGAACTACCGATGTCTACGCTACGTGCAAAGGCCCATGAAGCCCTTTCACGTCTTGGTGGGCCCCAATGCATCCGGCAAAACGACCTTTTTGGACGTTATCGGTTTCCTGAATGACCTCGTATCTGATGGGTTGGACGCTGCATTGTCTGAACGAAGCCCGGTACCCGAAGAACTCCTCTTTGCCAGACAAGGAGAACGGATTGAACTGGCTGTTGAAGTGCGCATTCCCAATGGGTTGCGGAAATTAATATCAAAGCCGGACTTGGACACGGTCAGGTATGAGATAGCCATTGGATTTGATGATTTCCGACTCGGATTTGAGATTAAGGACGAGCGGCTGCTATTGAAGAAGGCTAAGATTTTGGAGAATTGTCAATCCTCCATTTTTCCTATGTCTCATGTCCTGCCAGATTCACTGCTGACCAATATACGTGGACGGGATTCCAAAGTTGTCATTAACAAAGTTCAAGGTGGAAATGACAATTTTTACAGCGAGACCTATAAGAGATCGGGTAGAGGTTGGGCCCCCTCATTCAAGCTAGGTCCGCAACGGTCAGCCCTCGGTAATCTTCTAGCCGATTCCAGTAACTTTCCAGTTGCGACTTGGTTCCAAGAATACTTGTCCGCCGGGGTTCAAAGATTTGTTCTTAACAGTAGTAAGATCAAGCGTCCCAGCCCGCCCACAAGAGTCGCCGGGTTTCTGCCGGATGGCTCAAATCTGCCTTGGGTTATCGCCCGTATGCGGGAGGAAGACCCAAAACGGCATGGAATGTGGATTGCACATCTCAGGACTGCACTTGACGACTTGAAGGACATCACGACCGTCGAACGTCCGGAAGATAGGCATTGCTACATGGTTTATGAGTATGCCGGCGGCTTGAAAGTGCCTTCCTGGCTCGTGTCTGATGGAACCCTTCGTCTGACAGCGCTAACATTACCGGCATACTTGTCCGGACTTCAGGGAATCTATTTGATAGAGGAACCGGAGAACGGCATTCATCCCAAAGCTGTAGTAACTGTGTACGATTCCTTGTCTTCAGTGTACGAGTCCCAAGTGTTGTTGGCAACTCATTCACCGGTGGTCTTGAACACTGTTAACGTAGATGATGTACTGTGCTTTGCCAAGGATTCTCATGGGGCTACGGACATTGTCCTTGGTTCCGAGCATCCCAAGCTCCGAAACTGGCAAGGTAAGACCGACCTTGGCACGCTGCTTGCATCAGGAATATTGGGATAAAAATGAAGGATCTTGTAGTCGTAGTTGCAGACAAAAGCATGCAGCAAACATTGGAAGGATTGCTGGCGAGGCCACAGGCATTGGGCATTCGGCAAGTTGAAATGGACATCTATTCTCATCCCCAGCATGATCCTGCCTGTGCGCAGCGGGGTGTTGAGTTCATGTCTGATTATTCAGAACAATACCATTATGGTTTGCTGGTGTTTGACCATGAGGGTAGTGGAAGAGAACAGATTCATTCTCAAGAATTGGCAAAGGCGATCAATGAAGAGTTTTCCCGTTCAGTTTGGAAAGATCGGGCCAAAACCATTGTAATTGCCCCTGAGCTTGAGGTGTGGGTTTGGAGTGATTCTCCTCACGTTAGCAGAATTGCCGGTTGGGAAGGCGGAAATCAGCAGCTTCGTAGTTGGTTGATTGAGCAAGGTTATCTGCAGGAAGATGAAGCAAAACCGACGCGTCCTAAAGAAGCATTTGAGGCGGCGTTGCGCCGATTTCGAACGCCCCGCAGTTCGTCTTTATACTTGGAGCTTGCACGGAAGGTGTCATTTCAGCAGTGCTCTGATGTAGCTTTCCTGGAATTGAAGCGAACACTGCAAGATTGGTTTCCGTTGTTGTGATGCAGTCCAATGTTCCTTTGGAAATCAGGCGTGACATGGCCACTGATATCAGCGAGCACCGCCTTACTCGCCTCATTGTTAGCCGGCGAGGGTTGCGGCTGCCACTGTGGTGCATTCCTGCAGGAATGCGGCGTTGATGTTGGTGATGGCCCGTTGTGTGCGGTCAATCAAGTAATGACTTGGTTCTGAACAAAGGTAACGTTGGGGTTGTAGTCGGCGTTCTCGCGCTGCCTCTTGATACCGGCGATGATGACGGCAAAATTTTGGATTGGTTGGCTGAAGAGATGTGGCCAACCATAGAGTGGGTTCTCAGCACGGAAGTGTCGGAGGGAGCGGTAGGTTGTGGTCCAGTCGGATTGGTTGGCCTGTGTCTTGGACCCCGCGATGAGGTTGGCGTTACTGGTGGCCAACGCGTGGAACATGGCGTAGTAGGCGGTGCTGACGGCACGGCGCAAGGCTTCCTGTGAAGGTTGGCCGCTAGCCAGGAGGCGGCTGGCTCTTATGAGTTCTATCCAATCCATGGAGCCCCAAGTTGATCGGCTTCGCTCCGGGGAACATAGGAGATGGACGGGATGGCGTGGATACCGGCGTTACTCAGGGCCTTGATGAGATAGGTGTCGAAGGAATTGAGCAGGGCGGTATCAAGGATGCGAGGCTCGCTGTCGTAGATAACCCAGACGTCGAGGAAGGGAACATCGTCGAAGTCTCGGGTTGGCTTTGTCCACACATGCAGGAAGGGCACACGGTGCTGGTGGTGGATGTTTAGGGAGGCGAGAATGATGCCTTTGGCTCGTTCCGCCTGTTCTGCTGTGATGGTCATGAGTGCGCTCCGGCTGGTGCGGCTGGTTCGTATGTTACAGACTGGTCGGGAGCTTTACGCGGAGGTTCTGCCGGGAGCGTCGTCGTCCGGCACACGGCCCGCAGGGCGAGGGTCATGTACCAGTGCCGCCGGTGGCGGTACTCTTCTCCATACTCATCCAGGCCAACTCCACCCTTAGTTGCCTCAAAATGGCTTTCGCTACACCCGCGGGGACTAGCTGCCTGTGCCAAGGTCTCCAAGGGACAGCCCTATGCTACGTACATGAGGTTCCCTGCATCTGGATCGGGTCAGCCTGGAAGGTGCCGGAACAACACAGGTCGGCTCCGCGGTTGCTCCTCTCATCCCATGGCTAGGGCAGACTGGTTTCCCCCATCAGATAGCGATCACACTCCCGGGCCGCGCCACGGCCCTCATTGATCGCCCATACCACCAGGCTTTGTCCGCGCCGCATGTCCCCTGCCGCGAACACGCCGGGCACGTTCGTGGCGAACTGCCCGTATTCGGCCTGGGCGTTGGAGCGCGCATCCCGCTCCACACCCAACTGCTCGAGCACGGGGTTTTCCGGCCCCAGAAAGCCCATTGCCAGCAGGACCAGTTGGGCCGGCCACACCTTTTCGGAGCCCGGAACCTCCTGCAACTGAAATCTGCCGTCTTCGTCCGTTATCCACTCAATCATGACCGTATGCAGTTCCTTCAGCTTCCCGTGTTCGTCGCCCACGAAGCGCTTGGTGCTGATCAGGAACGTGCGCGGATCCGCGCCGAAGCGTTCCGCCGCTTCCGCATGGCCGTAGTCCACACGGAAAATACGCGGCCACTCCGGCCACGGGTTGTTGGGAGCCCGGTCCGGCGGCGGCTTGGGCAGGATTTCGAACATGTTGACGCTCCGACAGCCATGGCGCATCGAAGTGCCCAGGCAGTCGTTGCCGGTGTCCCCGCCGCCGATGACGATCACGTCCTTGCCCTCTGCCGAGATGAACGGATGGCTGTATCCTTCGCCCTCGCCCGGTACCGGACCGTGTTTGTCGTCCAGCAACTGCTTCGTGTTCCCGTGCAGGAATTCCATGGCATAGTGGACGCCGTCCAGTTCCCTGCCCTCAATCGACAGATCGCGGGGGTTGGTCGCACCCCCGCAGAGGACCACCGCGTCGTTGTCCTCCTGCAACCTGTCCGCCGGGATGTCCTTGCCCACTTCGCAGTTGGTCACGAATGTCACGCCTTCGGCGCACATCAGATCCACGCGCCGCTGGACCGTCTCCTTCTCCAACTTCATGTTGGGAATGCCGTACATCAGCAGTCCGCCGATCCGATCCGCCCGTTCGTAAACGGTGACCGTATGTCCGGCCGAGTTGAGTTGCGCGGCGCACGCCAGCCCCGCCGGTCCCGAACCGACCACTGCAATCCGCTTGCCCGTGCGTACGGCGGGTGGCTGGGGCACGACCCAGCCCTCTTCAAATCCCCGGTCGATGATCGCGCACTCGATGCTCTTGATCGTGACGGGCGGCTCGATTAGGCCCAACGTGCAGGAACCTTCACACGGGGCCGGGCAGACCCGACCCGTAAACTCGGGAAAGTTGTTCGTGGCGTGGAGGCGCGCCAGCGCCTCGCGCCAGCGATCCTGGTATACCAGGTCGTTCCACTCCGGAATGAGATTGTTGATGGGGCAACCGCCTTCCGGCATCGTCCCCGTATGGCAAAACGGGATGCCGCAGTCCATGCAGCGGGCACCCTGCTGCTGCAGATCCCCTGTCGACAGGTGCAGGTGAAACTCATCCCAATCCTGAATTCGCTCCAGCGGCGGACGTTCCGGCACGGACTGCCGCTCGAATTCAAGAAAGCCGGTTGGTTTACCCATCGATGATCTCCTGACTGCGTATTGACGTGCAATGCCCTGTGTCCAACAGTTCCTGCACAATACAATACTCAGTTGCCGCTGACCCGTGCCGCCAGGTCCTGGCTGTTGCGCTCGAATGCCGCCATCATGGCTTCCTCGCCCTCAAGCCCGGTGGCTTCAACCTCGGCGAGACATTGGAGCATGCGCTTGTAGTCCTTCGGCAATACCTTGACGAACGCGTCCACGTAGGCATCCCAATTCGCCAGAATCCTTCCGGCCACCTCCGAATTGGTATGGGCATGGTGTCGTTGGATCATCGCGCGCACCTCGGCGCGTTCCTCCGGATCACACAGTTCTTCCACTTCGACCATCTCCGGGTTGACGCGGTTGGCGAGCCAGATGCCGTCCATCGGCTCTTCATCCAATACGTACGCGATGCCGCCGGACATGCCCGCGGCAAAGTTGCGACCGGTCGGGCCCAACACGACGACCCGTCCCCCCGTCATGTATTCGCAACCGTGATCGCCCACACCCTCAATTACCGCGTGCATGCCTGAGTTGCGCACGCAGAACCGCTCGCCCGCCATCCCGCGTATGTAGGCCTCGCCGCTCGTCGCGCCGTAAAAGGCCACGTTGCCGATGATGATGTTCTCTTCGGCCTTGAAGGTGGAGCCGGAGGGCGGGTAGGCGACAATCTTGCCGCCGGACAGTCCCTTGCCGAAGTAGTCGTTGCCGTCGCCTTCCAGTTCCAGCGTCATGCCCTTGGGGATGAACGCGCCGAAACTCTGTCCGGCCGCCCCTTGGAAATGCAGCCGGATGGTGTCCTCCGGCAGGCCCTGCGGGCCAAAGCGCCGTGTAATCTCGCTGCCGGTGATGGTGCCCACCACCCGGTTTGTGTTGGCGATCGGAAGTGTCGCCTTCACACCGTGCAAGGGTTTTTCCGCAACGCCCTCGTGGGCACGTCGCACATCCTCGACGCTGTTGTCCAGCGCCGGCCGGCAAAGTTCGAACAGGGTCAGGTTGTCCAGCGCCTCATCCAAGCCGTGATCCTGATCAATCTGGCAGTAGCGGCCCCAGTCTTCCGGCACGTCCGGCCGGTGCAGGATCGCCGTCAGGTCGATCCCCTGCGCCTTCCAATGCTTGATCGCCTGCTGCACCTGCAGCCGATCGGTCCGACCGACCATCTCGTCCACGGTACGGAACCCGAGCCGCGCCATGTATTCGCGCAACTCCTGGGCGATGAAGCGCATGAAGTTGACGACATGTTGGGGATCGCCTGTGAACTTCGCCCGCAGTTCCGGATTCTGGGTGGCAACGCCCACCGGACAGGTATCCAAGTGGCAGACCCGCATCATGATGCAGCCCAGGGCGACCAGCGGGCTGGTGGCGAAACCGAATTCCTCGGCGCCCAACAGCGCCGCGATGGCCAGGTCGCGGCCCGTCTTCAGCTGGCCGTCGGTCTCGACGACAACGCGGCTGCGCAAATTGTTGATCAACAGGGTCTGATGTGTTTCGGCCACGCCCAGCTCCCACGGCAGGCCGGCATGTTTGATGCTCGTCTGCGGGGATGCCCCCGTTCCGCCGTCGTGGCCGCTGATCAGAATGACATCGGCATGGCCCTTGGCGACCCCTGCCGCGATCGTGCCCACGCCCACCTCCGACACCAGCTTCACGTTGATGCGGGCGTGGTGGTTGGCGTTCTTGAGGTCGTGGATCAACTCCGCCAGATCTTCGATCGAGTAGATGTCATGGTGGGGCGGCGGTGAGATCAGACCGACCCCGGGCGTGGAGTGCCGCACCTCGGCAATCCAGGGATACACCTTTTTGCCAGGCAACTGACCCCCTTCGCCCGGCTTGGCCCCCTGTGCCATCTTGATCTGCAACTCCCTGGCATTGACGAGATAGTAGCTTGTCACGCCAAAGCGGGCGGATGCCACCTGCTTGATGGCACTGTTCTTGGAGTCGCCGTTCGGTTCCAGGACGTAACGGGCCGGGTCTTCCCCGCCCTCGCCGGTATTGCTGCGCCCGCCGATGCGGTTCATGGCTATCGCCAGCGTCTCGTGCGTCTCCTTGCTGATCGAACCGTAGGACATGGCTCCGGTCTTGAAGCGTCTGCAGATCGACTCCACCGGCTCCACCTCTTCGATGGGAATGCTCGGTGCGCCGTCCAAGTCAAACTCCAACAGACCGCGCAGGTTGCACCATTCCCTGTTCATGAGGTCGATGTCCTGCGTGTAGGCCTTGAACGAGGCGTAATCCTCGGTTCGAACCGCCTTCTGCAGCAGGTGTACCGTGCGCGGGTTGAACAAGTGCAGTTCGCCGTCCTTGCGCCACTGGTAGTCGCCTCCGGGTGCAAGCAGCTGGCCTTCCCCGTCTCCAGTCCCGTTTTCGGGCACACGGGGCGCACTGCCGTTCATCTGATCCGGCGAAAAGAGACGCACGGGATAGGCCCGGTCGTGGCGTATCTTGATTTCGGCGCATATCTCCGGCAGGTCGATCCCCTCGACCCGGCTTGCGGTCCAGGTAAAGTACTTGTCGACCACACGCTGGCTGAGACCGAACGCCTCAAAAATCTGTGCGCCGCAATAACTCTGGATCGTCGAAATGCCCATCTTGGACATTACTTTGACCACACCCTTAACCGCAGCCTTGACGTAGTTGTAGACCGCCGTGTCGTGGTCAATCCCCACCAGCAGCCGATTCTCAATCATCTGGGCCAGCGTTTCCATCGCCAGATACGGGTTGACGGCTGTCGCGCCGTAGCCAATCAGCAGGGACAGGTGATGCACCTCGCGCGGTTCGCCGGATTCGACCACCAGTGCCACCCGCGTGCGCGTCTCGTTGCGAATCAAATAGTGGTGCAGTCCGGAGGTTGCCAACAACGCCGGGATCGGTGCCGTGCCGGGACCAACGCCCCGGTCCGAAAGGATGAGGATGTTGACGCCTTCGTCAATGGCCTGCGTCGCCGCCTGGAACAGATCCTCGAGTGCCTGCTCCAGCGCCGCCTCCCCGCCGCGGATGTCAAAGAGAATCGGAAGGGTCCTGGCACGGAATTCCTGTACACCACTTTCTCCGACGTGGCGGATCTTGGCCAACTCGCGGTTTGTCAGGATCGGGTGGCGCAACTTGAGTTGACGACAGTTCTCCGGCTTGGTTTCAAGCAGGTTCAACTCCGCGCCCAGCATCACCTCGGTGCCCGTAATCAGCTCTTCGCGGATGGCATCGATGGGCGGATTGGTCACCTGGGCGAAAAGCTGTTTGAAGTAGTTGTACAGCAGCTGTGAATGATTGGACAGGGCTGCGGCCGGCGTATCGTTGCCCATCGCACCCAAGGCCTCCACACCGTCCGTGGCCATCGGTGCCAGCAGGATGCGCAACTGTTCGAACGTGTAGCCGAATACCTGCTGCCGTGCGAGCAGCGTGCCGTGTTCCACCCCCGGCACCTCAACATCGGGCTGCGGGATTTCATCCAGGCTGACCATGTGCTCGTCCAGCCACGCGCGGTAGGGCTGGACTTGGGCCATCGTCTCCTTCAGCTCCTCGTCCGAGATGATGCGGCCCTGATTCGTGTCCACCAGAAACATGCGCCCCGGTTCCAGACGCGATTTCCGCAGGATGCGATTCGGTTCCAGCGGCAGCACGCCTGTCTCGGACGCCATGACCACCATGTCATCCTTGGTGACGCAGTAGCGCGAGGGACGCAGTCCGTTGCGATCCAACACGGCACCCACGACGGCGCCATCGGTAAAGACGATCGATGCCGGCCCGTCCCACGGCTCCATCATCGTGCTGTGATATTCGTAAAACGCCTTTTTGGCATCGCTCATCGATTCATGCTGCGGCCACGGCTCCGGGATCATCATCATCATGGCGTGCGGCAAGGAACGGCCCGCAAGATACAGAAACTCCAGCGTCTCGTCGAACTTGGCCGAATCGCTGCCATCCGGGTGAATGATGGGCAGGATTTTCTTGATGTCATCGCCAAACAGCCCACTGCTCAACTGGGACTGGCGCGCGTGCATCCAGTTCTCGTTGCCGCGCAGGGTGTTGATCTCGCCGTTGTGAATCAGGTATCGGTAGGGGTGGGCGCGCTCCCAACTGGGGAAGGTGTTGGTGCTGAAGCGCGAGTGGATCACCGCCAGCGCCGACTCCATGTCCTTATCCAGCAGATCCGGGTAGAAGCCCTTGACCTGCTCCGACATCAACATGCCCTTGTAGACCACCGTACGCGACGAGAGACTGGCGATATAGAACGCATCCCCGGCACGCATGTGCGAATACCGGATCTGGTTCTCGGCTTGCTTGCGAATCACGTAGAGCTTGCGCTCGAACGCCAGATCGTCGTTGCCTGTCAACCGCTCCGGGTTGAGTCCAATGAAGACTTGACGCACGGCCGGCTCGCCCAACTTGGCCGTGTGGCCCAACTCCCCGTTGGCGGTCGGCACGGTCCGCCAGCCGAGAACGGTCTGCCCTTCGGCGCGGACAATCTTCTCGAAGCGTTCCTCGCACCGGAAACGGTAGTCCTCCCGCTGGGACAGGAAGACCATGCCCACCGCATACTCGCCGGGCGGCGGCAGTTCGATGCCCGAAGCCGCGGCGACCTTGCGCATGAACCGGTCCGGCATCTGCATCAGGACGCCGGCACCGTCGCCCGTATTCGGTTCGCATCCGCATGCGCCCCGGTGCGCCAGGTTGAGGAGCACCTGCAGCCCCTGCGCCACAATGGCGTGGGACTTCCGGCCTTTGATGTCCACCACAAAGCCGACACCGCAGGCGTCGTGCTCGTAGCGCGGATCATAAAGGCCCTGCTTGGCCGGTAGACCGGCAGGTGAAGGGGGTGTGGTTTGACAGGGGTATGCAGGGGTAAGGGCTGTTCCGGACATAACCACATCTCCTCAGAATTGCCTCTGCGTGCAAGTTTCGTGCTGAACGGGGGACGGACTGGTCACGCCGCCGACTGCGGTTGTTCGCAGGTGATGACGGATGCGCAGCAAGCGCGTCTGCGCAGACGGGCTGACGTCGCGTGTCTACCTTGCGTTCAGGCCAAATTAGGGAGAATCCAAACTGACATCATATCAAATAACCGACGAGGTATGCAAAATTAATCCAAGTTGTGAATTTGTCGGTTCTTATGAGCTTGTCGGCCTGAAATTCAGAATAATTTACTGTCTATTATGGTTCAAATTGGCGATTTCACTGACAGAGAGCCTGTAGATGCACCGGCGATTCGCTTGTCTGCCGTTGAGCGTGCATCATGCATGCCCTCGGACAGGGAATGGGGTGGAACCGTGTCGCACGGACCTAGAACCTTCACGGTACATGGTCAAGTCCCTGGACTCTATAGGCAAAGGGGCTGAGCAGCCAAAGACAGAATCCGGCGGAATCGACGAATCCCGAGCAACTGACCATGACTCTCTCGTTGCGTGGGCTGGGCGTTGGCGCTTCCTGAGCCATCCGGTATCTCGTTCCACACGGTTGCATTCCCGGTACAGGTTCGGGGCAACGCGATTGTGGCGCGGCCCGTCTGCGTTGGGGTCCGGAAGCCTCGACGTGTCTGCCATGGTTCGTCGCATCTTCTCGACCTTGGACACACTCGGCAGCCTGTTCCGGATGCGAACGTCGTAGGAAATGCTGAAGGAAGGTGTGGACTTGTGCTGGCCCTTTCCGCGTCGGGAGCCTGGCATCGGGCTGGGTTGAAGAAGGCTTGGTAGGCCAGCTCCGGGTCCTTGAGCGTCTGCTTCGGTTCTTGGACGCGTAGTCCCGAAGTCAGGTGTAATCGTTGATGTCGGGCTGCACCGGCCTCAGCGCCGCGGCGAGCCAGGCATCCGGCTTGCCTTTCCGGATCTGCGTGAAGAGTTGGCCCGGGATGAAAAACGAGCCGGAGGGCTTGGGGCTCAATGGGTTCGCCTGCCACATCCGTCGACGTAGCTCGTTCAGGAACCACGAACAGGTTCCAAGTGAAGGGGATTAACTAGGGGTTTACGATTGCCCCTGTCTGTGCTACCGTGCCCTCCCACAACAACGGAATACGCTGCCACCTTGACGCTGGGAGTTGTGGGCAAACACTTGTCCAGTTCACAAGGGGGCTCCTATGAAGGAGAGTACTTGGTTCCGCACCATCGGTGCGGCTGTTGCGTTGACGACTGCCACCCTCTTGATTCTGTTCATCATGGGGAACCTGTGGCCCGGCACGTCATGGGCTCATTACTGCGATGACAGCCACTTCACCCAGCAAGCCCGCGAAACCTGTTGGTGGCACTACTGGAATAGTCTGTCCATCCAGCAGGACAAGTGGAAGAAGGCCAAGCCGCGACACACACCCGTCCGCTGGGTTCCGCAGGTACCGTTGCCTGCCAACCCGCCTCTGGACGGCAGTGTATGCGACATCTACTACCGGGAACAGGAGGACCGCGCCAACTGCTGGTGGAGACACAGCAATGGCCTGTCCCTGTTTGCCCTGGCACCCTTCATGTCGCTCCCGGCCGATCCTGCAACGCCGGCCCATCTGCCACCGGTGCCTGCCTACCAACCTGTGCCCGTGCCGAAATCCACATTCCTGCCACCACGCGGGGCTGGCAGCCGTTGCAGTGACTTTGATACCAGAGCACAGTACGAAGCCTTCTACGCCGGACGCACAAAGCCGAGCAGACACGACCGGGATCGGGACGGTTTGTACTGTGAACACCTGTAATCAGGAACAGGCTGTCCGCCTTAAGCACGAAGCCCCGGATTTTGATGCCGGGGCTTCGTGCTTTGAAAGGTGGTAGCCTCGCGGGTACGCAGTGCGGGGCCGGTCTCAGGGGCCGGTCCCGGGCTGTTGCGTGGTGTCCAGTTATGGCCACAGCAGCGGCAATGGTAATGCTGGATGATGATGCGCGGCAGTGCAACCTCGTAAGGGGCACCGTCAGCGCGTCCAGATTTTCGGGTCGCTACGCTCCTCGCCATGACAGACTGGGTATGCGTGAGTACTGTCGCCAAAATCAGCAGGGGCGAATGATCCATTCGCCCCTGCCTGGAAAAATCGCTTTGAACACACCGCGATGGCGCGGACCTACCGTTCCGTGCCGTCGGCCAGTTCACTCACCACCCGAGTCGATCCTGGTCAGGAAAACTTGATCCGACCCCTGATTGTCCCCGGGCCCATATTGGAGTTGAAGGCCGTCGATGTCGATGGATGTGGATTCACTGAACACATTGAGGAAGCATTCCCGGGTGACATCAGGACCGCACTCTTGCAACCGCGCGATAGCCAGACGTCCCGCGATATACCCTTCCAGCGAGATGGCCTCGGGTTCTGCCTCGGAATCGTATTCGGACAGGGCAGCTCGATATTCGGCAACAACCTCGCTGCTTTCATCACTGGGCAGAGGCACCACCTCAGTCACGTAAACGTCTGCCAAGGATTGGTCGAGTTCCTTGAGGCGAACCTTGAGCGCGCTGCTGCCGACGAATGACACGGCCATGAAGATGGGATCATCCATAAGCCTCAGGCGCGCGTACTTGATGAATTCGGCCGCGGGGGCGTAGGACCCGATGATGATGACCGCATCCGGCTCGGCATTGGCGATACGATACGCTGCCGCCTTCACGGCGGTGGTGTTGCGGATGTAATACCAGGATGCCACCAGACGCATACCATCCCGCTCCTGCAGCGCCTTTTTCACCCCTTCCAGCCCGTCAAGGCCGAAGGAGTCGTTCTGATACAGCACCGCCACCCTGGTTTTGCCCGTCTTTTCCAGGTAATCCACCATTGTCTCGGTTTCATCGTGGTACGAGGCCCGTATGTTGAGCACGTTGGTCTGATCATCGCGCCGTAGCAGCTGCGCTCCGGTGAACGCACCTACGAAAGGAACATGGCCGATTTCCACCGACGGCAACGCCGCCCGAGCAGTCGGCGTGCCCACCGAGCCGATCATCCCGAATACACGGTCTACGCCAATCAGCCGACTGGTGCCGGCAAATGCAAAGAAAGTTTCGTAATGGTCGTTGGAGGTCTTGAGCGTAAGCTGCCGTCCATGGATGCCTCCGGCCTGATTCGCCTGGTGGAAGGCAGCCAGAATGCCGAGTTGCATCCCTTGGCCCAAGGCCTGCGCAGGTCCCGTTAAAACGGCTGACTGCCCAAACTTGATCTCGCTGTCAGTGACGCCGGGCACCTCAGCTCTTACCATAGGCATTGTTGATGGTTGCGGTAAGCCTTGGACCTCGGCCGCCAAATTGTCAATTTCATCCAGTAACTGTTGTTGGAGGTTTGCGACCTTCGCAACCAAGATTCTTTCAGTTGTTAACAAACCGAGCCGATGATACAAACCGTCCCAGAGATTGTCATCCCCCCTTCCAAGGTCGAACATTCCCTGAATTCCGTGGATTACATCATCCAACTCGGGATCCCCATACTCCAACAGGAAATCAATGTCCCGCGCGGCAGAGGAAGCTCTACCATCAAATAACTCGTGCAGTTGCCCCGCCAAGGCAGGATTATCCTGTGTGCTCGCCCCAAGTAGAGTGGGAGTTGCGAGATCCAAGCTTGTCGCCAAATTTCTTAGGTGGACGTAACGCAGTAGGTCCTTCAAGGGTACGCTGTCCAATTCAGCTGACCCGCCGTCTTGACCGCCGGTCACCAGGCGATAGAATTCATCATCCAGCTTGGTCTCGGCGGCAGGGACCACGTCGGTGGCGGTGGTGAGGGACACATACTGCCTGTTGCCTATCCCTTTACGCAGTATGCTCAGCAACGAGCTCCTGCCTTGTTGAATGAGTTCCGCGTTGGCAGCCAGATCGTTGACTATTCTGGTGATCGCGGAGGTGTGTTCTTCATAGTCGGTTTCGGCCAGGATCTCCAGTTGCGCGCCGAGGGCGGCCTTGCGTTCGGCTATGGCCGCCGCAGCGTTGTTGAGGCTTTCCGGCGTCATCGTAGTGTTGGTGGGACCAGACAAGGCCACCAACTTGCCGACATGCCTTGAAATACTCAAGGCCGCGGCGAGAGCCTGAACGTCCGGATTGGCGTCTTCCTGTACGTTGGCGGGGGCAGACGAACTCGGCTGGCCCTGAGCCGTGCTATCGAATACGAGACCGCCGCCGACTGTCAAGATGGCAGCGGCAATAACCGCGATGACCGGATGTGCAATGCGTTTCACCTTCATCCCAATGATCTCCACTGTTGCTCACGGCGACAAAACGATGCGCAATGCTAGCAGGCTACACTATCCAATCGGAAAGGCGTCAGCTCATGACACCGTTTCACTTTTGTTGATGTTGGCCCGAATCCGGGCCGCGCGGCGGTTCCAGGTTGGCAAACAGGGGGCGGACATCAGGTGGAATGTAACCGGTTGGGTTGCCTCCGCACCATTTACATAAGCGGAGATCGGACCATAACAAACAGTAACACTTGCTGGCAAGATTATATTGTTTTGTCGTTGATACCAACTATCAAATACTATTCTCGATGGATTTGCGTTATGGATTCGTGCACGAACTGGACCCGGCACCGGACCAAAATCAACGACGTGAAACAGTATCCGGCATCATGCAGTTGACCACCCTTTTTCCGACGAGGCATCGGCCACGGTAGTTTGAACCCCTGGCATGGTCGGACGACTGGCCTGCTCTACTACCACATCGGGACATTGGGGTAACACAGAAGACTGCCTGGTTCAGGCTGCATCCATTCGGGAGGCATGGGCAAGTTGAGAGAGTCCTTTGCCGGCCCCTGGAGGCGGACGAAGCCTACTGACCTGATCGGACGCATGGTCTGGGTGGGCACTGCCTGAGCCTTCCGGTACCTCAGTACGCAGTTGCACTCCCGGTATAGGTCCCGGGCGACGAAGTTGAAGTGCGGTTCGTATACCTGGCTATGGTTTGGACACATTTTGAGGCCTGAACGTATGGCCGGGCCGGTGCGGGGGCCGTGTTCAGGGACCGGCCGGCCTCGTTTCGGGAGGGGATGCACGCAGCCAGAGGCGTTGCGGCGGGATGCGGCGGCGGCCGCCCTCGGAATTGACGGTGTTTCGGCCCGTGGCCGACCCGGTGGCAATGCGTTTGTGGATTTCCTCTTCGAGCTTGTGCCGCTTGAGATTGCGCAGGGAAAAGGGGCCGAGGGACCGCTCCGCCCGGAGTCGGGCCTGCTGTGCCGTCTACAGGAAGCGGGTCCCGAGGTTCATCGCGAGGTTTCGTTTGTTCGGCCAAAGTTCTTCATAGTGAAGGTGACAGCGTCAACGGCGGGTCCGTCTCAATACCGATCCGCGGTGGTGTGTAGCCCGTCGCAACCTGGCTGAATCTACACTGGGTCAAGAGCCTGTCGGGAGGCATACCAGCCACGGACATGAATCATGGCGTACCTTGTTGCCGGAGGCGATCCGGGTGCTCACAGCTCATCATCGGTCCAGCCCTGATCTGAGTACTCTCTCGCGCAATCCAACTCGGATTTGCTGTGGTACGATCCCGCGGTTTCGGCAGAATTCAGGTTGATTCCGGCTCCTCCACCCCCGCTCCAATGCCTCGCCGCACCGACATCGAATCCATCCTGATCATCGGATCAGGTCCGATCGTGATCGGTCAAGCCTGCGAGTTTGACTACTCCGGCGTTCAGGCGTGCAAGGCTCTCCGCCAGGCGGGCTTCCGCATCATCCTCGTCAACTCCAATCCGGCCACCATCATGACGGATCCGGAGATGGCGGATGCCACCTACGTGGAGCCGCTGACCGTTCCCTACCTGGAGAAGATCATCGAACGGGAACGGCCGGATGCCCTGCTGCCCACCGTCGGCGGTCAGACGGGCCTCAACCTGGCGGTCGACCTGGCGGCAGCCGGTGTTCTGGACCGGCACGGCGTGGAACTCATCGGTGCCCGCCTCGAGTCGATGCAACTGGCCGAGGACCGGGAGCTGTTCAAGAACGCCATTTCCCAATACGGGCTTGAGTCGCCCCACTCCTTCCTGGCCACGACCCTGGAAGAGGCACGGGGCCACGCGGAGACCCTCGGCCGCTTCCCCATCTTCATCCGTCCCAGTTTCACCCTGGGCGGCAGCGGCGCCGGCACGGTCCATACCCCGGACGAGTTTGATGCCAAGGTGTCCTGGGGCCTGCGCGAAAGCCCCGTCGGCAGTGTTCTGATTGAGGAGTCGCTGATCGGCTGGAAGGAATTCGAACTTGAGGTGATGCGCGACGGCGCGGACAACTTCGTCGTGGTCTGTTCCATCGAGAACCTGGATGCCATGGGTGTCCACACCGGGGACAGCATCACCGTGGCTCCCGCCCAGACTCTCACGGACCGGGAACTGCAACGGCTGCGCGATCAGGCACGCCTGGTCATGCGGGCCGTAGGCGTTGAGACCGGCGGGTCCAACGTTCAGTTTGCCGTGCACCCGGAAACCGGCCGGGTCGTGGTCATCGAGATGAATCCACGGGTCTCGCGCTCGAGCGCGTTGGCATCCAAGGCGACCGGATTCCCCATCGCCAAGTGGGCCGCCCTGGTGGCGGTGGGCTACAACCTGGACGAGTTGACCAACGACATCACGCGGCAGACTGTGGCGGCCTTCGAGCCGTCCATCGACTATGTGGTCGTGAAGATTCCCCGCTGGGCCTTTGAAAAGTTCAGTGGCGTGGAGGCCAGCCTGGGCCCGCAGATGAAGTCCGTGGGCGAGGTGATGTCCATTGGCCGCACCTTCAAGGCCGCCCTGCAAAAGGGCATTCGCAGCCTCGAAATCGGCCGCAACGGCTGGGGTCCGCTGGAAGGACCGGTCACCGACAACGAGTTGGAAGACCTGCTGCGAACGCCCAACCGCGATCGGTTGTTTGCGGTGTATACCGCCCTGGAACGGCAGTGGGATCTGGAAACCCTTGCTCACATGACCGGGTTCGACATCTGGTTCCTGGACCAGATGCAGCAGTTGTTCGAAACCGCCGGCCGGGTTTCCGAGGCGGACGCCGAAAGCCTCAGGGAGGCCAAGCGCCAGGGTTTCAGCGATTCACAGCTGGCCGAGTTGCTCTCGCGCAGTCGGTCGGAACCATGGTCGGAGTTGGATGTCAGGGAGGCGCGCCGCCAACAGGACATCCGCCCCACCTACCACCAGGTGGATACCTGTGCCGCGGAATTCCAGGCCTTCACGCCCTACCTGTACAGCAGCTATGACGAAGGCGACGAGGCCTTGCCCACCGATCGCCGGAAAGTGGTGATCCTGGGCGGCGGGCCCAACCGCATCGGACAGGGCATCGAGTTCGACTACTGCTGTGTCCACGCCAGCTTCGCCCTGCAGGAGATGGGTTACGAGACCATCATGGTCAACTGCAACCCGGAGACGGTGAGCACGGACTACGACACCAGCACCCGCCTCTACTTCGAGCCACTGACGCGCGAGGACGTCCTGCACATCGTCCAGCGGGAAGCCGCCAACGGTGCTCTGGCGGGGGTCATCGTCCAATACGGCGGACAGACTCCGTTGAACCTGGCAACGGACCTGGAAAGGGACGGCGTGCCGATCCTGGGCACCTCGCCCGCCAGCATCGATCTGGCCGAGGATCGGGACCGCTTCAGCGACCTGCTGGCGGAACTGGATATCCCCGCGCCGGCCCACGGTCTGGCGCGTAATCTGGAACAGGCCCTGGCGGTGGTGGCGACCATCGGCTATCCGGTGGTGGTGCGCCCTTCGTTCGTATTGGGCGGCCGGGCCATGGCCATCGTGCACGACGAGGTTGATCTCAAGACCTATATCCAGGCCGCGGCTCAGGTGTCTCCCCATCATCCCCTCTACGTCGATCAGTTCCTGAGTGGGGCGATCGAGGTGGATGTCGATGCAATTTGCGACGGGCGGCAGGTGGTGATCGGCGGCATCATGCAGCATGTGGAAGGCGCCGGAGTGCACAGTGGCGACAGTGCCTGCGTTCTGCCGCCGCATCGGTTGTCGGCCAACGTCCTGGACCTGTTGCGCAGCCATACGCACCGGCTGGGCTTGGCCCTGCGCGTGCGGGGCCTGATGAACGTGCAGTACGCCATTCAGGGTGAAGATGTGTATGTCCTGGAGGTGAATCCGCGGGCCAGCCGCACCGTTCCCTATGTGTCCAAGGCCACGGGTGTGCAACTGGCCAAAATTGCCGCCAAGGTCATGCTGGGTTCCACGCTGGAGGAGCTTGGCCTGACGGAGGAACCGTCGGTGAACGGCTTCTTTGTCAAGGAGGCTGTGCTGCCCTGGAAGAAGTTCACCGGCGTGGACACCATCCTGGGACCGGAAATGCGCTCCACCGGCGAGGTGATGGGACACGCCCCGGACTTCGGCAATGCCTTCGCCAAGAGCCAGGAACAGGCTGGATCGCCGCTGCCGGTCCGCGGTGGCGCGTTGCTGACCGTCAATGATCAGGACAAGCCGGACGCTCTGGCCATCGCCCGCGAGCTGCATGAACTCGGGTTCCGCCTGCTGGCCACCCGGGGCACGGCGGCGTTCTTCCGTGCGGCGGGTCTGGAAGTTCGAAAGTTGCGCAAGGCCGGGGAGGAGGGTCGCACCGTGTTGGAGGCCATGGAGGAAGGCCAGGTGGATTTGGTGGTCAACACGCCCAAGGGGCCGCGCAGCCGTCGCCACGGTGCCCGCATCCGGGCTCTGGCTACCCGACTGGCCATTCCCATCCTGACCACCATGCCCGCGGCCGCGGCGGCCGTGACCGGCATCCGGGCCCTGCAGGAACAGGATGCGGACGTGCGCAGCCTGCAGAACTACGCCATCGCGGAGCCGGTCCCGTGAGCGGACGGCGCGCCCATCTGGTGCTGTCGGACGGCACCGTGTTCGCCGGCCAGGGGTTTGGCGCGGAGACGGTGGCGGTGGGGGAGGTGGTGTTCAACACCTGTCTGACCGGATACCAGGAGGTGATCACGGATCCTTCCTATCAGGGACAGATGGTCTGCATGACCACGCCCCACATCGGCAACACCGGCATCAACGAGGATGACATCGAAAGCGCACGTCCCCGCCTGACGGCCCTGATCGTGCGCGAAGTCAGCCGCCATGTGTCCAGCTGGCGGGCCACGCGGTCCCTGCCGGACTGGCTGGCCGAGGCCGGCGTGCCCGGCATCAGCGACATCGACACCCGGCTGTTGACCCGGCACATCCGCGAGCAGGGGGTGGTGCATGCGGCCCTGTGCACGGACGGTTCCCTGAACCCGGAACAGCTCCTGGCCCGGGCTCGGGACTTCGAGGGGTTGGAAGGCCGGGACCTGGTGCGCGAAGTGACCTGTGCCGAACCCTACGCCTGGGCCGAGACAACCGATTCCCCATGGGAGCCGGTGGCTTCGGGGGAATTGCCGGAACCGGTCGAAATGGAACGGCAGCCTCTGGTTGTGGCCTGGGACCTTGGCATCAAGTACAACATCCTGCGCCGCCTGGCCAGCCAGGGCTTCCGGGTCGAGGTGGTGCCGGCCTCCACCTCCGCGGCCGAGGTCCTGGCGATGAATCCCGACGGCCTTTTCCTGAGCAACGGCCCGGGCGATCCCGGTGCCCTGCACTACGTGACGGAGACGGCCCGGCAGTTAATTGAGAGCAGGGTGCCCCTGTTCGGCATCTGCCTGGGCCATCAAATCATTGCCCAGGCACTGGGCGCGGAGACCTACAAGCTCAAGTTCGGCCACCACGGGGGCAACCAGCCGGTCAGCGACCTGGCGGCCGGCAATGTTCAGATCACTTCGCAGAACCACAACTACAGCGTGCTGCACGACGACCTGCCGGACAACGTGGAAATCACCCACTGGAACCTGAACGACAAGACGGTGGAGGGCCTGCGCCTGACGGACAGGCCCGTGTTCAGCGTTCAGTACCATCCGGAAGCCAGTCCCGGACCGCACGACGCGGACCGGCTGTTTGCGGAATTCGTGCATCTGGTGCAGTCCCGGCGGCCGGCCGCCGGCTGAAATCTCCCCGACTCTCGTTATGCCCACGTCCGGCCTGCAGGTCGTCCGGATCGAGACCAGCGAGCAGGCGCTGGCGGGCATTGGAGAAGGGATCGGCCGACTGCAGTCCGACAATCCCCTGACCGAGGTCTGGGTGCTGTTGCCACCCGCGTTGGAGGCGGAGTGGCGGCGGCGTCCCGCCCGGCGCCTGAACGTACACTCCTTCAATTTTGGACGGTTGACGGGCCAACTGCTGAACCAGGCCAATTCCGGTTTCGGGCTCCTCCGGCCGGTAGACCAGTCGCTGCTCGTGGAGGCCATTGCCGGGGAGGTCCACGCCGAGGGTCTGGACAGTGAGATTCAGGACTCGCTGCTCCTGCCGGGATTCCAGCGCCGTCTGCTGGCCTGGTTCAGGGAGATGCAGCATCAGGTCATCTCCCCCGACACCTTCCGGAACTGGGCTGCATCCAGTGGCGGGACGCGGAACCGGGACCTGGCCTTGCTGTACGACCGGTATGTTGAGCATCAGGAGCGGGCAGGCGCCTTGGACCCGTCCGTTGCCCTGACCCGAGTGTGCTCATTGTTGCAGGCCGAATCCGCCGACCTTGAATTCGGTGCCGGCCTCCTGGTGGCCGGTTTCGCCGGGTTCACCCCCTTGCAGCGGCGTTTCCTGCATGCGGTGCAGCAATGCGGCACGGAGGTCCAGGTGTTTCTGCCTGTTGGCCGATCGCCGTTGGGCCGCGCCCGGTCCAACGATTTGGCCAAGGAGCTTGGGGAACCCGGCCGTCCCGCGATGGCCCGCGAACCTGTGCCCGAACACGCTTTTGAAACGGCCGAGTTGTCCACGGCCGAGGACGAGGTGCGCTGGGTTCTGCGCCGCGTCAAGCAGATGCTGCAGGCTGGTGAAGCCGAGCTGCAGGACATCACCTTGTGTGTTCCGATCATGCGCGACTGGAATTCACTGCTGCGCCGGGTGGCGGAGGAATACCGGATTCCACTGCACTTGCCCCTGCCGCTGTCGGAACATCCGTTGTGCCTGGCATTCCGGCAGGCGCTGGGGTCAGCGCCCTTGTTTCCGCTGACGGAGACCTGGGACCTGCTGCTGTCACCTTGGCTGCTCCACCCAAGCGCGGAACACGATGGCCTGGAACACCTGCGCATCCTGACCCATGCCTTTGGCGTGATTCGGGGGCGGGAGCAGTGGCTCAGTCCCTTTCACGCGGATGCCGATTGGGATCGGCATCTGCTGCGGCACATGGGCCTGAAGGAAGAGCCGGCCGGGCTCCGGCAGGACTTGGAGGGTGTCGCCCAACGTCTGTTGGATGGATTGACGCCTCCGGACACCGAGGATGAGCGCAGTCTGCTGACCTGGGCGAGGGGCCTGTTGCAGCCTGAAGGTGTTGGCGTCGGCATTCCGGAAGGCGTTGCCCCCCCGGATCGGGCCTTGGCCAAAGCGGTTCGCCAGGCGCTGGATCGCATGATTGCCGACATGCTGCGCGCGTCTTCGGCCACTCGGCGCGTGCGATGGCCGGATTTGAGGCGTCGCCTACTGGATCGGATTGAGCGGCTCTCCGTTCCCCTGTACGAACCCGAAGAGTCCGTAAGGGTTCTCGAATTCGACAACGGCTGGATGGTGCCGCCCCGGCATCTGTTTGTAATGGGCCTCAACGAGCGATCGTTGCCGAGCAGTCCCCCAACCGACCCCATTTTCTCGGCCCGCGAACGGGACCACCATGCACTTGACCTGCGCACCCATGATCATCGAACGGCCTGGCTGAAGTGGGACGCGCTTGTGGCCGGATGCACGGGTCGGCTTCGCCTAAGCCGCGCCCGCAAGTCCATTGCCGGCGGTGCCCTGGAGTCCGGCCTCGTCCCGGCCTCGCCCTTTTGGCCGGACGGCGAACACGCCCAGCCGGAACCGGCACCTCCCGCCTCCGATCGGGAACTGCTTCGGTTCGCGATCCAAGGCGGCGCAGCCAAGGTACCGTTGGCCATAGCAGCCGGCATTGGAGCGGACATGGAACGAATCGCGGACTTGGCCCGCGTGGACGCGCTGCGCACCGGCACCGCGGCGCCAACCTGTTATGAAGGCATTCTGTCCAGTCCGACCGTTCTGAGGCGGCTGCAGGCAAAATTCGGCGTGGACCACCGCTGGAGTCCCAGTGCCCTCGAGAACTTTCCGGTCTGCCCCTTGGGGTTTTTCGCCGAAAGGGTACTGGGCCTGAGGCCCGACGAAACTCCCGAGGAAGGGATGCCGCCGGTCGTGGAAGGCAACATCTACCACGATGCCCTGGAAGGCATCTATGGAAAGCTGAGGGGCCGGAGCCTGGTGCAACTGAGCGAGAGGCAAATCGAGGATTTGGTGTCCGAAGTACTCGCTGAGGGCGACGATTCCCGGCATGTCCGGTTGAAGTACCAGCCCTATCCCCTGGAGAATCATGACCAGGAAGAGATTCGACGGAACCTGATTGAACTGGTGCTCAGGGACCGCGAGGAGACAGACCATCTGGCCGCGAACGCGTGGATACCCAGGTCCCAGGAAGAGCGCATGGAGTGGACCGAGGACAGCGGCCTCCTGAAGGAGACCGGATCCGTCCGCCTGCGGGGCATTGTCGACCGCATCGATGTGGACGGCGATGGCAGCCTGCGCGTGATCGACTACAAGCGTTCCGGGAAAACCAAACGCGACGTGGAGGAAGGCAAGACGCTGCAGGCGGTCCTGTACGGACGGGCGGTGCACAACGACATGGGTCCGGTCACGTACAGCGCCTACTGGAATGTCCGCAATTTGGAGCAGAGGGGGCCCAAAAGCGGGGCCCGCAGGACCAGCCCCGAGATCGCGGAACCGCACGACGAAGGTGATCCACTGGTCGAGGCCGTGCTGGAACAACTGGACAACATCGTGGCCGATGTCACGGCCGGCAGGTTCCCGGGCGCGCCGCGGCGCATGGACCGGGAGACGTTCTCCTGTGCTCCCTGGTGTCGGAAGGCCGAATTCTGTCAACCCTCGTGGCGAAGCCGCTACAAGGGGCGTCGCCGCCTGAAGTCCGCATGAGCATTACGGCGGAACAGCAATCGGCCATCACCTCGATGGACCGCAACCAATCCGTGCTGGCGGGAGCCGGAACGGGCAAGACCTTCGTCTTGGTCCAGCGATTCCTGCATGTGCTGGAACACAAACCGGACTGGCCCCTGCGCTCGGTGGTGGCGGTGACGTTTACGAAGGCGGCGGCCATGTCCATGCGCCAGCGCATTCGCCGGGAGATAAGGGCCAGGGCGGACTGCAATCCCGGGGTGTGGCGGCACCGGCTCGAGGAACTCGATGCACTGCAGGTGGCCACGGTTCACAGTTTCTGCCAGCGGTTCTTGACCGAACATGCGGTGGAGGCGGGCATCGATCCGGATTTCGCGGTCGCCGATGAGACGGAAGCGTCATCCCTGCTCGATGAGGCGGTGCGACGCTACTCCCACGAGCTGGATCGTTCGGAGCCGCCCGAAAGCGAACTGGTCGTTCTCTTCCGGCCTGCGGTGTTCCGGCAGGTCTTGGCGGATCTGCTCACCAAGGAGCACCTGATGGCCCAACTGGACGCATCGGGATCGGTCGCGACGTATCTGCGCACGGTTTGGGCGGAGGCCCATGCCGAAGTGGAGGCGTCGGTCACCGCGGAGATCATGAGCCGCCAGTCGGAATTGGCGGCAACCCGGAGGATTTTGAAGGCCGCGGTGATCGATCCCGATGTCAAGGGGGTGCTGGGCATTCGGTGCGGTTGGGCGTTGGGAACGGTGGAGCCCCTGCTGAACGGCGATTGGATCGGAGCGCGGGCGGCTTTCAACGCCGAGACATGGCCCAAGTCCGTTCGGGATGTGGGCGGCGGCAAGATGGACCCGGATTTCAAGCGGCTCTGCAACCAGGCCTGGCGCCTCGTGCATGCAACGTGTGAGCGCCTGGAACGTGTGCGGGCCGGTTCCGTCGGCGAGGAGCCGGACCAACAGGACCGGCAGGCGCTGCGGTTGCTGGGCCTTTGGCACTCGGCATGGAAACGGGCCAACTGCCATCTGGACGACATCAAGCGCGAACGGAACCTGCTGACCTTCGACGATTTGGAACTCAAGGCGCTGCATCTGCTCAAGGTCCATGCGGTCCAGCCAGCCTCACGGGTTCGATCCGCCATCCTGAGCATCAACCACCTGCTGGTGGACGAGTATCAGGACATCAATCCCCTGCAGCAGGAAATCATCGGATGCCTGGCGGCCCTGACGGGCGATGTGGTGGCTGAAGGCAGGCGCCAGGGCCGGTTGTTCGCTGTGGGGGACACCAAGCAGAGCATTTATCGCTTCCGGGGAGCCGAGGTGTCGGAGTTCGTGAAGCTGGCCGACGGCATCCGGAGCCGATCGGGCCAGCCGCCGGGCAATCTGTCCGAATCCTTCCGGACCCATCCGGAACTGATCGCAGCCACCAATGCGATTTTCGAGACGGTATTTCAGCCGCTGGGCAAGAACGGCCATCAGAACCATGAAGCCAAACCCATGGCTCTGCGATCCAGCCGAAGGGTTCCTGAGCCACAGCCGTCCCTCGAGGTGCATACATTTTCGCAAGTCGAATCTGAGGATGCCAGCGTCCATCGGGGACAGGCGGACGATGCCGCGGAAGCAAAACGGCTGGTCGAGTTCGACTTCATCGCGAACCGACTCCGGCAGATCCGGGAATCCGGCCGTCGCGTCGTGGATCTGTCCCACCCGGTGGAAAGGGACAACATCCAATGCTTCCGCTACAGCGATGCGGCCATCCTCCTGCGGGCCCGCACGCATCTTCCATTGTTGGAGGAGGTGCTGCACGAGCATGGTGTTCCCTTCCGGGTGGTCGACGGTACGGACCTGAAGGTCCAGGCCCACATTCGCAGCGTGGCTGCCCTGCTGCGGTGGCTGCATCGGCCCTCCGATCAATTCAGTCTGGCGGCCGCCCTGCGTTCGCCTTTGTTCGGCATCAGCGACGAGTCCCTGTTGCTCCTGGCCGGGAACCTGGCTGCGATGGGAGCGGAGCATTGGGATGATGAAGCGCTGGTGGACATGGACGCCGACCAGCGGGACAGGGTTCGGCATGCCCATCGGGTTCTGTCCACGCTGCGGGGCAAGGCGTTGGTGCTCTCTCCGGATCGGCTGCTGGCGGAGGTCCTGTGCGAGACCGGGTACGAAAGCGTCCTGCACGGCAACAGTGACACACTCCGGGCAAGGGACTGCCTGGACGACCTCGAGTCGCTGCAGTGGCTGGCGTTCCAATGCCGCGTAGCGGGTATGGGTACGTTCCTGCGCCGGCTGGCAGCCCAGGATCGGCAGGCCAACCAACGGGAAGCGGGCACCGAACCGGAGAACGGGGAAGCCGTTCAAATCATGACGGTCCATGGTGCCAAGGGGCTGGAATTTCCCGTGGTTTTCGTGCCGAACCTGGAATACGACTGGACCAGTGCCGGACCCCGCAACCGCCCGCCGGTCCTGGCCTTCAATCCGAACAACCTGGTCTGCAAGGTTCCGGATGAAAATAGGGAGCTGATCGAGCCCTTCAGCTTCCAATTGGCCAAGGACATGGAGGCACGGAGGCAGCACGCGGAGAGCCGGCGCCTCTTCTACGTGGCCTGCACCCGCGCCGCGGACCTGCTTGTTCTCAGCGGTTGGGACACCAGGAAGGCTTCTTCCTGGTTGATGGAGCTTGCGGACGCCTTGGCGCAGGCCAAGGCGAAGGAACAGGAGGATCCCCAGTTGCAACCGCCGACTGTGTCGCTGTTTGCTGCCGCAGCTCCGGCAATTCAGGAGCATTGGCATGAATGCGACTTGGCCGACTACAGGGATTCCCGAAAGGTCGAAGCGGCCCCAAGGCCACCCGCACCGCCGGAACCGCCGGGCTCCGAGGCCGGCGTCGTCATCGACTTGAGACTGGCGCGGGAACCGGCCGTGGCCGACAGCCTGACCATCCATGCCAAGGCAACTGCATCGGACGGGATTCTGCCTGAGAGCCCGCGGCAACGGCAGAGGGGCGATTTGGCCCATGCGGTCCTTGGCCAGTGGCACCGGTGGTTCCCCATGTCCGAGGATGATTTGATGGATTTCGTCGTCTCCAGGCTTGTGGACCATCCCGTGCTTGCAACCGCGGATGCCAAGGACATCCATCAATGCCTGCTGCGGCTGCGGGAACTTCCGTTCAGCAAGCGGATCAATGCAGCACAGCGCCTTGTCACAGAGATGCCGATGTCCGTGGCAATGGCGGGAGGGGCCCGCAACCTGAGGCTGGATCTGCTCTTTCAGGACGACTGCGGCAACTGGCACATTGTGGACTGGAAGACCGGGAACTGGTCCCGGCGCCCCGACGCGGCGCGAAAGTCCTTCCGAAAGCAAATGGGCGAATACGTCCAGGCCTTTGCCGTAGCCTTCAACGGCAATCGGCCAACAGCATGGCTGGGATTGCTGGAGCCGGAACCGACCTTCGTGGAACTGATCCCGGAGGAACTGGAGCCCGCAGCCTGAATTACGGGTCGTCCGGGACAGGGATGGCCGACGAGTTTATCGGCCGGCCGCCGCGTTGTCGGGCGCGGTCCAATGGAAGAGTTCGGCGGCCGCGACGGCCGCCTCGGCCAGTCCGGCCTGTGCGAGGTTTCCCAACCCGGTTGCAAACACTACCAGTTGACCGGCTTCCGGGGTCAGCGGCAGAACCAGGAACTGTTCTTCATTAAGCGGGGCAAGGCGGGCTCGCACTTGACGCACGTCCTGGTCCGACGGCAGGGCCGCCACCAGGACGGAATCCAGTTCGTATAGCTCCAGAACGGGAGCTGGCGGCTCGGTTCCCAAACTGCCGCCGCTGTCGTGCCAGAGTTGCCACTGGCGCCCGGTGGCTCCGATGGGCAGATGGTCCTTCGTGGCACCGGTGCCCCAACCGGGGCGTCCGGAGATTCCCAAGGACATCTGCAGTTGATTGCCGTGCATTCGCACTGCCAATACGCGGGCAGGCAGGGGTTCGGCCGCCACGTCCAGGCCCACGGCGGCCAAATCTTCCACCACCCACTCCGCAATCCGGTGCAAACCCGACTCCTCGGCCGCGTAGGCCAGCGTAAGGGCCGCGGTTTGGCGGTCGGGTCCCATGCGCATGCCCCGTTCCGTGCGTTCGGTCAGTCCCATCCCGTCCAGCAGGCGGCTGGCCGCCTCGGGATCGTGGATGGTGTCGCCATCGGGCAGGGACAGGGCCACAGCCAATCCCGGCCGGTTGATGGCCAGGGGCAGGACTCGCCCAAAGTCGGGCATGGCGACAAGGGCCTGCCAGCGTTCGCCCTCGCCTGTGTGGTTCAGATGCAGTACGACCGGATCCTGTGCGCTCTCCAGGATGCGGCTGCCGTGTCGGCCGAACTCCTCCAGCGCAAGATAGTCGGCTCGCCTGTGCCAGCCGTCCGCCGGCGCGGCCAGATCCGCTCCGGGGGCTGCGGTCGGTGACGGGGACAGCGGGTCCGCGGGTGGCAACACTGCCAACGTGTCGATGTAGGGCAGCTGTCGGCCGGCCGGATCCACCTTGAAGTACCAGGGATTGCGTGCCAGGCGGACGGTGCCGTCCGGTTCCACTTCGGTTTGGGTCCAGGGCTGCAGCCCGGGAAAGTCGGTGCAGGCATCCTGCCCCAATTCGTGGGGCTGGCAGTCCGCAGCCTGCAGCAACTCCCACGCGTACTTGGTGCCGGAGGTTTGCATGCGGGAGCGCAGATCGGCGGCGGTGGCGTAATCGGGATGGAAGTCGGCCAGGTGGTGAACCGGTTTGAGGAAGTCCGTGTAACCCGCCGGATGCAACTCGGTCAAGGCGTGCACGAAACCACCGTAGGGTTCATCGAACTCCAGGTAGAAGACCAAGTCGTCCTGGATGTGCAGCGACACCGGCGTGCCGTTGCCGTCTCCGCCGGCGCGGATCACGTCCGGCATGCCCAGGAAGTTCATCTCCGGATCGAGCCAGAGATCGTTGAACGCGAAGGCAACGTCGCGCGTGGTGACGGGCATGCCGTCGGACCAGCGCAGGCCGGCCCGGAGTTCGAGGCGGAAGTGCCGACGGTCCGGATGAACATGCCATCGGGCGAGGATGTTGGGACGCGGGTCGGCAGGATCCCACACCGGTGCGCTCAGGAGGTTCTCGCGCAATGCCAGTGCCGGGACATCGATTCGCGCGTACGGCTCGCGCACGAGCACCAAATTCCCGCCGAACTCTCCCGGCCCCATCCCTTCGTTGGCCGGGGCTGGGAACAGGGATGCCGGATCCAGGACCACGGGGTCCGGCGGCAATCGGTCCCGGACAGCCTCCAGTTGCGGCGGCGCGGGCAGGAACGGAGACTGCCGGTAGGCCGTCGGCGTCTCAGGCCCGGATTGGGCTTCGGCCGTCGACAGGCCGGACAGGACCAGAACCACTGCCAACACGGCAGCAACGAGTTGGCCGCCGGTGCCTGGTCGGGCGGTCTGAGGTTTGGGCTGGAACACGGCGAAACAGGCCGGAGGACGGCTTCATTGGGAAACTGTTCCATTAATCGGCACACTTCGGTACCGACGTTGGTACTTCGCTCTCGGT
>JAPPAJ010000252.1 GCA_026705565.1 Caldilineaceae bacterium | reverse complement strand
CCCCTGACGGGGGCCGGAGACGGGACGGCCCTGTTTGGTGTCACGCCCCTGCATGTGAACCACGATCTGCTTGGGTACGACGAACGGTATACGGACCGCGCCTGGGGTGGCAACGGCATCACCGACGAGGCGGTTGCGTACCTGCGGCGGGACCATGACGAGCCTTTCTTCGTGGCCATCGGCTACGGTGAGACCCACCGGGTGTTTCCGGAGCCGGCCGCGGACATCAATCCGGCCTTTCTGCAGCCGCCGGCACCATTGCCGGATGTGCCGGCGGTCCGGGAGGACATGGCGGCCTACGCCACGATGGTGCGCACGCTGGACGGCTACTATGGCCGCATCCTGGACACCCTCGACGAACAGGGGCTGGCGGACAACACCCTCGTAATCGCGACCACGGATCACGGCTTGGCCTTTCCCTTGATGAAGTGCCGGCTGACCGATCACGGCATGGGGGTGTTGTTGATCCTGCGCGGACCCGGCTTTGCCGGCGGCCGGGCGATAGATGGCCTTGTATCCCAAATCGACCTCTATCCGACCCTCTGTGAGATTGCGGGCATCGATCCGCCCGACTGGCTGGAGGGCACCAGCCTGATGCCGTTGGTGGACGGCTCCGCACAGGATGTCAACAATGAGATTTTCTCGGAAGTGACCTACCACGCGGCCTACGAACCCAAGCGGGCGGTGCGGACGCAGCGCTACAAGTACGTGCGGCGCTACGACCCGCAGGACACGGCACCAATGGCCAACATTGACGCCAGCATTTCCAAGGACGTGATGGTGGACTACGGCCTGCCGAACCGACCGCCGGGCCGGGAACAGTTGTACGACCTGATCTGGGACCCGCACGAAGCCTGCAACCTGGCCGGTGATCCGGACAGTGCCGCGATTCTGGAGGATCTGCGCAGGCGCCTGGACCGTTGGATGGAGGCCACGTCGGATCCCCTGTTGGACGGCTCGGTACCGCAGCCGCCCGATACCTGGATCAATCCTCATGAAGATCTGCATCCACACGAACGACGGCGGGATTGATCGACTCTGCCGGTCTGTGGATTGGCTCTGTACCGTGAGAGGCAGCCAGGTACTTTCGTCTGCATTCACTGAGAAGGACCAACGCCGAACCCAATTCGATGAAGCCATCGGGAGACACAACGCTGCGGTAGCCACTGCCCGAATGATCCAGGATCCAGCGCGAAACGGATTTGACCAGCCCGCGGAAGGTCTGGAGTCCGAATCCTTGCCACTTCGATCTTGTTCAAGGCCTCCTGAACATCCTCAAGCAAGCCTCGGACGATCGTGTACGCTCGCGCCCGGGGGAGGTTGTAGGGCAGGGTAAACGCAAAGTCGCGAAGTGAGGGCAAAGCGGGGCCGTAAAGGGCCGGTTCGGGGTGTGGGCCGCGACCCTGCGGCGCGGAACAAAGACAACTGCAATTGGGATTAATCCGGCACGGAATATCCAAATCAGCGGACGAAGCCGGACCGCCCGCAAGCCCAATCACAAAGAGGGCCACCGTGCATCCTATGGGGGTATCGACATCCTCACAGTCTCCACGGCAACCCTCATGGACTCCATTGTTGCATGCCCCGACCCCGAACTCCTGGAGGCCCTGTGCGCCTTCGCCGACCACCTGGCCAGACTGCCCGATCCGCGCGACCCGCGCGGCGTGCGCCACGCCTTGCCCGTGCTCCTGGCCACGCTGCTGGTAGCCTTGGCCGGCGGTGCCAACAACATGGCCGCGGTGACCGCCTTCACGCACGACCACCGGGCTTGGTTCCGGCTGTGGCTGCCCCTGGGCGAAGCCACCCCGTCCCGCGATACCTACCTGCGCCTGGTCCGGCGGCTGGATCCGGAAACGGCCGTGAAGGCGGCCCTCTGGCTGCTGGACGGCACCAGCCTGCCCGGCCTGGAGGCACTGATCCTGGCCCTGGACGGCAAGGTGGCGCGTCGCTCGGGTGACCGGGCCGCGGGCAGGCGGGCCCTGCACATGGTGAGCGCCTGCCTGGTGCGGGAGGGGCTCACCTTGGCCCAGGAGCCGTGCGAGGCCAAGAGCAACGAGATTGCGGCCCTCCCCCGCCTGCTCGACCGCATCCACCTGGAAGGGGCCGTCGTCACGATCGACGCCGCCGGCTGCCAGACGGCCATCGTGCAGGCGTTGCGGGCGGCCGGGGCCGACTACGTGCTGGCCGTCAAGCGCAACCAGCAGACCCTGCACCGGGAGGTGAAGGCGGCCTTCGACGATGCCGACCGGGGCGCCTTCACGCCCGAAGCGGAGGACCGCTGCGAGACCGTCGAGTGCAACGGCGGCCGCCGCGAGCGGCGCACCGGCACGGTCCTGGGCGGCCCCGGTCTCTGCGAAGAGGTGGCGGACCCCGAGGCTTGGCCTGGCCTGCGCAGCCTGATGCGGGTGCAGGCCGAGCGCATCGGGCCCCGGGGCCGCCGGCAGCGCTCCGTCCGCTACTACATCTCGAGTCGGCCCCCGCATGCGGAGGCCCTGCTGGCGCTGGTCCGCGGCCACTGGGGGGTGGAGAACGGTCTGCACCGCACCCTG
>JAPPAJ010000182.1 GCA_026705565.1 Caldilineaceae bacterium | reverse complement strand
AAGGGCCTGACCAGCCGCCTAGTGATTTTTCGGCACATGCTGCGGCCCGTCCTCTTCCCGGTCCTGACCTCCGTGGGCCTGATCATGTTCGGCCTGGTCAACGGTGCCCTGTTCTTCGAGCTCATCTTCAACATCCCCGGCTTTGGCCACATCGCCATCACGGCCCTGCGCACCGTCGACTACCCGGTGATCATGGCCACCGTGTTCATCGGCGCCCTGATCGTGATGGTGGGCAACATGCTGGTGGATCTGGCCTACCCCCTGCTGGATCCGCGCATCACCCGCTAGGCGACCGTCTCCATGGCTGCCACGGTTCCCAGCGAACGCCTGACATCCCTGTCCCAGCCCGAGGAGGTGGCGCAGCGGAACCTCTGGAAGGAGGCCCTGCACCGGCTGTTCCTGAACCGCCTGGCGACCCTGGGCCTGGTCGTGGTGGTTCTGTTCATCCTGGCGGGATTGGTGGGACCTTACATAACCCCTTACGATTTTCTGGAGCAGGAAATCGACAACGCCCTGGCCAAGCCGACCGCCCGGCATTGGCTGGGGACGGATGCCCTGGGCCGGGATATTCTGTCGCGTCTGCTGCACGGGGCGCGCACGGCGGCGTTTGTGGGCTTCTTCACCACCGCCATCTCCCTTTTCATCGGCATCGTGCTGGGCGGAATTGCCGGTTACGTACGGGGCTTGGCGGACGAATTCCTGATGTGGCTGACGGACGTGACCATGTCCGTGCCGGGCCTGCTGCTGGCCATGCTCATGAACACGGCGCTGAAGCGGCCGATTGCGGCCTGGTTCGACGACATGTACATGCAGACCAAGAATCCCTTCTACCTCGACACTCTGTGGCTGGACTTCGTGCTGGTGTTCGGGGCGCTGGCCTTCATCAGCTGGCCCGGGTTTGCCAGGCTGCTGCGCGGCCAGGTGCTGTCGGTGCGCGAGACCCTCTATGTCGAGGCGGCGCGGGCCATTGGCGTTGACGAACGCCGCATCCTGACCCACTACATCATTCCCAACGCCATCGGTCCCATCATCGTGACCGTGACCGCCGGCGTGGGCGGGGCCATCACACTGGAATCCGGCTTGAGCTTCCTGGGCATCGGCGTACAGCCGCCCAACGCCAGCTGGGGTTCCATGCTGAGCGACAGCTTCAGCCTCTGGATTTCCTTCCCCCACCTGATGATCATTCCGGCGGCCACGATTGGCGTTATCGTATTCGCCTTCACCTTCCTCGGTGATGGACTCAACGACGCCCTCAACCCGAGGCAGGTCATCAAGAAGTGACTCGGTCCGAGCATGTCGGTGCCTGGTCCTCCTTCTGAAGATGTCTACGCTCATGCCGGCTACTGCAGAATCGCTATTGGGACAGGATGTTTACGGCCAAGGGGCCAGTTTTGCTGGTCGCCTCTCGAATGCTCCGGGTTGCAGCCCCATGGGGTCGAAGCCTGGCAACTCACGTCGAGTCTGTCCATCCACTTCCATGCGCTTTTCCTGGTGGTCGCCCATGAAGATGTCGGATACATGAACATTTTCGCCTCCAAATTCGCTTGTTCGGCGCAGGACGATCGCTGTGTACACTTTCCGATTGATGTTTCTGCGAGGGACGTGTCTGTCCCGGGTTGTCGCGTCGTGAACTCAACCAGGGAGTTGGTTCACCTTCGCGCTGTTGATTGGACCCGATGCCGACTCCATCCCTGTGCCATGCTCAACTCGGTGCCGAGTTGTGGATGCAGGCAAGATCAACCTGAGTGATCCGTTGGCCAACGTTGAGTTGTCTCAGAGTGAAGCGGACCAACTCCTGGAATTGGAGAAGGTGTGCCGCGATGACACCATGTGGGAATTCCCGAACATGGGAGGTTCCATCAGCATTCCATTGACTTCTCGAGATGGCAGGGCACCGTTTCTCTTGGACATTCAACGTGGCAGGATCAATTTCGCCAAGATCACCTACCAGAACCGGGTCCGCAGATCGATTGTCCTCGTTCGGCTTGATCTGGGCGGTTCCCCTCACAGGAATCCAGATGGCAAGCGCATCGAAACGCCGCACCTGCATCTCTACCGCGCAGGCTACGCAGACAAGTGGGCATTTCCGGTTCCAATGGACCGCTTCCGCAACCTGTCGAATATGAGACGGTCTCTCGATGACTTCATGCGTTTTTGCAACATCGTGGAATCCCCGAATATCGTGGAGTCTCCATACATCCAGGGTTCCCTGTTCGCATGATCCAAGATGTTGAGACCTTGCTCAACTCCTATCGCCGTTGGCTGGAGGATGAGACACAGGTACGGCAAGTGGACGAGTGGGTCGAGATCACCACTCCATACCTGGATCGGCACAACGACTTCCTACAGATCTACGTCAAGCGCGACGGCGACGGGTATCTGTTGTCAGACGATGCCTATACGATTGAGGACTTGGAACTGTCCGGATGTGACTTGGGAAGCGAGCGCCGCCATCGACTGTTGGAGACCACCTTGAACGGGTTCGGTGTCCGTCTAAACGGGGAGACCCGCGCACTGGAGACCCACGCGTCAGGCAGTGATTTCGCGTTGCGCAAGCATGGCCTAGTCCAAGCAATGCTCGCAGTCAACGATTTGTTTGTCCTCGCGGCTCCGGTCGTCACGAATGTCTTCCTTGATGAAGTCACAGCATGGTTGGATAATTTCAATATTCGCTATACGGCAAGCGTAATGTTTGCTGGAAATAGTGGTTTTGGACATAGATTTGACTTTGTCATTCCTCATTCAATGGAATATCCGGAACGTATTGTCCGTGTTGTGAACAATCCCAATCGGGACCGAGTTCAGTCTGTAACTTTCGCCTGGTTGGATACGCAACACGCCCGGCCATCGGATTCGCGTGCATATGCCATATTGAACGACTCGGGGCAAAGGGTGTCTGAGCAAGTACATTGGGCCCTCAGTTCCTACGGGGTGACACCGCTGGCATGGACAACGAGAGAAGAATCAGTCGATGAACTGGTTCGGTGAAGGGGAAAGCGTGAAACCGTGTGTCCCTTGAACCCTCTTCCTACCCCTGTTCACAGGCTTGCAGTTGGCCAAGGCCATTCCGGGGTCGTGGTGAGTGCAGATACGCCGCCAAGCGTCCTGTTCCCACCAGACGAATGTTGCGGCAGCTACGATTGGCGTTATCGTATTCGCGTCCACCTTCCTTGGGGACGGGCTCAACGACGCCCTCAACCCGCGGCAGGTCGTCAAGAAGTGAAACGTGTCGGGCCGACAGGTGGCCGATCAACATGCAAGGAGCAAACCCGTGTTTGAACACCCCTGGAGCGGCGTCTTCGCCGCCACACTCTGTCCCTTCGAGCCGCACTTCTTCGACATCGACGTCGAGGGCCTGCAGGCCTATACGCGCTACCTGGCTTCGGTGCCCAACCTGAAGGGCCTGGTCTGCAACGGGCATACCGGCGAAGTCATGGGGCTGAGGCCGGAGGAAAGGGCCGAGGTCGTGCGGCTCATGAAGGAGGCCGCGGGCGACTGCAAGGTGATCTCGGGCATTTGCTGCGAAGGCAGTTTCGAGGCCATCGACCATGCGGAGGCGGCCCGTGAGGCGGGGGCCGACGCCATTCTCCTGATGCCGGCGCACCACTGGCTGCGCTTCGGACGCACCTCGACCACTGCCGTGGGCTACTTCGAGGATGTGGCCGTGGCGACCGGCATACCCATCATCGTCCATCAATACCCCCAGTGGACCAAGGCCACCTACACGCTTGAGGAAATGCTGGCGCTCACGGACATCGACGAGGTCGTGGCCATCAAGATGGGGACCCGCGACATGTCGCGGCTGGGACACGAGCATCGGGTGCTCAAGGAGCACGCCCCCGACGTGCCGCTGCTGTCCTGCCACGATGAATACCTGTTGGCCTCGCTTCTGGCAGGCGCGGACGGAGCCCTGGTCGGGTTTGCCGGCTTTGTGCCGGAACTGATCGTCGATCTGGTCCACGCGGCCCTGTCCGGCGACTACGAGCGCGCCTATGCCACCCAGGAGGTGGTGTACCGGCTGAACAAGGCGGTCTACCGGTTCGGCGAACCCTCTTCGGATGCCCATCAGCGCATGAAGATGGCGATGCACCTGCAGGGTCGCTTCCCCTCGACCACGGTCAGGCCTCCGCTGCGGCCCCTGGACGACGCCGACATCCAGCGCATCCGGGACGACTTGGCGGAGTCCGGCTTCGACGATTGGTACGGTGCCCGCGGGTTGCTCCAGGAAGTTGATGCTTCGGTGCTGGCCGTAGGCTAATCGCGTTGGGGACCGGAGCATCATGACCAAGGGAGACCGGCTGCCTGCCGAGTCCCGAACATTCCGGGACGAGGCCACGCAGGTGGAAATCAGGCAGATCACGTCGCATCCGTCGATCCACCACCAGCCGTTCTTCCTGGTGCCCGCCTATGACGATGCCATGCGCTGGACCCTGTTCACCTCGGAACGCGGGGGCGCGCCGCAGATATTTGTGGAGGATCGCGCTGCCGGCGATCTGGTGCAGCTCACGGACCGCGACGACGTGGCCGACTTTTCCATCCATCCGTCCCACGACGGGAACTGGATTTATTTCACCACCGGCAGCGGCGGCTGGCGCGTCCACACGGAGACGTTTGCCGAGGAGCAGCTAGTCGACTTCGCCGGGCTGCTGATGCGGGATGAAGGCATGGTGGCGGCCGCCATGGGTACGACCGCCCTCAGCCGCTGCGACCGCTATTGGGCGGTGCGCTTCAAGGACGGGGACGAGGCCTGCATCGCGGTTGTCGATGTGGAAGCCGGAACCCACGAGGTGATCCTGCGCCGGGACGATGTCTCCCACATGCAGTTCTGCCCCGATGATCCCGACCTGCTCTTCTACGCGGGGCCGCTCAAGGACCGCGTATGGTTGGTCCGGCGCGACGGAACCGACAATCGCCGCCTCTACGAACGTTCGCCGGGCCAGTGGATCACCCACGAGGCCTGGATCCCGGGCACGCGGGAGGTGGGGTTCGTGGACTGGCCCAACGGCATGCAGGCCGTGCACGTGGACACGGGCGCGGTGCGGCCTGTCACCTCCTTCAATGCCTGGCACGCGATCGCGTCGCCTGATGGACGGCGCATGGTCGCCGACACCAATTTCCCGGACATTGGCATCCAAGTGTTCGATCCGCTCGACGGCGCGGGTGAGCCCCGCCTTCTGTGCCAGCCGCAGGCCAGCAGCTTGGGCGACCACTGGAACGGTCCGTTTCCCTACGAGGACGGTCCCATTGCCGTGTATGCACCGCAGCACACCCATCCCCATCCGTCCTTCTCTCCGGATGGACGGCACGTGATCTACACCAGCGACGCGCTGGGCCATGCGCAGGTGTACGAGGTGACCCTGCCGGCCTGATCACCTGTCCCATCCGGCAGCCCGGTCCGGCGGTTGCCTGAACAGCGGACCCAGCCCAATCCACGCCGGCCAAGGGAGGCTTGCCGTGATGGCACCCGACAGACCTGTTGACATCGCCGTGATTGGAGCGGGCAACCGCTCCTCGACCATCTACCAGGGCCTGTTCCAAAGCCTGCGCCCCTGGGTGAACGTGGTTGCCGTCTGTGATCCGGTCAAGGAGCACGCGGACCGCTACGCGGATGCGGTCGACGCACACGCGTTCTACGCCCTGGACGAACTGATTGGGTCCGATTTGGTGGAAGCGGCCTTGGTGGTGGCTCCCATTGACGTGCACCACGCCATTTCCGTGACCCTGTCCCGGGCCGGCATCCACCATCTGGTCGAGACCAGCATTTCCAGCACGCTGTGGCAGGCCCGCAACATGGTGCAGGTCGCGGGCGAACACAGGGTGAAGTTCCGGGTGGGCGAGAACTTTATCCGCTTCCACTTCGATCGCATTGCCAAGGAGATTGACAAAACCGGGTTCATAGGCCCGGTCGGCCGCATCCTGTGCCTGCACGACCATCCGGGGTACCACAACAACTCCCGGTGGCTGGCGTTCTATGGCGCCCATCCCGAAACGGCCCAGGCGATCAACCATCGCATGCCGGTGGAACCGCATTGGGAGGCCCCGCATCGGTACCACGAGGACGAAGGTTTCCGCTGCCACTTCTTCCGTTTTCCCGGCAACCGGCTGGTGACGGACCTGGCCGGAAACATCAAGGGCATGCTGGGCCGCTATCCGCGTCCCGGCTATACGGAGCTGGCGGGTACCCGCGGTGCGATTGTGCGGGCGGCCACGGAGCACTGGCACGGTGCGGGCGAGGTTCGCTGGTGTTCCGACGATGCGCTCAAGAACGGGGCCCGCCACGATCATGTGTTCCCGATTGAGCATGTGGTGGAGGACGACCAGTGGATCTGCGACCGGGTCGAGTTGCCCGGCGGACCGGTGGAGTTTCGCAATCCAAATCTCCTGGCCGTCTCCCATCCCAGGGCCTATTACCTGTCTTCGGTCGCGTCCCATGTGACCGACTTCGCCAACGAGGTGCGCGGCTCGGACCATTGCGAGTTCACCCCGGCGGATGCCGTTATGTCGATGGAGATGGAGGTGGGGTGCCGCGAGTCGATGCTGCGCCACGGCGAGGAGATTCCGCTGCCCCTGGTGGATCTGGACATCGAAGCCGAACGGCGGGTTTGGGATGAACTGCGGGCCAAGCACGGAGTGGATCCCCATGACGCGGAGGCGATGATGAGCATCATGGTCGCCCGGCCCTGAAACTCCATGGCCATTGACCCACGGCCTGCCCGCCGGCGGCGCGGCTGCGGCCCCGGACAGGACCGGCCATGGACGCATGCCGGGCGGGACCATATGAGGATTGGGCTGTGCAGCCTGCCCTCCAACCGGTTGGCAGCATGTTGAACCTGGGTTTGGCGGCCATCGCCGGCCTCGCCGCGGCCCTGTTGATGCCGGTGGTTTGGCTGGCGTTGCGGCTTGCCGGGTTGGTTCCGATGCTGGCTCTGGCGGCCGACATGCGCCTGTGGCGCCTGCACCTGGCTGCAGGACTGTTCGGACTTGTGGTGGCCTGGGGCGCGTCCCGACTTGTGCAGGGCTTTGCCGAACGGGTGTCGATGCCGTGGATGCTGGCCGGCGGGTATGCCGGTGCGGTCCTGTCGTCAATGATTTTCTTTCCCCTCGTCGCACTGTTTTAGCGGGGAGCGCAATTCGTCAACAGGCCCTGTTTCCAACTATTCTCGCTACCGTCTCCAAACCGGTGCGACCAATCCGTGGCCGTCTTGGTCCATGTACGGGCGGTGCAATCGGGGCCGACCGCCGGCAGCTGCAAGGAATGCCAAGATGAATGTCGACGTGCAAAGCCATGTGTTTCCGCAAGCGTACGCCGAATTGTTGGTCGATGCGCCCGGATCCGTCACGGCCGAACGTGCCGGTCCTTCCCGGTACCGGTTGCGGTATGGCGACACCCAGGTGTTCATGCTGGATCTTGAGGACTACTCGCCGGAACGCAAATTGGAGGCGATGGACGCGGCCGGCATCGACATCTCGGTGCTGAGCGTGAATATTCCGTCCCCTTCGCGACTGCCTCCCGCACAACGCCTCGCCGGAGCCCGGATTTGCAACGAGTACTTGGCGGACCTGGTTGGGGCAAGTGGGGGACGGTTTGCGGCCATTGCCTCGCTGCCTCTGCCCGACGTGGACGCGTCCGTGGCGGAACTCCGCCGGGCCGTGCACCACCTGGGTTTGCGGGGCGTGTTCCTGTGTTCGCACCTGGACGGGGTGAACCTGGATGACCCCGGCCTCGAACCGTTCTATGCCGCGGTGGCCGATCTGCAGGTGCCGTTGGTCCTCCATCCGACCGTCCCCACCTGGGGCGGCCACGTCAAGGACCATTCCATGATTCCGATGGCCGCGTTCATGGTGGACACGTCCTTCGCCATGCTGCGCCTGATACTGGGGGGTGTCATGGAAAGGCACCCCGCGCTGCAGGTGGTGCATCCGCACGTGGGCGGGGTACTGCCCTATCTGATGGGCCGGGTTCAGGAACAGACGGAGGTCAAGCGCCGCGGCCGGGACCATATCTCGCAACCGCCCGCCAGCTACTACGAACGGGTTTGGCTTGACCTGGTCACGCCGTCCGCCCAGGCCATGCGTTATGCCCTCGAGTTCGCCGGACCCGCGCGGCTCATGTTCGGCAGCGACCATCCCTGGGTGTCGATCGAGGTCATCCAGGACTACATGCGCGAAGGCCTTGAACTGCCGGAGGAGCAAATGGCCGCGATCCGCGGCGGCAATGCCGCTTCCCTGTTCGGCCTCGAGATGCCCAAGCCCAAGACCTCCCTCCCGGACGGCAACCCGGAATGTTCCTGAAGCTGATTTGGCTGTTGCTGGCCGGCGGAGCCGGCACGCTTGCCCGGTTTGGCACGGTGGTCTTGGCGCAGCGGCTTTGGCCCCTCCACTGGTCCGTTGGCACGGCGGTTGCCAATGTCCTCGGGTGTCTATTGGCAGGACTTGCCTTTGGTTGGCTGCAAAACCACAGGGTTGCCAACGACGATGTGCGTCTGGTGGTGCTGGTGGGATTCTGCGGTGCCTATACGACCTTTTCGGCCCTGGTGCTCGAGGCGGGCCAACTACAGCAGGAGTACGGCTGGCTGTCGGCGCTGGGCCTGTTGAGTCTGCACCTGGTTCTGGGCGGCCTGGCGTTGGCAGCGGCTTGGGGTGCCATGGTGCGTTGGGGCTGACTCCGTCCTCGGTGGATTTCCATCATTCGCCTTGCAGTCTGCCGGCACGAACTGCGTTCAGCAATTGGGGGCCGCGCAGAATGGCAACCAAGGTGACGGCTTCCGCGATGAAGCCTGTCAGCAGCGTGGATATTCCCAGCACCGCGCCTGTGAAGCCGACGGAAGGCAGGAGCAGAACGGACACGACAATCGCCGCCATGCGCGCAATGACGCTGGGAGTGACGACCAGCGTTCGCCGTTCAACCAAGGTCAGGCCCTGCATCCATGAACGGACGGCGACGATGGGGGAATAGGCGGCGAAAATCATTAAAGGTGCGATGCAGAGCGATGCCAGTTCCGGTTCCAGACCGATCCAATCCAGCAGGATTGTGTGTCGCAGCGGCGTCCAGAACAGAGTCATGGAGATGATCAGGGAGACCAATCCCGCCAGGGCATTGAAGTTGCGGATGGCTCGGCCCTGCGGATCCAGGTGCTGAAACGCGGAGGCCATGGTGCGGGTTTCGTTGAGCCAACGATACGGCCACTGGCCCAGGGCATAAACCACGGCCAGGACCGCCAACCACAATTCGCCGTCGGCCTGCCGCGCGATGACCAGGTTAATGAGGGGACGGGTGAATTCCTGGAGGAGGACCATGGTGCCAAGGGGCCAGAAGAAGCGCAAGAGGCGGCCGTAGGTCAACGGCCGGGTTTCCGACCGGGCATGCAGACGCGTGTGCCAGATGTCCGACCGGTGTCGCCAGACACCGATGCCCGTCACCAGCAGTTCCGTCACGGCGGACGCATAAAGGGCCATGACAGGCAGGAGAATGGGTTGCGCCTGAACCGCGGGCATTTGCAGCGCGAGTAAGACCGCCAGCGCCGCCGCTGCAAAGCCCAGCACTGCCGCGTAGCTGGAGTAGCGGGTGTGGTGGTTGCGGATCAACGGACCGACCAGACAGTGGGCGAGTCCTTTCAGCAAGGGATAGAGGAGCAGAAGCGCCAGGATTTGCTGAACATCCTCGATCACCTGGGGGCTGACACGGTGCAGGCGCAGCAGCACCCCGTGTCCGGATGCCGTCAGGGCGGCACCGGCCTGGACTGCCATGATGAGGCCGGACAGCATCAAGGTGGCCAGCACCACCACCCAAAATGATTGCCTGCGTTCCACCAGTACCAGGCTCATCTGCTTGGTCTGGACCAAGGGACCGGTCAGGAACGAGCTGATGGCCCAGGCCAATCCGAAGGCGGCCAGCGATTGCACCGAGAACGGAAGCCGGGCCAGGCCGGCTGCGATCCACTGGATCGAAACCTCCTGCACGAAGATCGTTATGACCAGCGGGGCCAGGAACAGGCTGAACCGAAGGTAGAGGTTGCGTCTGGCCATCAGGAAGCGGCAGGGGTTACGCGGAAACGTTGGTCAGCCGGGCGCCCTTTTCCTGGGGACCGCTGCTGATCCGGCAGCCGGGGATGGCAGGCACGCGCGTGATGCAGGCCGGAAAGGGGTACGACATGATTGAGAGACTGCGCCGTTGACCAAGCCGCCGGGCAGCCATTGGTTTGGCTACTATGACAAGTTTCAGTTCAACCGCTCAGGCACACGTAATCTGGGGCCGCGCAGTTCCTTTGATCTGCGCATGCCGAAGGCCGGCGATGAAATCGAGATCGGTTTTATCGATCCAATGCAGGCGGGCATGTCTTGGCAGCGTCTGGGCACGACGAGGGCGTGGCATTGGCAGGCCGGCTGTATGCTCCAGTGGGTACCCGGTGGCGGTGAGGCGGAAGTCTGCATCTGGAACAACATCCGGGACGGAAGGTTCATCAGCCGTGTGCTGAATCCGGATACCGGTGAAGCCCGGGAATTGCCGGCACCGGTTTTCACCCTCCATCCGGATGGAATCAGGGCTCTGACAATCGATTTTCACAAGCTGGAGGATATGCGGCCGGGCTATGGGTACTACGGTTCGTCGGATCCGAACTTCGAGGTGCTTGCACCGGCCCACACCGGCATCTGGGTGATGGACCTGGAGGGGGGAGAGCCGGAACTGGTTGTTTCGTTGGCCGAGATTGCCGAGATTCCTTGGCCATGGGGTGATCTCTCCCCGGCCAAGCACTATTTTAATGTCCTGCTCTGCAATCCAAACGGTACGCGCTTCCTGTTCCTGCACCGTTGGCGCTTTCCAGACCGGGGCTTTCAGACGCGGCTGGTGACCTGTGCCATGGACGGATCCGACATCCGGATCGTGGACGACAGCAGACATACCTCGCACTTGATCTGGAAGGATGACGAAGACCATTCTTGCGTGGTCAAGACCACGCGGACAGCCAGCGGGATTCTGGCTGTTCCCGGACGGTGGCGGTGAACCCAAACCCATCGGTCAGGATCTGATGTCTCTCAACGGGCACGGCACCGACCGACCCGGCGGTGAGCGGATCCTGAACGATACATATCCGCAAGGAGCAGAACGTCTGCAGGATCTGCACCTCTACCATGTCGCAACCGATACGCGGCATGATCTTGCGCAGTTTGTGGCTACGCTTGGCTTTGACGGCGAACTCCGATGCGATCCACATCCCCGGTGCAGTCGGGATGGACGCAAGGTGATTGACTCATCCTGTGAAGGACTGGTGGCCGGATGTATCTGCTGGACATCTCGGCGGTTGTCGGCTGAACTGTTGCCGGATAGTCGTTCTCCCATGTCTCAGCGGTCGTGGGTCGCGTGACGCAGTGAGCCTCTGACGACCCGTAACGCAATGCCAAGGGATGGCGTGAAAGGACAGTTGTACTACGCCACGCGGGCGTTACAGTCCGAGACGCTTTTGGATGGTACGCCTCCCTGGTGTTGCCAACTTCAGCTCGGTGTTGACACCGGACTGGCCCATGATCGAACCGGGTGCCGGGCAATGCAGGCGTTTGGGTTGGTCTGCAAACATCCGGATGTTGGATAAGGGGCATCGAATTCCTTCCCGTACCAAAACATGAGGCGTATACGGGAATTGTGTCCCTTGAGGGTGTGGCCCAGACCTTCCTCCCACTGGACAGGTTCGAACAGGTTGTGTCAGAGGCCACATCTATTTTGTCACTTGGCTCCGTGTCTCATACGTGCGAGGCTGCCTGTTCAACCAGGGCAGGGATAGACTCGGATGGTTGCTACAGGCCAAACCCGGAGTTGCCCGGCGGAGGCTGTTGGCGGGCCGGTCTTAGCAATCCGATCGCAGGATTGGTCAGAAATTTTGATTGAATTACTGACAATGCACTAAGATGGATTGTCATGGTGGCGCATGAGTTGTCTAGGGAGGCAATCCAATGGCATCGGTGGCCGGCAGAATCATGCAGAGGGTGTCGGAACAACCCAACCGAAGGTGGGTTTGCACCCCGAAGGATTTCCTGGACCTTGGGGAGCGGCAGGCTGTGGACAAAGCCTTGTCGCGGCTGGTCCAGTCCGGCCAACTGCGTCGGGTGGGTCATGGCTTCTACGACAGGCCGGTGTTAAGCGAATTGCTGGGACGGGCTGCACCGATGAATCTGGAAGCTGCCGTTGATGCACTGGTCAGAAGGGATGGGATCCGGATCATGCCTAACGGCTTGGTTGCGGCAAACGGATTGGGGCTGACGAACCCGGTGCCCACGCACGTCAGCTACTTGACACACGGCCACTCGAGCACACTGAACTTCGCCAAGCGCACGCCGCGTTTCCAACATGCATCGCCAAGGACGATGTCATGGACTGGCAAACCCGCACAGCTGGTGGTTTCGGCACTGCTGTGGCTGGGGCCACACGCGTCCAAGGACCCCAAGGTGTGTTCAATGCTGACTCACCGCTTGCCAGTGGAAGTGAAGCAGGACTTGATGGCAAATCGCCACCACCTCCCTGGTTGGGCACACCCGCTCGTCCAGCGGATCGCGTCCGGTTTAGGACCACCAGAATGAATCGGGATTTGGACCGCCTGGTCTTGTTGCCGCAGTGGGAACGGGCGATTGCGTTTGAGGAAACGGCGGACCGGCTTAACACACTTCCAAGCTACATTGAGAAGGACTATTGGGTCTGCCTGGTTCTGGACTTCCTCTTCAATCGGTTGCCCCGGGGCCATCCAAAGATGTGGTTCAAGGGAGGCACGTCGCTGTCCAAAGCCTTTGGTCTTGTCAACCGGTTTTCCGAAGATGTGGACATCGTCGTTTCAAGGGAGGATCTCGGCTTTGCAGGCGAGAGCGACCCAACGGGACAGGTATCCCTGTCCAATCGGCGGCGGAAAGCCTTGTTCAGTGAATTGAAGCGGGCGTGTAGTGCCTACGTGCACGGGGATCTGCGGTCTGTACTGACAGGGCTGGTTGCCGATGTACTGGACGGCTGCGATGTCGTTCCAGACCCATACGATCAAGACGCCCTATCGCTTCTGGTTCGATATCCAACGATGTATCCGGTGAGCCTGGCCGCATACGTGGAGCCTTGGGTGAAGATTGAGGCAGGTGCGAGGTCTGCCGTCGAACCATCTGAGCTCTGCACCGTGACTCCGTTGGTCGCAGAGGACCTTCCCAACTGGTCACTGCATGTGGACAAAATCAGAACCGTCGCGCCACAGCGAACCGTTTGGGACAAAATCCTGGTTCTGCATGGTCTGTACTGTGGGTTTCGAGATCAGAAGCGTCTCCCGACCAGTGCCGACAGGATTTCTCGCCACTACTATGACGTTGCGATGGTTTTGCAGACTGATCTCGGCCAATCCACCCTTACCGCAGTCGATCTCCTCCAAGACGTGAGAAACCATAGTCTCATCGCATTCCGGACTGCGTGGAAGCGGATTGAGGAGGCGGTTCCAGGATCGATTCGATTGGTTCCCCAGCAGGAACTTCAATACGTGCTCGAACAGGATTATCGCGACATGCAACACATGGTGTTCGGCTCCCGCCCGGAATTTGATTGGATCATGCAGCAACTGTCGCAGGCAGAAGCAGCAATACACCGGATGTAGTCGGTTTGTATAGCGCGCTCCTGGTCAATGTGCGCTGTCCTGCTGAGTGCAATCGGGCTCGAATGACAGGAATTGGTTCCCACGAGCCTTTTTCAAATGTCCGGTTGGGGCGGGAAGCCTTGAAAATACATGCGGCATCCGGTCCGGAGGGGCCGTGCAGGGGACTCTGTGTGGCAACTGAGGCTAGCGAGATCGCCAGGGCCGTGGTGAAGGCGTGGTCAGGCAATAGTCGCGAGGCATAGGAGGACAACCTGGCAGTTGTTCCGTCTGAGGGAAGTCCGTATACAGTAGTGAGAGTGACACGCTGGTCTGCCGGACTGGCCCAAGAAGTGCAGAGGTGGGACGATGCCAGTTCCTGATGTCCAGTTTCTCCTGTTGCCGATTCTCGAGGCATTGGCCAACAGCAAGGGACTGCGCTATGTCGATACGAGGGCGAGATTGGCTGAGTCCCTAGGCCTCACACGGGACGACATGCAGGAGATGGAACCGAGCGGTCGTTATACGAAACTCCAACACCACACGTATTGGGCTATGCGGCACCTCTTGCAGGCAGGCTTGGTGATGCCCATACGGCGCGGGCGCGATGTCTTTCTGTTGACGGCAGAAGGAAAACAGCTTTTGAAGGATCCGCCGCCGCGTCTCGATCTAGAGTATCTTCAGAGCCTCCCTGCCTACGAACAATGGCAGAACAACAGCAAGGCTCCGGTCAACAACGAAGGTCCATCCTCGGCCAAAGCCGGCCCGGAAGCAACATCGGAGGAAGTGGTGGAGAGTGCCTTCCAACGCTTGAATGGTGAATTGCAGGCAGACTTGCTGGACCGCATGCACAAGTCTCCTCCAAGCTTCTTGGAACAGGTCGTCGTCGATTTGCTGATTGCCATGGGCTATGGCGGTGGCGAAGCCGCCAGAGGTACTGTGACCGGGCGGTGGGGGGACGGCGGGATTGATGGCACTATCAAGGAGGATGCGCTTGGCTTGGACGAGGTCTACGTCCAAGCCAAGAAGTACGCCGAAGGCAACACCGTTGGTGAAAGCGACGTACGCAATTTCGTGGGTGCCATTGATGTAGCAAACTCAACCAAGGGAGTGTTTGTCACGACTGCTAACTTCACGAGGTCAGCCAAGGCCTACGTGGAGCGGAGTTCCAAGCGCATCATCTTGATTGACGGCAAGGAACTGGCCCGTCTGATGGTCCAATATGGTATCGGTGTACGCACTCGCCAAACCTTTCGACTGCAGCGAATTGACGAGGACTATTTCGAATCAGGGCCGGTATAGCCGCTGGACCTATTGGGACACACTGTTTCTCCATCCCGCCAACTCGTACAGCAACAACGGCTCGCAGCCAGCCCAAAAATCCGAAGTGCGGTCCAAGCACTGGACCTTACTGCTTGTTGCCTGACTTGGTCGAAGCTCAATAAATCATTGAGCTTCGAAACTGAAGCGAAGTGGGCTATTGGGTAAATATTCGCAGAGACTGACCACCGATCGGTTCGGGATCGCAGTGCAGTGGATCCTACGCGTTGGCAGTGGACAGCGAGACTAAGTGTGCTGTGGTGGACGGGGTGGTTCGGCAGCAACCGCCAATCAGAAGTGCTCCCAGTTGTGCCCAATCCACAGCGCACGCCGCGTAGGCCTCGTCATCCAAACCCGTGCTCGTGTCCCAGGTACCACTTTCCGCGATCCACGTATCACCCCGGTTGGCATACACAACCTGGGTCGCCGCGCCACCGGAGTCTGGGACCGCTGCCATCAGGGGTGTGACCAGGCGCGGATGGAGGCAGTTGACCCCAGTCATCACATGGGGGCAGTCCGCGCCCATGGACAGGCAGGCAGCCACCGGTTCGCCGTGGGACACGTGCAGCGCGTCGCGGCAGGTGAACGAGATCCAGCACGGCAGGTGCGGGTAGGCACCTAGCAGTTCCAACAGGACCTCGCCTTCCGCCAGGCTGGGAATGGCCTCGCAGGCCAGAAGGTCGGTGCCGGCATCCACCAACACGGCCATCCGCTTCTCGTGGAAGGCCCTCAGGGTTGCTTTGTCCTGGGTGTAGGCTCCCGTGTACTCGGACCCGTCGGCCAGATAGGCCCCGTATGGCCCCATGGAGGCAGCCACCAAGGGCGGTTTGACTCCGCAGGCCTGGGCCCACCGTGCACCAACCCGTTGTGCCAGATGCACGGCCTTGGTCAGGACGGCACGACTCTCGATGGCGGACAACCCCGCCGCGGCCAACCCGGGGAGCGAGGCTTGATAGGTGGCCGTGGTCAGGATGTCGGCACCGGCCCGCGCATATGCCAGGTGAATGTCTTCCAGCAGGGATGGATTGTCCAGCAGCAGGCGCGCGGACCACAACGGGTCGCCGGTGATCACGACACCCCGTCGCTCGACTTCGCTCGCCAGGCCGCCGTCCAGGACCAGGAATCTGCGTCCTTTCAAGATCTCTGCCCAGGGATTGCCGGCTGGTGGCCGTCGGTCGGGATTCATCGAACACAAGCTCCCAAGCGTGGGTGGGTTGATCCTGTTGCTGTGGGCCAACGGGTCATGGCCTAAAATGGGCTGGAATTGACTCGGAATCCAAGGCGGTGTTAGTCTGAATCACTCAGTATGGCCCACTAGCTCAATTTGGCAGAGCAAGTGACTCTTAATCACTGGGTTCGGGGTTCGAGTCCCTGGTGGGTCATTCTCCCCTTCTTCCGCCGGGGGTCCACGCGCCCGCGGGAAAATCTTCCAGGCAGACAAGCGAATATGACCATGGCAATGCTGCGCGCCGAGCGAGTGACAGGGAGCTGCGGCTGATGTTGCCGGACGACTGTCCGCGTCCCAGATTCCGGAGTGTTTCCCTCTACAACGACGCTCTGGGCAAGCTTTCCTTCTGGAGGCCCGCGGAATGGCATCTGGAGGAGGATGCGGGGCCTTCCCCCGCGGTCACCCTGTGGCCCCGTCCGGACGATCCCCTGACCATGATCAGGGTGGAGGTGCGGGATTTGCAGCAACCGCTGGCCGATGGCGAGGAGCAGGTCCTGCTGGACGGCATCCGCGAAGGCCTGGTGTCGCTCGACGACTGTCAGGTGCTGACTTGGCGTCAGTTGGAGGACGATGAAATCGGGGACTGGGGCGTCGAGTATCTGTGCCGGCTGCGTCTGGACGATTCCCTGTGTGAGCGGCAGGCCCGCATGTTCATCTGTGGCCAGGACTTCTACACCGTAACCTTCCAGGGCTCGTCCCATACGCAGTTCGAGTACTGGAAGGGCATGTTCGAGTTCGTGATGCTGACCGTGGCCGCCGTCCATTTCTCGGTACCCGACTGGTGTGTCGACCAGGCTGCCGCGGACGGGGAGACGATGGTGTAGCCGGCTGGGAGGTCACTCAAGCCGGTTTTGGGTATTGATGCGATTTGGGAGTTGTGATGGCAGATTGGACAAGAATGGAGCGGCGTGCCTTTCTCAAGGGCGCCGCCGTGGCTTCGGCGGCGTTGGCCGTCACCGCCTGTTCAAGAGCCAGATCGAGAACCGAAGCGGATGCGCCGGATGCTGTGTCCGCGGAAGATGCCCCCACCGTCGGCATGGGCAGCCGGTTCGGCGAAGCGCCGATGCTGGCGGAGAGGGTCGCGGCCGGTGAACTGCCCCCGGTCGAGGAACGTCTGCCACCCAATCCGGAGGTGATTGTGCCCAGGGACGCGGTTGGCGAATATGGCGGCCAGTCCGTGGTGGCCATTGGCAACGCCAACCAGCTCTTCGGCGATCCCCAGGCCGTGATGGGGACCGAACTCATCCTGCGCATCGACGAGGACTTCAGCAGCATCCGCGGCGGCCTCGCCGAAAGCTGGGAGTTCAGCGACGGCGGCAAGACCCAGGTGCTGCACCTGCGCCAGGGCCTCAGGTGGTCCAACGGCGATCCCTTCACTGCGGATGATTTCATCTTCGCCTGGGAGGATCTTTGGAACAACGCGGAATTCGCCCCCGGTGGCCCGCCCGGCACTTGGAGCACCGGTTCCGGCGCCAACCGCAAGCACCTGACCATGGAGAAGGTGGACCAGTACACGATCCGCCTGATCTTTGATCGGCCCTATCCTCTCATCATCCTGCACCAGACGTTCTATGCCGGATCGCAGGGCGGGTTGTGGCAGCCCTCCAACTACGCCAAGCAGTTCCACCCGAAGTACGCCGACAGGAACGACCTGGCCAGGATGGTTGAGGATGCCGGCTTCGAGACCTGGGATCAACTGTTGCGCGACCGGTGCCGCGTCGGATCCACCATCCCGGCCCAGGTCGGTCTGCCGGGCATGACCGCGTTCATCCGCGTCGACGATGCCCCCGACCACCACACCTACGAACGGAATCCGTACTACTGGAAGGTGGATACGGAAGGCAACCAGCTTCCATACATCGATTCAACGCTGATCCACATCATCAGCGACCGCGAGGTCTTGCTGGCCAGGCTGATTGCCGGTGAACTGACCTTCTGCGGCCGGCAGGCCCAGCTCAAGGACATGGGGCTGTACGGGCAGAACATCGACTCGGCCGGCATCAAGATCAAGATGTGGAGTTCCACGTTCCCCGGCAAGATCGTGATCGTGCCCAACCACACGGCCAAGGATGCCAACCTCCGGGCCTTCTTCCGGAACAAGGACGTGCGCCACGCCCTGTCCGTGGCCCTGGACCGGAGCGACATCAACAACACCGTCTACTTCGGCCTGGGCGAACCGCGCCAGTGGGCGGTCTGGCCGAGCTCCAAGTACTACCGGGAAGGGGACGAGGGCCATTGGGCGCAGCACGATCCGGACATGGCCAACCAGCTGCTGGACGAGGCCGGATACGACCAGCGGGACGCCGACGGCTACCGTCTCCATCCGGATGGTGCCAGGGTTTCCTGGCTTTGCCAGCTGGACACCGAGCAGGCCGATGTGGTCGATGTCTTCGAACTGGCCGCCGCACAGTGGCGGAATGTCGGCCTGGAAGCCATCCTCGAGCCGATTAACCGGTCCCTGCTCAACGAGCTCGTGGCCGCCAACGATGTCGAGATGTCCGGCTGGGAAGGCGACATCTCGGACATCACCTGGGTCTGGACCTCGCGCCTGAACCACCCCAGCCATGGCAACGTGCGCTGGGGCCGGGCCTGGCAGCTGTGGTTCAACGGCGACACGGACAACGAACTCGCCGAGGAACCGCCCGAAGAGGTCAAGTATGTGAATGCCCGGTGGCAGGACATGATCGGTTCTCTGACCGACGAGGAGCATGTGGCCATCGCCCGCGAGCTGTGGGACTGGTTCTACGACTACCTGCCCGGCTTCGGCACGGTTGGCATTCCCAAGCCGGTCGTGATGAAGCAGAACTTCACCAACTTCCCCGACGACGGTGTCTGGGGCTTCAGCGTCATTCGTGCAGTCCCGGTCAACCCGGAACAGTTCTTCTTCAAGAGTTGAGTTTTGCAGGCACGGACCGGCCGCACGCGCATTGTGTTGGAGGGCGCTGTGGCCGACCCGGCCTGTCCGCCACCCGGCTGCCATTTCCATCCCCGGAGCCGCCGCCATGCCGTCAAGAGGTGTGCGCAGGCAGAACCGGCCTGGTGGACATGGGGGGACGGCCATCTGGTGTACCGTCTGCGCACAGCGGAGTCGGATCTGGCCCGAGCGTTGAATTGACCGTGGGCCACGATGCTGGTATATTCCGCGCTCAATTTTTTGCGGAACACCCTTGAATCAGCGAAGGGCCGTCCCGTACGCTCCCCAACAGGCAGCAAAAATGGCCGACACCGACAACACCGCAGCGCGCCCGGATACCGAAGCCACAGTCGACACAGCCGCTCTGGAGGCCAAACCGAAGGCGGCCCGGAAACGGACCGCGGGATCCCGCACGCGCCGTGCCGCCAAGGGTACCGGGAATGAAGCCAAGGCCAAGGTGTCGTCCAGGAAGTCATCCGTATCCGGTGGAAAGACCAAGGACGGAGCCAGGAAGAGAACCTCCGTCGCCAAAACCAGGACAAAGTCGGTCAAGGCCAAGGCTTCCGCCTCCGCAGCCACTGGACAACCGGTCGTGCGCAAGCTCACCAAGGCGCAGAACCGCAGGGCCCTGCAGGCGGAGTTGGAACGGGTTCAGTCCGAACTTGCCAATCTGCGCTCCACCTTCGAAGGCGAAGTGGACATCGATCCCGAGGAAGGCGATGTCGAGGTGGCCGAACGCACCAAGAACATCTCGTTGATTCAGATGCTCGAAACCCGCGAGCGCCAGTTCCTGGATGCGCTGCAATCGGTGGAGTCCGGCGAATACGGCAAGTGCAAGCGGTGCCGGGAGGACATCAATCCGGAACGCCTCCAGGCCATTCCGGATGCCAAGTACTGCATCCGCTGCCAGGAGCTGGTGGAACGATCCCCCGTCCGTCGGTTCTGAACCTCTCCCAGGTTGCCGGACCGACAATTCACCCAAGGCGCATGGCGGTTCGTCTTTCCGGCCACCCGCTGGTTCAGCACAAGTTGACCCGTCTGCGGGACGTTGGCACACCGCCGCCGGTGTTCCGCCAGCTGGTGCAGGAAATTGCCATGATGCTGGCGGTGGAGGCAACCCGCGATCTGCCGCTCGCATCGACAGTGGTGGCCACGCCGCTGACCACGATGTCCGATGCACCGGTGTGTCGGACGCAAATCTCGCTGGTGCCCATTCTGCGCGCAGGGCTGGGCATGCTGCCCGGGGCCCTAGCCCTTCTGCCCGATGCCAACACCTGGCTGATTGGCCTGGAACGGGACGAGGAATCCTTGGAGCCCCGTGCGTACTACAGGAAGATCACATCTCCCGAAACGACCGACCTGTGCCTGGTCCTGGATCCAATGCTGGCGACCGGCGGATCCCTGTGCGCGGCCCTGGCGACGCTGAAGGAGGAGGGGGTGCGGAATCTGTGCTATTTGGGCTTGGTGGCTGCGCCCGAAGGCATCGCGGCCGTGGAGCGGAGCCATCCCGACACGGATCTCCACATCGGTGCCTTGGATGAACGACTGACGGGCGATGCCGATGATCTGCCCAACGGCTATATCTGGCCGGGCCTGGGCGATGCCGGCGACCGCCAGTTCCGGACGGGGTAGGGGTTGTCTGGCCGAGGTCGTCATGACCGGCCACATTCACTTGTTACGCGGGGGCTGCCAGCACGCGGTCGATTGCCTCTAGTGCGTCCGGGGTGAACTCCAGGTTCCGGAGGGCCGCAACGTTGTGGTGCAGCTGATCCGGGCGGCTGGCTCCGGTCAGGACCGAACAGACAACCGGTTGCCGCAGAACCCAGGTCAGCGCCATCTGGGCCAGGGACTGGCCGCGGTTGGCGGCGAGGGCGTTCAGGTCGCGCAGGACGGCCACGGTCTTGTCGGTGATGCGTTCCGGGGTCAGGGTGGAGTGGGGATCGGCAGCCCGTGAATCGTTCGGGATGCCGTCCAGGTACTTGCTGGTCAGCATCCCCTGGCTGAGCGGCGAGAAGGCAATGCAGCCGATGCCTTCCTCGGCCATGGCATCGAACGCCCCGCCCGTTTCGTAGTCCCGGCGCAGCATGTTGTACGGAGGTTGGTGAATCAGTCAGGGAGTGCCCAGTTCCCGGAGGATGCGGGCGGCTTCCCGCGTGTGCTGTGCGTCGTAATTGGAAATGCCGGCATACAGGGCCCTGCCGCTGCGGACGGCAGTGTCCAGGGCGCCCATGGTCTCGGCCAGTGGAGTGCCGGGGTCCATGCGGTGACTGTAGAAGATGTCAACGTAGTCAAGTCCCATCCTATGCAGGCTTTGGTCGAGGCTGGCCAGCATGTACTTGCGCGAGCCGAAATTGCCGTAGGGCCCAGGCCACATTTCATAGCCGGCCTTGGTGGAGATAATCAGTTCATCGCGCCAGGGGCCCAAGTCTTGGGCCAGGATGCGACCGAATGTTGCCTCCGCCGCGCCGGGGGGCGGGCCGTAGTTGTTGGCCAAGTCGAAGTGGGTGATGCCCAAGTCGAAGGCCGTGTGCACCAGACTTCGGGCATTCTCGTGGGAGTGGTGCGTTCCGAAGTTGTTCCACAGACCCAACGAGACGGCCGGCAGCAGCAAGCCGCTGCGGCCGCAGCGGCGGTAGACCATGCTGTCGTAGCGATTGGAAGCAGGGGTAAAAGACATGGAGCAAGGTCTCCTTTCGGGGGACTGACTGGAACCGGGTCCGGCGAAACCTTCATGCGCTCCTGTACGACCTGCCCGAACCCGGCCGCGAGGAAGTCAGTTCGAGGTGGTCTCGGGCAGGGGGCGATCAGTCAGGTGGGCCTGGCCGTCCGCATGGTAGCTGCTGCGGACGAGCGGGCCGCTTTCGACCCAGCGAAAGCCGCGGTGTTCCCCTTCCGCCCGCAGGTCATCGAATTCGTCCGGGTGCACATACCGATCCACCGGCAGATGGAACCGGCTCGGTTGCAGGTACTGGCCCATGGTCAGGATTTCAACGTCGTGGGCGCGCAGGTCGTCCATGACGGCCAGCACTTCCCGACGGGTTTCCCCCAGGCCCAGCATCAGGCCGGACTTGGTCACCGCGCGCCCGTCCAGTTCCTTGGCTCGGCGCAGCAGTTCCAGGCTTTGTTGGTACCGGGCCTGGGGACGCACCGTCCGGTACAGGCGCGGAACGGTCTCGATGTTGTGGTTGAGAATCTCCGGCTGGGCGGCCAGCACCTTGACCAGGGCCTCGCCGCTGCCCTGGAAGTCCGGGATGAGCACCTCGATGGTGCAGCCCGGAACCAGCCTGCGAATCCAGTGGATGCATTCGGCGAACACCCAGGCGCCGCCGTCCGGCTGTTCATCCCGGTTGACACTGGTCAGGACGGCATGGTTCAGTCCCATGGCCTGCACGCTTTCGGCCACGCGCCGCGGTTCGTCCGGATCCAGTTCGCTGCCCCGACCGGTTTTGATCTTGCAGAACCCGCAGCTGCGCGTGCAGGTGTCGCCCATCAGCAGGAAGGTGGCCGTGCCCCGCGCCCAGCATTCGGCGAGGTTGGGGCAAAGGGCTTCCTCGCATACGGTGTGCAGCGACTGGCCGCGAAACAGGTTGCGCAGTTCCCGCACCTTTGGGCTGTCGGCGGGACGCACCCTCAGCCAGGAAGGCCTGCGCCCGCGCGTAAGGTTGCCTAAAGCGTCAGGTCTTGCCTCAAGGGCGATGGTCTGGCCGGTGGAAGGCTTGTTGGACAGGGTCATGCGGTTTTGGCAAGGCCGCGGTCGGAGCGCACCAGGCGCAGGGCCGCCGTGCAGGTACCCAGCAACAGCCAGTACAGGGCGGACATGTGAGGATACAGCAGATTGACGTAGAAGTGGTCGAAGAGGCCGGTCATGACCAGGCCAACGACTGCGCCTGCCAATCCCAGCACCCAGGGTTCCAGCGGATGTCCGCGCCACGGGGTTCCCTGGAATTGAAACAACGGCGCCAGCAGAATTCCGCAGAACAGCAGCAGAGCCGGAACTCCCATCATCGAGGCTACGGCCAGATAGACCATGGACACGCCCATCTCCAGGTCCACGCCGGGAGGGCCGAAGAAGCCAATGCCGGTCCAGGGCCACTCCCGCACGATTTCCAGGGCATTTGCGTACTCGGTCAGGCGCATGCGCGTGGCCAGGTCGCGGCCCATCAGACCCTCCGCCAGACGCCGGACATAACCCTGTGTCTGGGGTAACAGGACCAGCAGCAGGGCCAGTGCTCCGCCCGCCGGCAGCAGGATGCGATGGCGGAACACCGCCAGGAACAAACCGATGGTTCCGATGGCCAGGAGGGCGTTGCGACTGTAGGTAAGGTAGGTGGCGGCTGCCACCACGGCCAGGGCCAGGCAGGCCGCGATTTGAACCGTGGGCGACTGCCACCGGAAGAAGAAAGGCAGCAGGACTGCGGAGGTCAGCACGCACACTGCACCCAAGAGGTTGGGGTCCGTGGACAGGCCGATGGCTCGCATGGCTTCCAACGGGTTGTCGTTGATGAAACGCAAGGCCTCGTTCCCCTTGGGATAGTCGAACACGGCCAGGCTGCCCAGGATGTCCGCGGCAGCCGTTCGAGGCACAAAGTAAAGGAAGAGCGCAGCCAAGGCTGCGACGGTACCGCCGACAGCCAGCGCGGTCACCACGATGCGGATACGGCGGGCGGTGGTCAGGGTTGTCAGCGCCACCGGAAACAGCATCAGGCCCATTAGGTATTCGGCGGTCTTGCGGCTCTCAAAGGCGGACGGCGTCTCGAAGTTGAAGCCCCAGAATACGGCAGCCGTGTACAGGAGCGCGAACAACAGGGTCGGGGCCACGCTGAACAGGTGGATGGGCTCCAGTTCCCCCCGGATGCCGGCCACGGCCCAGCGCACCAGCACCAGGCCCACGGCGATATTGAGGAGCGACGGTTTGAGGCCGAAGTCCACCGGCAGCACGGCGAAGGGCAGATGGAGAGCGGTGAGTACCAGGGCCGAGAGTCTGCAGTCGGGCCAGCGCAGGGCTGCCGCCAGTACGGTACCGACCGCAACCAGCACCACGACGGTCGTGGCGTGGCCGGCCGTGGCCAAGCCGGTCGCGAGCAGGGCCGCCGCACCGACGGCCATGAAGGCGGCCGCCGGTCCCCATCGATACTTCATCGATGTACTGCCTGCGATTATCCACATGTCAATGAGGCACGAAGCAGCTCACCGGAGAGGTTTGCATCCTGGTTGGATTCAAAGTTCTTGTTCCCTATTTCTGTAGTAACATAAATTATGCGGGATTGAGTTCGACGAAGCGCAACGCGCGGAGACGCTCAAGGCCCGAAGCTTGGATACGGCACAAGCAGCGGACGTGCTGGGCGGCACGACGTTGACTGTTGAAGACAATCGGAAAGACTATGGCGAGATTCGGTTCAACACCATAGGATTTTCTGGACGATGCGATGGTGGTGCATGTCTGGACACCCCGCGACGATGTGTGCAGCATCATCAGCATGAGCAAAGCCAATGGACGAGAAAGAAGGCTCTACGGCCCGAGGTTTTGACCCCGATACGGCACCCGACCTCTCAACGAATGGCTGGCCGGAGAAATTTGCCAAGGCATCCGTGCGTCGGGGACGCCCCCCGAAGGCGCGTCCGAAAGTTTCCACCACCATCCGGCTGTCACAGGATGTCATCGATCATTTCCGAGCAGGGGGGCGCGGTTGGCAGACCCGGATAGACCATGCCCTACGCGACTGGATCAGACGGAACGACGCTGCCTGAGCCAACCTTGCAACGAGGAGTTGGGATGACTGCGTCCGAAGCAGGCACGGCCACGCGTCGCCCTCGGGGCGATCCAGTGCGTAGGACAGTTGGCGTTCAGTTCGACTCGGCAGCCCGGCCTCGAGTTAAGGGCACCCTCCGGGTCTGCGTCCATCAATCGAGTGAGGATAACTGTTCAGCAATGACTGGCATGAGCAATGGAACAGGCACGTATGCAGGGCAACGGTAAATCGGCACCCAAGCCCGACACCCTGAATGAGCAGGTGGGTGTCCTGGTTCGGCGGGAGATTGAAGCCCGCATTCTGGGTCCCATGATAGATGCATTCGCGGACGCGTTCGGACGGGAACGGGTCTTGGAGATTGTGCGCTCCACCGTTGTGGAGATTGCGCGCAGCCAAGGCCGCGCCATGCGCATGTCCGGCGACGACAACGACTTGGAGGCCTTTGCCGGGACCATGGAGGCCTGGAAGCGTGGCGGTGCCCTGGAGACCGATACCCTGGTCAGTACCGGGGATGTATTCGACTTCAACGTGACCCGGTGCCGCTATGCGGAGATGTACCGCGAGATTGGCATGGAGGAACTTGGATCAATCCTGTCGTGCGCGCGCGACTACGCCCTGATCGAGGGATTCAACGAATCCGTGGCTCTGGCGCGGACTCGGACCATCATGGAAGGCGCCTCCCATTGTGATTTCAGGTACGGTCTGCGCGCGCCGGTGGATCTGGAGGCCTGACGGCTCAACACACTTGGTCGGCATATGGAGACAGGATCCGTTGTTAAGGGTATTTGCACATAGGTGCTACGGTTGATGGGGGGGGGGAGTACGAAGGCATGACCGGCCGGTACACTGAAGGTCTTCAATTCCAGTCAGTCCCCGGTGTGTGGCCATGCCCCGTACCCCTGCATTGTATCCGCTGTGCTGCGAGCTCCAGCAGCATCTGCCCTCGCTCCAAGGCCGCCTGCAACGGGTCCTGGCCCTGTGGCTGAAGGGTACGCTGCTGGCTGGCCCACAACGGCTGCCAGGATTCGGTGGCGATGGCCTTGGAGGCGCACGGCCGTTTCGAGACCGTGCGCCGAGAGCTATGGGAGTGGACCAGCAACGACGCGGACCGCACCCGCCTCGTAGCGCAGCGGTTCGCTCTCCCAGGTCGGGTGTTTCGTCACCCGGCCCGTCAACTCCCGGAACAGGAACCAGAGCAACCCACGCAGTGTTCCGCAGCGGCGAACTCAGATGCGGCTACAGCCGTAACGGGCCCGCACGTCGAAGTTGAGTTTCGTCATGATGGGCATCAGGCTTTTGGTTCGAGATTAACTGTTGTTGAACCTGGTCCAGCTTCCGCAGCTCCAGGTGGGATTTCGACTACACGGCTGTTGAGCGCCCGGTCCGCGATTGTTCGACGATCGCTGCGATCCGATAGAACCCACCAGAGGTCCAGGAAAACCGGCCAAACCGCCACCGCTCCCCAAATCTTGATCACTTCGCTGCGATCCCATGGAACCCACCAGAGGTCCAGGAAAACCGGCCAAACCACCGTCACCGGCAAAATCTTGATCACTGCCCGCGCAAACATCCGAGGGATGTCCAGAGGCCGCTGGTTCCCTTTGCCATCCATCAGGATGACGTGCAGGCCCACCAAAACCTTACCGATTGTCCGGCCTCGTGCCGCCAGTTTGAACCAGGCAACCACAAACGCAAGATTAAAAGCAGCTGCCACGTAAAGTGGCCACACTCCCTGCACCATTACCTTGAACATGTTGTGATACGACCAGATCATGGCATGCAGGATCCAGACCCCTATGTCCAGGCAATAGGCAATTGCCCTCAAGCCCAGACGGGCGGGAGGGATTGAACCTGGTCCAGCTTCCTCAGCTCCAGGTGGGATTTCGACCACACGGCTGTTGAGCACCCGATCCGCGATTGTTCGACAATAGCTGCGATCCGATAGAACCAACCAGAGGTTCAGGAAAACCGGCAAAACCGCCACCGCCCCCAAAATCATGATCACTTCGCTGCGATCCAATAGAACCCGCCAGAGGTCCAGGAAAACCGGCAAAACCACCACCATCGGCAAAACCACCACCGCTCCCAAAATCTTGATCACTGTCCGCGCAAACATCTGAGGGATGCCCAGAGGCTGCTGGTTCCCTTTGCCATCCATCAGGATGACGTGCAGGCCCACCAAAACCTTACCGATTGTCTGGCCTCGTGCCGCCAGTTTGAACCAGGCACCCACAATCAGAAGGCTCAAAACAGTCGACACGTTAAGTGGCCACCTTGCCTGCATCATTACCATGAATGTGAACGCATACGTCCAGATCATGGCATGCAGGATCCAGCCCCCTATGTCCAGGCAATAGGCAATTACCCTCAATCCCAGACGGGCGGGAGGGGGGTATACGTCAGCATTCATCGGTTAAGGCGCAGTCCATAAACGCTACCCACAACGGATCACTGCCCAGGCGTTGCTACGACCTGCCGGCAATTGCCGTCTCAATGGGTTTCATCCTTTTGTCCACAACAGGATCATGGGTCAGACGTTGCTACGCGAAGGCAGAATCCGGGGCTGACCATCCGCGGGCTCACCAAACGGGTCGTCGATCTGGCGACGCCAGATCTGCACGAACCCCACCATCTCGCGATACCGAATGCGGGCGATGCGGAGGGCCGGTTCGGTGTTCATGCTCTCAGCCGTATTGGCTACGAATTCGAGCGTATAGGACTCGGCCAACTCCAGGCGTTCCTCCTGGGTGATGTGCATGGCCCGCGCCGTACCCAGAATGTGGGCCAGTTGCGGAACACCGAGCTTGGTGAGCTTGTCCGCGTCCCACAGAATCGCCGCCTCAAGGGGCTCCAAGGGCTTGTCCCTCCGTCCCGACGAAAACCCCTCATGCAGGCGAATGGCGATGTCCACGGTCCCGATCTTATGCTGCGGGAAGTCCGTTGTCTTCAGGACCTGTACAGCTTCGGCTGCCCCGCGCCGGCCGTGCTGGTCCTCCAGCTTGCGGATGTCGTGCAGCCAAGCCGCGGCCACGCAGGCATCTTCGTCCGCACCCAGCCGCCGGGCCAGCATCCTCGCATTCTCGACCACGTCCTTGACGTGTTCCCAGCGGTACCGGTACGGCAACGGCGCCTCGGCCGGCAGGTTCCAGTCCAGCTCCTCTTCCTGGCGGGACCGCTTGTCCGCCAGGGCGCGGCAGATGTTCTCCCAGTCCCGGCCATCGCCGCACGGCAGGGATTCGTCCCTGTAGCCCGACTTGGGGGCAGCCATCAGAGTTCGATCCCCTGGGCCCGCATGATTCCGCGCATGTAGCCCAAGGCATAGGCCATGCCCGCGTGCCAAGGGGCTTCGCAGGTCATCTGCGGGGTGTGGTCCGGGATCAGGACACCATCGAAGTTGTTGGCGGCCAGGATGGCCACGATGCGCTCCATGTCCACGTCGCCCTCGTCCACGAACACCTCGTGGTACCGGGGCACCTGGCCCCGGACGTTGCGGAAGTGCACGTAGCCGATGGCATCCTGTTGGCTGTACCGTTCGGTGAACGCATAAATGTCGCCCTCGGTCATCTCCGCCAACGAACCCACGCAGTATTCCAGCTTGTTGCTGGGGCTGGCGTGCAGGTCCAGCACGTCCTGGTACATCCGGGGCTGGTACACAAGGCGTGCGGTCCCGCGCAGCGTGGGCATCGGCGGGTCGTCGGGATGCAGGGCCAGGGCCACGCCGGCTTCTTCCGCCACCGGCAGGACTTCCCCCAGAAACCGGTCCAGGCGCGACCACAGTTCCTTGCGGCCCACCGCCGAAACCGTGCCGTTTGGAGCCTCCGGGTCGTAGGTCATGTTCCAGATGGTGCCGTTGGCAATGGGCGTCTCCCGCGGGCCGTCCGGCCCCAGGAAGCCGACCGACTCGGCACCGCCGCGGGCCCAGGGGCCTTCCACATGGCCCCAAACACCGGCGAGGCTGAAGTTGTAGCCTATGACCGGGATGCCGGCTTCCCCAAGATTGCGGATGATGGCCTGAATCGTCTCGATCTGTTCGTCCCGTTTGGGACCGTCCAGGAGAATGTCGTGCCAGTGGGCGGGACTGAAGTTCTCCAATGCCGCCAGTTCCAGGCCCTCGGCCTGAATGCTCCGCCGCAGGCCGGAGAGGGACTCGGCGGACCAGGGTTCGAGATCCGGATCGGCCCAGCCCCAGCCGTCGTCCTCCTGGGTGGGAATGCGCGGGCCGTCGCTGAAATAGTCGGTCAGATGGGCCACAATGTGGGTGGCGCCTGCTTGTCTGGCAAAGCGGAAATTGTCCTTGTGCAGCATGTGTCGGTAAAGACCAAGGCCCAGTTTCATTGCGGAATGGCCACCTTAAGTTTGTGTTGGGCGGAAGGCACCGCGGGCAAGACGGGAATTTTAGCGATCGGGGTCTGCGGCGGGCGCGAAGTCCTGTGTCCGCTGACAAGATCCCTGCAGAAGAAGTTCACATTGCGTCCACATTTGGTTTCTAGACTGGCTGCCAGGAGTTGGGCACCACGGTTGCCTCCGGAGCACATTCCGAGCCGCTGCGGACCCATCCCATCTGATCCAATTGCAACAGGATGCAAATCATGGTTACCAAGTTGAAATCCCAAGCCACTCGCCGTTTGGGTCTGGCCTTCGCGTTGTTCCTTGTCTGTACCCTCCTGATGTCGGGCGCGGCCCTGGCGCAGGAGCGGCAGCACAAAGTGGAACAGAAGACGTCCGTCAAGGATGCATTCCTGGCCGAAGCCCATGCCGCCGCCGTCGGGGCCGGGGAGCTGTCCCACACGGAACAGTCCATGCTTGAGGACACCTGGTACGACGACGGGTACGTGTATGGCGTGAACGCGCCGATGCTGGCCTGGATGATGCTGGTCGAAGAGTGGATGGCCGAGCAGACAATCGCACGGTACCATGCCGCCCGGAGCTGGGATGGACCCGGCCACGGGGGCGACCTGTATGATGAGCGCGGCGCCGTCGGGGCCGGGGATCTGTCCCACACGGAACAGTCCATGCTTGAGGACACCTGGTACGACGACGGGTACGTGTATGGCGTGAACGCGCCGATGCTGGCCTGGATGATGCTGGTCGAAGAGTGGATGGCCGAGCAGACAATCGCACGGTACCATGCCGCCCGGAGCTGGGATGGACCCGGCCACGGGGGCGACCTGTATGACGAGCGCGGTGGCCAGCCAGGCGGCATGGACGTGTCCGTCGAACCCTTGATTGGCAGTTTCGAGTCCGATATGATGGGCTTGGAACACAACGTGGCGGTCATGGTTCCGGTTGTGCTGGATGTGGTCGGATCCACCATTGTGGAGTTACTGGCCGAATCGACCGGCGTACTGGAGGCGGAGATGGAGACCATGGTTGCGCAGGCCCTCTTGGAGGGACTGGATGCGGCCATGGACGAAGGTCTGATTACACAGGAAGAAGCCTTCGACATGCTGATGTTGCTGTCCGCGGCGGACGCCGTGGAGCGGTAGACAGTCGGGTGCTTCATCAGAAGCATTCAAGACCCGGCCGCCGATTCCCGGCGGCCGGGTTGTGCCTTGGATCCACCATGGCCCAACACTTGCTCGTCGTCGATGACAACGACCAAATCACAAACTTGCTCCGCCAATATTTGCAGGCGCAGGGATATGCTGTCGACGTGGCCGGGGACGGCACTGAAGCCTTGGAGCGGATCGCGGAACGGTTGCCGGACCTGATCCTGCTGGATGTGATGATGCCCCACATGGATGGCTTTGAGTTCATGCAGGAGTTGCGCCGACAGCATACCGTGCCGGTCATTTTCCTGACCGCGCGGCTGGACGAAGTCGACCTGCTGACCGGGTTCGGCTACGGGGCCGACGACTATCTGACCAAGCCGTTCAGCATGAGCGAGTTGGCTGCACGGATACGCGCGGTTCTGCACCGCACACAGGATGCCGGATCTCCGGATGAGGTGGTGCGCAGCGGCGACATTGAAGTGGATCGCGCCCGCTTTAAGGTTCGGGTCAAATCCCGGCCGGTGAACCTGACCCGTACGGAGTTCTCCCTGTTGGAGGCCCTGGTGGATGCTAGGGGGCGGGTGCTTTCCCGCCTCCAGTTGTTGGAGCACATGTTCGGCGATGCGCCCGGGATGGCCGACGGCTTCGAGCGCACGGTGGATACCCACGTTAAGAATCTGAGGGCCAAGCTGGCCCGCGAGGCCGATGGTCAGGTCTTTGTTGAGACGGTGTACGGTGTCGGCTACCGCCTCCGGGAGGGTGGAGGACCGTAGGCATGTCGCTCGGCAGCAAACTGAGCATCGCCTTTGTCGCAATTGCCGTCCTTGGCATTCTCGTGGCCGGCGCCCTTGGCATTTGGAACACGGTCGAGTTCCACCTCCGCAAGGACTTCGAGGCGCGGACCCTGCCGTTCTTCCTGGACGAGGTGTTGGCCCATTACCAGGCCCACGACAAATCCTGGGCGGCGGCCGGCGAACTGTCCCTGCCGGAGTATGTGCTGCTGTTCGACGAGGACCAAAAGTGGCTGGGGAACGACCGCCGCGGACCGGCGCAGAAGCTGCTTGGTCCCTTGCGCGGGTACGGTATTCCTGCCCAGGCCATTGTTTTGGACGGCGAAGTGATCGGATTCCTGAAGGTGACTCACACGCCCAAGGAGTTGGGTGGGGGAGTTGAGGCCACATTTTTCCAGGAGGATGCCGCCTTCCTTGAGGACGAGTTCGAAGACTTGGAAGACTATCGGTGGAATGGTTGGCCGATACCTTTTTGGGGCTTTGGTGCCATTCTGTTGGCCGTCGGCATGTCCGGTGTATTTGTCAGCCGTCGGATCGTTGGGCCGCTGCACGAACTGACGGATGCCACGCGGGCGGTGGCGTCCGGCGAACTGGACCATCGGGTTCCTGTGCGGTCGCAGGACGAATTGGGCATGCTGGCGGAGTCGTTCAATTCCATGAGCCGGAAACTGGCCGAGTCGGAGCAACTGAAGCGGCAGATGACCCAGGATGTGGTGCACGACCTGGCACAACCAATCGTGGTCATCCGCGGGTTGGCCGAAGCCATGCGCGACGGAGCCATTCCGGCCACGAACGAGAACCTGGACACGATTTTCCAGGAGGCCGGCCGCGTGGAAGGGTTGGTGCGGGGCCTGCACGTCCTGGAACAGTTGGATGCGGGACGCCTGCAACTGTCCAGGGAGCCCCTGGCACCGGCGCGTCTGGTGGAGCGCCTGATGCGCATGTACGCTGGGCAGGCGCAGGGGGCGGGCATTTCCTTGACCGCGCGTGTCGAACCCAACCTGCCCGTGCTCAGTGTCGACGGGGAGCGCTTGATCCAGGTGCTGGGCAATATTGTGGTCAATGCCCTGACCCATGCCCCGGCCGACAGCGAAATCGAAATTCAGGCCCGGACCGCCCCGGACGGAGGCGTCGAGTTGTCCGTGACGGACGGTGGACCGGGAGTGAAGGAAGAGGATCTGCCCCGGATCTTCGAGCGGTTCTACCGAGCGGACAAGGCGCGCACGCAGACGGGCGGCAACGGCTCGGGCATTGGCCTTGCCATCGTGCGTTCGCTGGTCGAGGCCCATGGCGGCAGGGCCTTCGCGGCCAACATCGAACCAAACGGGCTTCGCGTATCCGTTTGGTTGCCGCCGCCATCCCAGCTGCCTTTGGCTGGTCGTGCCGAGGGAAGTTGACAAGGTGCCAACACGGGGCAATCGCATGCTAATGGGACAGGACCTTGAGGAGGTACCCGTCATTCCAGCCGGCCTGCTTGCGCTTGGCAGCGATACCGCCCTTGGCCGTGGTCTCGCGGCGTAGGAGGTTGAGGGCCATGCGCCGCAGGATCGACAGGTTGTGGGCGGCATGGCCGGTGCGGATGCGGCTCTCGTCCTCGCGGAAGGCCATGTCCAGGACCCAGTGCAGGGAGTTCTCAATGCCCCAGTGGCTGCGCACGACCTGCAACAGGACCCGCGCATCCGCCGGCAAACTGGAAATGTAGTAGCGGGTCTCCGCGGTAACCTGGTCCCCCTGTCGCCGTTGGGCCTCAATCATGACCAGGCTCTGCAGGTCGGGCCAGGCCTCGTCGGGAGCCACATATCGAATGTACTCTGGGGTTCCAATGACCCAGCAGCGACGCGTCTCGATGCGACCGTGGTTCTTGTTCACGGTCTGGTGGAAGTCATGGTCGCAGCCCTCGAAAGCCTCGGCCTGTTCGACGGCGAAGGTCTCGACCACGGCCTCGTGCAGTTGCGGCTGGTTGCCTTTGAGGGCCAGCACATAGTCGGCCCCCTGGTCGCGGATCGTCTCTGCAATCCGCTTCTGGCAACCCATGGCGTCAATCGTCACGATGCAGCCCTCCAGCGCCAGCGTCTCGAGCAGCGCCGGGATGGCCGTGATCTCGTTGGACCGGTCGTCCACCCGCCGCTGGCCCAGCACCAGCCGGGCCGCGTCCGCCCAGGCGCTGACCAGGTGCAGGGGGGACACACTCCGGGCCTGGTCGTGCGAGCCCCGGGCCGCCTTGCCGTCCACGGCCACGACCTCGTCCTGCAGGGTCGCGGCCAGCGACTGCACCCACGCCACAAAGCAGGCTTCCAACTGAGCCGGATCCAGCAGACCGAAGACGCGCCCGAAGGTGTCGTGCGAGGGAATGCCGTGCGGCAGTTCCAGGAAGGTCTCCAGCCAGGCCTGCTTCTGGTGGCCAAAGAACTCGACCTCGGTCCAGTGGTCGGCACCACAGATGACAGCCAGGGTGGTGATCAGGAGGATGGCCTCCAGGGAATGGTGCTGTCCCTGAGGCCGACGGGGATCGTCGACCGCAGCGAGCAGGGACACCAGGGGCACGGGGATGGTCATGGCAGGCATTCCAGGCAAGGCACAGACCGCCCATCCTACCCGCAGACGTCACTGCCCCTTTTAGCATGCGATTGCCCTGGGTGCCAACACAACCCCCCCATTCACGGCTGTTGTTCTCATGTATAATCGGTGTCAGGAACTCAGTCGATTGACCGAATTCGCAATACAGGGGATAGGAGAGTTCAGGTGGTTACATTGACGGCAACGGCCGCGGAACGGCTGCAATCGGTCATGTCCGAGAAGGGCATGGATGAAGATCACGGCCTGCGCGTGTTTGTCAAGGGCGGTGGTTGCGGAGGCATGCAGTACGGCATGACCTTCGACAAGACCACCCGGGACGGGGACGACATCACCGAACAGCACGGCATGAACGTGCTGGTGGATCAGACCAGCCTCTTCTACATTGACGGGGCCTCGATCGACTATCAGGATTCCCTGATGGGCGGCGGGTTCCACATCGAGAACCCCAATGCCGTCAGCTCCTGTGGCTGTGGCAGCAGTTTCCGCACGGCGGACGGCCATTCGGATGCGGCCCAGGGCGGGGGTTGCGGCCACGGCTGAGCCCGGTCCCATGGCCCGCGCGGCGTGCACCGAGAGTCATGTCTGATCCGGTGCGCGCCCGAATCTACACGGTGCGGGAAGCCCGCGCCGCCCTGCCGCGCGTGGCGGCCCTGATGGAGTTGGTCCAGGCCGCGCGCGGGGAAATCATGGAGTTGCGGCCCAAGGTGTGGCCGTTTCTTCGCCGCCGCATCGGCAACGGCGGCAACGCCCACATTACCGATTTGACCGAACAGTTTGCGCGCCTGGACGGTGCCGTGCGCCAAATCATGGCCATGGGCATCCTGGTCAAGGATGTCGACAAGGGTATTCTCGACTTTCTGGCCATGCGACACGGCCGGCGCGTGTACCTCTGCTGGCAGCACGGCGAGGAGACCATCGACTACTGGCATGACATTGATGCCGGGTTCGCGGCCCGGCAGCCGGTGATCGAGTCGGAATTCGATGACTATGATTGAATGACAGCCGGTCACCGGCAAAGGCAATAGGCATCCCATGCCCAACCAGTTCAACGCGCCCGAGATCGGCGTGACCGAAGTTGATATGCGGCGGCAGCGAGGCGACAGCTTCCTGCTGGTGGATGTGCGCGAAGCCGACGAACTGGAAGTGGCGGCCATCGCGGGGGCCACCCACGTGGCGCTGAGCGACCTGAGGGATCACGGCGAAGCCGCCATTCCGCAGGCCATGCAGGACAAGGACGTGGACTGCGTCCTGTTTTGCCACAAGGGCGTGCGCAGTGCCAAGGTCACCGCCTGGCTGATGGAGCGCGGTTATACCAACGTGCGTTCGATGGACGGCGGCATTGACGCCTGGTCCGTCCTGGTCGACGAGGAAGTGGACCGCTATTGATCAGATCCGGCCATGTGCGCCGAGCATCGGACTGGGTGCTTTGCCTGCGGTCTTAAATGCGATTTGGGTGTTGCACCGCCGCGGCAGCCGCGTGGGCTGGGTGACCGACAACATTGCCAGCTTACCGGCAGCGGGTCCGACGACCAACGGGGACGCTGCGGAATGGCGGCCGCCGGGCGGGTTGTTCCCTTGTCAGTCGGGTGCCTGTTCCTCCATCAGGCCCGGAGGGATCCGATCCGGATTGTCCAGCAGGGAGCCGAGTACCTGCATGTTCTTTAGGTCCGAGGTGCGTTCCACGGTTTTGGGTGTCTCCAGCAGCTTGGGAATGTGCGACCAGGTCGCATCGTTGAGAATGAACGCGAAGGCCGCTTCCCCGATCCGACCTTCGCCGATGTGTTCGTGCCGATCCACGTGGCTGGCAAGATCGCCCTTGCTGTCGTTGAAGTGCCAGCAGTGCACCGCGTTCATGCCTACGGTGGCGTCAATCTCGGCCATTAGGCGGCCGTACCCGTCCCGGGTGCGAATTTCGTATCCCGCGGCAAACAGGTGGCAGGTGTCGAGGCAGATGCCGGTGTTGGCCGCGTCCCGCGTCAGCGCCAGCAGGTCGGCCAGTTCGGCGAGATTGCGCCCGATGACCGTGCCCTGGCCCGCCATGACCTCGAACAGCAGACGCGTGGCCTGCAGATGAGGACGGCTGGCGTAGATTTCGTTGACAATGGCGGCCGCCCTGGTGATACCGGCCTCCGGGCCGTCGCCCATGTGGGCACCCGGATGCAGGACGACATCCGTGATGTCGAGGGCCGCGGCCCGTTCCAGTTCGTCCGCCAGTCCGGTCCTGCTCTTGGCCTGGACGTCCGGTTTGGGTCCGGCCAGGTTGATCAGGTAGCTGGCATGGGAAACGGCCGGCAGCAAGGCCGGGTTCTGTCGGCGGTCCTGCCACTTTTGGATATCGCCGGGATCCAACGGCTTGGATTTCCACTGGCGGTTGCTCTTGGTGAACACCTGCAGCGCAGTCATGTGGAGGTCGACGGCCCGGTCGACTGCCTTGTGCATGCCGCCTGCGGCGGATACGTGGGCGCCCATGAGGGCCGGCGTGGTTGCGGAGTTGGGCATGTTGGTTCCAATGGGTGGCCTGGAGGCTGTGGATGCTCGCACTGGCGATAGACACGGCCATCGAACCCGCCGTTGTGGGGGTGGTGGACTTGGCTTCCGAAAAAACCCGCAGCGAACGAATTTGGGACGGCGGCCGACGCCACACAAGGGAGTTGGCCCCGACCGTCAGGGAGGTGTTGTCCGAAGCGGACACGGACCTGGAGGTTCTGTCCCTGATTGCCGTGGCCCGCGGTCCGGGCAGCTACACGGGGGTTCGCACGGGGATCAGTGTAGCAAAGGGCATCGCACTCGCCTTGGGTGGCAGCGTTCCCTTGTGCGGAGTGGCCACAACCTCAATCCTGTTGCACAAGGCGTATGCAGCCGCACCCCGAAAACCAGGCCCGATGCGCCTGCTGGCCGCGTTGCCGGCCGGCCGGAACCGCTGGATTTGGGGCTGGCTGAATCCCGACGAACCGTGGCGGGAACTTGGGACGCCCGATTTGGTGAACGGATCCCTGGACCAACTGGTGCAAGCCGCCAGCCGCGGGCCGGCCATGGACTGGCAGTCCTGGCTGTGCGCCGACCGGGACGCGGACCTTGAACACGGGTTGGCCGGATTGCCCGGTCTGTGTTGGCCCGGTCGCAAGGAGCGCCTGCGCACATCCCTGACCTTGGCCCGCCTGGCCCGGGACCGGTTGGCAACCAGCGAACGGTCCGATCCCGAATCCGTTGTCCCCGTCTATTTCTCGTCGGCGGAGGCGGTATGAGTTCTGCATGGCCGCGTTGACATCGCGCGCACCGGATTTCTGCGCACTGGGAGTCGAGGACTGGCAGGATGTGGAGGAATTGGAGGACATCTGTTTTCAACCACCCCTGAGCCGGGACCAAATCCAGTCCATGCTCAAGCCTGCCTCCATGTACGTCTGGTACGGGCTGCGCACGGGGCCGGAAGGATGGGGATCCCTGCGGCCCGGCAAGGTGGCGGCGTATGTCTGTTCCGTTATGCCGGCCGACGTGGCACAGATTGTGCGGTTCGGCTGCCTGCCGGCCGTGCGGAGACAGGGGCTGGGCAGTCTCCTGATGCTCAACTTTCTGCAGGTGGCAACCATCAACTTGATGAGGGTGGTCCAACTGGAGGTGAAGCCGGGCAATCGGCAGGCCGTGCACATGTATGAGGGCCTGGGATTCGAACGGATAGGGTGCCGACCGCGCTACTATGAGAACGGTGAGGCAGCCCTGCTGTACAACCTCCTTGACTTGCAGACCCCTGTCGTACAGGCACGGCTGGCTGCAGGCCTTGACCGGACTCGGGCGCGGTTTGTCAATTCGATTAGCGTAGGTGGGAAGAATCATGGCTGATGGCAATCCAACCGAAACCCTGCAGGAGCTCGCGGCCGGAATCCGGACCTGCGAAGCCTGTCAATTGTGTGCCGGACGGCTGCAGGCGGTGCCGGGAGAGGGCAATCCCCGGGCATCAATCATGTTTGTCGGCGAAGGTCCCGGCGCTGTCGAGGATGAACAGGGCAGGCCGTTTGTCGGCCGGAGCGGCCAGCTCCTGACCGAAATGCTGACCGAAGCCGGGATACCCAGATCCGACGTGTTCATCACCAATGTGGTCAAGTGCCGCCCGCCC
>JAPPAJ010000019.1 GCA_026705565.1 Caldilineaceae bacterium | reverse complement strand
GGACCGGGTTTTGATTGATCTGTCACGGGAATCCGATGGAACCATTCGCCTGCTGGCACTTCTCGTAGCACTGAACCAGCGTCGGCGACCGCCTCTAATGGGTATCGAAGAGCCCGAATTGACCGTCCACCCGGGAGCCATGGCTCCACTGGCCGACATCTTGAACGAGGCAACGCGGCAATCCCAAGTAATTGTGACGACTCACAGCCCTGACCTGCTTGACTGCCTGACCGACTATCGAACCACGGAAAGCCTGCGGATTGTGGAACTCATGGATGGTGTTACGGTGGTCGAGGAGGTGGCTGATTCCCAGAGGGAGGCAGTGAGGAACCACCTCTTCTCACTTGGTGAACTTCACCGCACGGGGGAATTGGAATCACCACGCGGGCAGGCACATGAGTAGCCGTTCCGGCATCGGAGGCATCGTGGAAGGCCCGGGGGACGAGAAGGCCGTACCTGGCCTTGTTCGCAACATTTTGTGGGAATGCCATCGCTTTGACTTACCGGTGGCTCAGGCCATGAGGACTGGAGGCCAGCCATTCCCATTGAAGAAATTCAAGGAGTATCTCAGGTATGCGGTTGCCGAAGGGGGTAAGGCAATACTTGTGCTCCTGGATGCCGATGAGGAATGTCCGCGAGAGAAAGCAGCCGACTTGGCTCGGGAGGCGACGGAGTTGCATCTGAACGTTCCTGTTGCCATCGTCTATGCCGTGCAGGAATACGAGACTTGGTTCATTTGCAGTCTGGCCCCAGACCGTGGGGACAGGATTCGGGAGTGGCTTGAACTGCCGGCGGAGGCGACCGCCCCGGAGTGCCCCGAAACGATACGGGATGCCAAGGGGTGGCTCAATCGCCACATGCGCCGCCACCGTTCCTACAGGGCGACATACGATCAGGAACCGTTGACCCATCGACTTGAATTGGACCTGGTGCGGTCGCGATCCCGTTCCTTCCGCCGTCTATGGCATGCCGTAGAGGAGTTGGTCCAGGCTGTGGATCAAGGCGTGGCAACCGTCACACCCCAATCAAGCTTTCTCCAGAGTGATCCGTGATGGTCCGATGTGCCCCTGCTCTTGAATGCAACTGCCTGTGACGTGGCCAGCAGACCTGTCCCCTGACAGCCAACCTCGACGCGGGATCACATCATGACCAAGACCTGGGGCGAACCCGTCGTAGACCTCGAACACAGGCACGGCGTTCCGGATCCACTCGCCTTGATACTGGTTGCCAAGCTGTAGCAGCAGAAACCCGACGTGCAGGTGGTGCTATTCGGTTCGCGTACCGCTCTCCACCGCCATCAGACGCCAGACTGTCGACCATGTTGCCAAATCAGCAAGGTATGACATCGGCGTTTGCCCATGACGTTTCGACGCCGGCCTGCCCGGCTCCGGCCCCTGAATCTTCCTCAACCCTCGGGGAGCCGGTCCGGGGAAAATCAGCGATCGCGTGCGGTGGTGCGTCCCTGCAAGACGGCCAGTTCCGTCCGCAGTTGGTGCAGGCCGTCCTGGTCGATGTTGGCGAGTTCCTCCACGGTCTCCCATGAGACACCTTGTGTCAGCATGCGTTCGACGAGCGCAATCTGCGCCATAATCCGGCCTTCCTCCCGGCCTTCCTCCCGGCCTTCCTCCCGGCCTTCCTCCCGGCCTTCCTCTCGGCCTTCGCGCCGGAGCGTCGCCTCCAGGAGGTCCAGCATGGTCAGGTCTTCCGGAGTCAGGCCGATGCGCCCATGGCGCGTCTGGTGCTCCTCAACCGCGGCGGTCAGCTCGGCGCTCATGGCTCCTCCATACTCAATTCTGTAGTACCTCAACAGCGTCACCACCTTGCGCGGGCCGTCGGGCGTGTCCCGGATCGCCGGCAACAGCGGCGGCAGCAACTGCCGCAGGCGGTCGGCCTGCGTGCGGCGATGGTCGCTCAACAACATCTCCATGGCCCAACCGTAGGCATCCCCGCGGGCGTCCTCGAGGCGCATGCGGTGCAGTTCCACCAGGACATGGCCGAAACGGCAGACTTCGGGCAGCTCCCGCACCGCCTCATTGTACAAAGCCTCGAAACGGGTGGGCGGGGACCAGGCCCGCGGGCCGTGGTGCAGGACCACCGCGACGATCGGGCTGAGAGCCGACACGCCGGGCCGGCGGGCGCGTTCCCGCTCCCAGATGCGGCCCTGGTAGCGGAGGAGCCGCAGGCGCAGCCAGAAGTCCACGGTGGACTGGTGCTCGACCAACAGATAGACGAACACCGGCTGGCCGGAGGCGTGCCGGACCTCGAACAGCACGTCCGTTTCCGCCCTGCGCAGCTCCTCGTCGACGAAGGTGCCCGGCTGCAGTTGCAGCGTGGCCAGGTCCAGGTGTTGGGCCGTGCCCCTGGGCAAGCGGTCCCGCAGCCAGGCGCGGGCGGCCTCCGGGTCGGCCAGGACCCTGCGCACGAGGGCGTCGTGTTCCATGCCCGGAGACGGTTCGTCCGCCCTGCCGCGGGCTCCTGTCGGTGGCCGTGGTCCCGTCATACCGCCAGCATACACCGATTGGAACGAATGGGCAGGATTACAAGCCTGGCGGGCATGGAAGAGGAGG
>JAPPAJ010000102.1 GCA_026705565.1 Caldilineaceae bacterium | reverse complement strand
CCTCGATCTTGATGTCCATCTGCAGGGCGGTGATCCCGTTGTCGGTACCGGCCACCTTGAAGTCCATGTCGCCCAGGTGATCCTCAAGGCCCTGAATGTCGGTCAGGACCTGGTAGCGCCCGGTGCCCGGCTCCTGGATCAATCCCATGGCCACGCCGGCCACCGGCTTGCTGATCGGCACGCCGGCATCCATCAGCGACAGCGTGCTGGCACAGACGGAGGCCATGCTGGTGGAACCGTTGCTGCTCATGCACTCGGACACCAGGCGGAGGGTGTAGGGGAAGTCGTCCGGCACCACGCCTGCCACGGCGCGTTCCGCCAGGGCCCCGTGGCCAATCTCGCGCCGCCGGGGACCGCGCATCATGTAGGCCTCACCCGTCGAGTAGGGCGGGAAGTTGTAGTGGTGCATGTAGGTCTTCTCGTCCTCGCCTTCGTAGAACGAGTCCATGCGCTGGGCATCGGAAGGGGTTCCGAGCGTGGCCACGGTCAGCACCTGGGTTTCGCCGCGCTGGAAGAGGCCGCTGCCGTGGACCCTGGGAATGCGCCCCACCTGTATCGAAATCGGCCGGACAGTGGTGGTGTCCCTGCCATCGCTGCGAATGCCCTGGTCCAGAATGCGCTGGCGCACAACCTTCTTGACCGTGCCGCTAAAGGCCTCGCCGACCGTGCCCTTGTTGAACTCGGATGCCTCGTCGGCCAGTTCCCCTTCCAGCGAGTCCTGCACCTGCTGCTTGAGGGTTGCAATTCCGGCATCGTAGGCGGCCCGATCCGGGTTGTCGGCGATCAGGCCGTCGACCCCCATGGAGGCAATTTCGGAGACGCGCTCCGAGACCTGCTCCGGCACCGTGAACAACTTGTAATCCTTGAACTTGGGTTTGCCGAGTTCACGCTGCATGTCGCCGATCACGTCAATCAGCGGCTGCATGGCATCGTGCGACAGCCGCAGCGCATCCAGCATGACATCCTCCGGCACCTGGTCGGCGCCGGCTTCGACCATGAGGATGTTGTCGCGCGTGCCGGCCACCTGCAGGTTGAGCCGGCTCTCCTGTATTTGGGAATGGGTCGGATTGACGACCAGTTCGCCGTCAATCAGGCCGATCGTGACGGCCGCCACCGGTTCCTGAAAGTCAATGTCGCTAATCGACAGGGCCGCGGATGCTGCCGTGATGGCCAAGGGCGCCATCAGGGTCTCGCCGTCGCAGCCCAGCGGCGAGAGCACAATCTGCACGGGGTTGCGGAACCCCTTCGGGAACAGGGGTCGCAGGGGCCGGTCCGTCAGCCGGCACAGCAGGATGGCCGTCTCGCTGGGACGCCCCTCCCGACGAAAGAAGCTGCCGGGGATGCGCCCGGCGGCGTACATCCGTTCCTCGAAATCCACCGTCAGCGGGAAGAAATCGGTGCCTTCCCTTACCTCGCGGCTCATCGTCGCCGAAGCGAACACCACCGTGTCGTCCGTCCTGGCCGTCACTGCGCCGCCGGCCTGTTGGGCCAGCACACCGGTCTCCAGGATCAGTTCGCGGCCACCTACTTCGGCCGTGAACACGGACGATCCATCAAACATCTGCATATGTCACCTCAATGCAAAAAAACGTGCATGCCGTTCCGTCCCCCGGCGCGGCATCCGGCCGCACCTGGACTGGCATGCTGAAGAAAATCGAACAAGGGGCTAAGCAAGAACGCGGACAAGCCCCGCGCGCACCAAGGGTGCCCGGGCTGCCTCGCGCAGGCGTTCACGGACCATGGCCCGCGGACTGAACTGGGAATATTGGGAAAGGGACGCTACTTGCGCAGCCCCAGACGATCAATCAAGGTGGCGTAGCGCTGCACATCCTTCTTGCGCAGATAGGCCAGATGCCGTCTACGCTGGCCAACCAACTTGAGCAGGCCCCGGCGCGACCCTTCGTCATGGGTGTGCGCCTTCAGGTGTCCGAGCATGTCCTCGATGCGTCGCGTCAGCAGCGCAATCTGGACTTCCGGCGAGCCCGTGTCGGACTCGTTGATGCGGAACTCCCGCGTAATCCTCTGTTTTTCCGTCTTGGATATGGACATTGAGTGTCTCGTTGCTCCCGCCAACCCGGCGTGCTGCTTGTTATTGCTTCCGTCTTGTTCGCAACCATGGTAGTCCAGTAGACCGGCCATTGCAACAAAAGACGGCCATTGGGACACTTGGCCGGACTGACGGTGAGCCCAACAGGCCAATACCGAACCGAACCGGCCGCATCCTGAGAAGAAACCGCAACGGACCAAATCAAACCCGCGCACCGGACCGGTGGACGGAAGCTTCAACCGTCACCACGACCGTTCCTCGCGCCTACCCCGGACTACTGGTAGATGATCAGATCCGGAGGTTCGTCCAGGCCCTGCACCTCCTCCGGTGTCATGCCGGTATGTCGTAGTGGAAAAACAGGGGGCTTATATACCTGACTACACAGTCGGTGCGACAGGCACAACCCTGTACACCTGTGCTGTAATCGTGTCCTGCAAACAAGAGAGCCCGGCGGACATCCGGACTCTCCGCCGGACAGGAAGCAACCGTTCCGTGCCCGACACCCGCCATCCTGCAACAGAGGCCCCGGAGACCGTGCACCGCACGGTCCGCCTGCGCCTGTACCCCGG
>JAPPAJ010000255.1 GCA_026705565.1 Caldilineaceae bacterium | reverse complement strand
CTGTAGGCTGTGCGACATAAATTCAGACTCCTGGCAAATTCAGAAACCTAATTGTTTCGATGGGACCGGGAGCCCCGGCCGTTCCTCGATGACTCAGCGGTGCCAGCCTCCTTCCAGGGAGCGGCTTTGAAGTTGGCCTCGCAGGTGGTCGACCAGGTTGGGTTCCTGATCCGCAATGTTGTGACACTCTCCGGGATCCTCGACGAGGTCATAGAGTTCCGTTTGGCTGTTCCAGTTGAGGATCAACTTGTGTGTATCCGTACGGAGCGAGGCGAAGCCGCGCAGTTGTGCCATGGCGTTGTCTCGGTGCGGTGTGCCGGAGTCCTTGACTGTTGGCATTAGGGACTTGGCATCCAATGAGTTGGCCTCCGATCCCAGGTAGGGAACCCCTGCAAGTTCGCAGATGGTTGGGTTGATGTCCGACAGTTCCGCGAGGGTGTCGCGGGTTTCTCCGGCCGGGATGCCGGGACCGGACAGGATCAGGGGAACGCGCAACGACGCTTCGTAGGCGATGCTCTTGGTGTACAGACCGTGGTCGCCCAGCATTTCGCCATGGTCCGAGGCAAAGATCACTATCGTGTTGTCCAGCATGCCCCGCTGTTCAAGGGTGTTCAGCATCTTGCCAACCCAGTGATCGATCAGGGAGATGTTGGCGGCGTACTGGCGGCGCGTCTGGAGGATTTCCTCAGGGCTCATATCCAGCCTGCGGCGTTGGACCCAAGCCGGTTTGTCAACTGCATCGCTTGTGATGGGTTCCGGCATGTCCGCAGTGCGGTACCGCTCCGCCCACGAGGTGGGAGGGTCAAAGGGATCGTGCGGTCCGACGAAGGAGACAAACATATGCCAAGGTGCGTCCTGGGGTGCGTCCTGGAGCCATCGATTGGCGCGTTCCCCCACATAGGTGTCCGAGTGAAGCTCCTCGGTTAGTACGGAGTCGTGGGAGGCATCCTTGATCCATCCGCGGTCATGGCGGCTCTGATAGTCGTTGACGAATGCGTCGAACTGCCCCTTTTCCCGGAGCATGAAGCCGTACGGTCCCTGTGGTGTATCGGAACGGCCCGCGTGCATCTTGCCTTCGATTTCGCAGGGGTCCGTGAAGCCCCATTGGTAGTTGCAGGCCCGGGTGCCATGCCGCCCGTTGTATCCGGCCGGTTTGGCCAAGTCCAGCTTGCCGGCCGAAGCCACCTTGTAGCCTTGATCCCTGAGGCGCTGGTAGTAGGTGGGGATGCGGAGCGGCAGATAGCTGCTGTTGTCCACGGCACCCATGCGCCAGGGATGGAGGCCGGACGCGAGCGAAATGCGCGATGGGGCGCAGACTGGGGCATTCACGCAGCAGTGGGTGAACCGTGTGCCCTGCCGGGCGAGGCGGTCAAGGTGCGGTGTGGAAACCGTGGGGATGTCCAGGCCCAGGAAGTCATGGCGATGCTGGTCGTCCATCACAAACAGGATATTGGGGGATGCTGGCATGTGTGTTGGGTTCCGATGAACGGGGCGGTCAGAAGGAGGATCGGTCCACCCGGGATTCTGGCAGGCATGCCAACAAATCCGGCAAGTGGGATTGAACGAAATCCTCCGATCCAGGATTGCTGCCGGGTGTCATACCAGTGGCAGGGCGGAATGGCAGGGGCTCGTGGAAGGGAGCCTCAGATGGTTGGTACTCGCAGTTGGAGGACATGGGCCAGCACAACCCTGAGGCGTGATGTTGCTACGATATCAGACGTTGCGCACCCGGAACCGGAGTCTGTCCTGTGAACAGAGGGAGAGGGGTTGCTTATCCACGTTGCGGCAACCGGCATGGGTTTCTCCGACGCGCTTCCGACTGGAACGCGCAGGTATCCTCATGGTGAATCATCCTCGGCGCCCTTGGATGTCCGTACAACCGCACCCTGGTGTTCATGGTTCATGACTGAAGGTTTCCCCATTCCGGCCGCAATTGTCCAGTCCGAACAGGTCATCCTGCGGAGCCGGTTCATCAGTTCCCTGGCACCTGCACCCGATCCGGCATCGGCCCGCGCCTTCATTGCAGAGATCAAGGAACTGTACGACGACGCCAGTCACAACTGCTGGGCCTTTGTTGCGGGAGCGCCCGGCTCCACTGCCAGTGTGGGGTGTTCCGACGACGGTGAGCCCACCGGTACGGCGGGACAGCCGATGCTGAAGGTTCTCCTGCATTCCGGAGTCGGCGAGATTGTGGCCGTCGTCACACGGTACTTCGGCGGCACCAAGTTGGGACGCGGTGGACTGGTCCGCGCCTATTCAGGCGGCGTCCAAGCTGCTCTTGAGAGCCTGGATACTGTCCGCAAGGTTGAGATGGTTCGGCTTGCCTTAATGCTGGACTATCCGATGCTGGATCGATTTCAGCGGTCCGGCACGCGTTTCGAAGTCCAAGTGGAGGAAACGGAATTCAGCGACCGGGTGCAGATTCGGGTGGTACTTCCAGAGTATCGGCGCGAGGAATTCGTGCGGTGGTTCACGGACCTGACCCATGGCAAGGGCGAGGTCCGGGATCTACTTGGGGGTAGCAACAGTTCTTTGAAGTCTGCTGGTATATGATAACATCTGCTACTATGGGAAAACACCCCAAACGACTGATCCGCATCGGCGAAGCCGCCGCGCTGATGGGCGTGA
>JAPPAJ010000198.1 GCA_026705565.1 Caldilineaceae bacterium | reverse complement strand
GGACCTGGAGGTGCTCTTCCCCGGGCATGTCTGCGTGTTCGAGTTCAAGTACAACGCGTCGCCGGTAGTCGCGCTGGACCAGATCGAGACGCGCGACTACGGCCGTCGATATTTTGGTTCCACAAGACGTGTCGTTGCCGTCGGCCTGAATTTTGTCACCGGTGGTCAAGAGGGGCCGCCCTGCATCGAATACCAGACACGGGTTCGAAACGCATCCACATCCGCCTCCGGATAAGCCGACACACCTGGAGCCGGTTCAGGCATACGGAGATTTTCAAGCGAGAACCGGTTGGGCTTGGTCAAACTTCCAGGTCGACGCCCACCAGCTGAAGCTCCTCGGCCAAGTGGCACTTCACAAAGTGGCCCGGCTGCAGCTCCCTTAGTTCGGGCTCCTCATGGCTGCATTCGTCCACGGCATAGGGACACCGGGGATGGAAGTAGCACCCCGACGGCGGACTGGCGGGATTGGCGATTTCGCCGGCCAGCAGCGTGCGATGGCCGCGGTAGTCGGGATCGGGATGCGGTACCGCACCCAGCAGTGCCTCCGTATAGGGATGCAGCGGTGAACTGTAGAGTGTCTCGGTATCCGCGACCTCCACCAGCTTGCCCACATACATGACACCAACCCGATCGCAGATGTGAGCCACCACGTTGAGCTGGTGGGCCACAAACAGATAGGTGAGCCCAAACGCTTCCTGCAGGTCCTGGAGAAGATTGAGGGTCTGGGCCTGAATGGACACGTCCAGGGCCGAGACCGGTTCGTCGCACACCACGAACTGGGGGTTCAGGGCCAGGGCTCGGGCAATACCTACCCGTTGGCGCTGTCCGCCCGAGAATGCATGTGGATAGCGGCGGATGTACTCGGGGCGCAGACCGACCAGGGACAGGAGTTCAGCCACCCGCTCCGTACGCGCCGCCGCATCCCCGACACCGTTGTTGAGCAACGGTTCGCCGATCAGCTCCAGCAGGGTCATGCGCGGGTTGAGCGACGAATAGGGATCCTGAAAGACCATCTGGGTGTGCCGCCGAAACACGCGCAGGTCCCCCTCGTCGAGCGTGGCCACGTCAACCCAGCCCAATTCCTGATCGTTGAAAAGAATTTGACCCGACGTGGGTTCGATGGCCCGCAGGATGCTCCTGCCGGTCGTGGTCTTGCCGCATCCGCTCTCCCCCACCAAGCCGAAGGTTTCACCGCGATGCAGGGCGAACGAAACCCCGTCCACGGCCCGTACATGCCCCACGATTCGGCGCCAGAAGCCGGCCTGAATCGGAAAGTGCTTGCACAGGTCGACCACCTTGAGCAGGTCTTCGGCCTGCCCTGCCTGTCCGGTCTCTTGCCGCGGGTCGAGTTCACCCAAATCGTGGCTGTCCATCCCTCAATCCGTATACAGATGGCAGGCCACGGAATGGCCTTCGTCGATAGTCGTGTCGGTCGGAACCACCTCGTCGCATACCCCCGGCATAAAGTCCGGGCACCGCAGGTGGAACGGGCAACCCGGCGGCACATCCAACGGGTTCGGCACAACGCCCTCGATTGCCTTCAGCCGCGCCCCGGTCCGTTTCTGAATTCGGGGGATGGATTCGAGCAGGGCCTGCAGGTAGGGGTGCTTCGGGGAATGGAAGATGGCCCGCACCGGCGCTTTCTCCACCACGCGGCCCAGGTACATGACCGCCACGTCGTCGGCCATCTCGGCAATGACACCCAGATCATGGGTAATGAACATGATGGCCATGTGCAGTTGGGACTGCATGTCGCGCATCAAGGCCAGGATCTGCGCCTCGGTCGTAACATCCAGGGCCGTGGTGGGTTCGTCCGCAATCAACAGGCTGGGTTCGAGCATGAGGGCCATGGCAACCATGGCCCGTTGCCGCATGCCGCCACTCAACTGGTGTGGATACGACTCCACGTTGCGTTCCGGATTGGCGATGCCGACCCGGCGCAACATGTCCAACACACGCGCGGGCGCTTCCTCCCTGCGGTCCGGCTGATGCAGCTTGATCGTCTCCTCAAGCTGGTTGCCCACCGTGTGCACCGGGCTAAAGGAGGTCATCGGCTCTTGGAAGATCATGCTGATCCGCGAGCCGCGGATGTCCCGCATGAGAGGATCACCGGGATTCAAATCGGCGATGTTGATGGTCTCGTCAAGGTCTCCTTCCGCGATGTGCAGCAGGATGTCCCCAGACTCGATGCGGCCGGGCCGCGGCACAATCTGAAGTATCGACTGCGCCGTCACGCTCTTGCCGCAGCCGGACTCCCCGACCACGCCCAGGGTGCGGCCCTTGGCGATCGTCAGACTGGCGCCGTTCACGGCCTTGACCACTCCCTCCCGCAGGTAGAAGTTGGTGTGCAGCTTCTGAATGTCGATCAGGATTCCGGGATCCACGAGTCACGCTCCCCCGCAGTCCAGGTGTTGTATTGGATGCGACACGACGGCGTCCACCTATATGGCGTAGGGATCGGCTGCGTCGCGCAGTCCGTCGCCGGCAAAATTGAAGGCGAGTATCACTGCGACCACAAACAGACCCGGCAACAGGAGCCAAGGGGCCAGCACCACCGAGCGGAGGTTCTGGGCCCCCTGCAACAGAACGCCCCAGCTGACGACCGGCGGCTGGAGGCCGAGGCCCAGGAAACTCAGGGCCGTCTCGCCGAGAATCATGCCGGGGACCGCCAGTGTCATCTGGGCGATGAGGTGGCTCGTGAACGAGGGCACCATGTGACGCATGATGATTCGCATCTGCGGGGCATTGGCCAGCCGCGCGGCCATGATGAAGTCCTCTTCCCTAAGAGCCAGAAACCGACCGCGCACGACCCGGGCCATGCCGGTCCAACCTATCAGGGACAGGATCAGGGTGATGCCGAAGTAGATGCGCAGGGCGCTCCAGTGCGGGGGCAGAATGACCACCAGGGTCAGCCACAACGGAATGGTGGGCAGGGACCGCAGGAGCTCGATGATCCTTTGGATGATCACGTCGATCAGTCCACCGTAGTAACCGGAAATGCCGCCCAGGACCACGCCGAACAACAGTGACAAGCCCACCCCCAACAGGCCAATCGACAGCGAAATCCGGGCACCGAACATGATGCGGGAGAAGAGGTCGCGGCCCAGATCGTCGGCACCCATGAGGAACAGCGGCTGCTCCTCCCAGGCGTCAATGCCAAACAGGTGGATATCGCTGTCGAACCGGCCCCACAGGGTGTAGGGGTCCCCCTTGACCCAAAAGCGGATGGGATGCACCTGCGTTTCGTCCGGCACGATGACCATGGCCAGGGTTTCCTCGTCCCTGGCCGATGTCAGCCCATACACATACGGCCGCAGATTGAACGACCCGTCCGGCCGGGTGAAGTGCAGGCGCATGGGAGGTGCCAGTACCCAGCTGGAACTGAACCGGTTCGGGTCGTGCGGCGAGACGACTTCGGCAAACAGCGCCGTGGCATAGGCAAACACGAGCAGCACCAGGGACACCACGGCAACCCGGTGGCGGGAGAAGCGCCACCACATCAACTGCCACTGCGAGGCAGTGTACAGACTGGTTTCCGCGGACTGCTGAGGAGTCGCTGCCGTCATGAGTGGAAGGGGCCGAAGGTGGTCACTCGAGGCGGATGCGCGGATCCACGACGGCCAGCAGAATGTCGGAAATAAAAGTGCCCAGGATGGTCAGCGACGCCAGCAGCAGGAAGATGCTGCCAGCCAGATACATGTCCTGGCTCATCAGAGAGCGGATTTGAATGGGCCCCGTGGTGGGCAAACTCAAGACAATGGAGATGATGGTGGTGCCGGATATGAGTTGGGGCAGGACGTAGGCGATGCTGCTGATGAACGGATTCAACGCGACGCGCACCGGGTACTTCAACACCAGGTGCCATTCCGTCATGCCCTTGGCCCGGGCCGTGATGACATAGGGTTTCCGCAACTCGTCCAGCAGGTTGGCCCGCATGGTCCGGATCAAACCCGCCGTACTGGACACGCTCAGCACCACAACCGGCACCCAGAGGTGCTTCAACATGTCCACAAACTTGGCCCAGCTCCACGGCGCGTCGCGGTACGCCTCCGAAAACAGGCCTCCCATGTCGAGGCCGAAAAAGGCAAAGCCCAGCCACATCAGGACCAGGGCCAGCAGGAAGTCCGGGATGCCGGCACCCACGAAGCCCAGGAACGTGAAGCTGTAGTCGAAGCCCGAATACTGATGCGTGGCCGAATAGATGCCGATGGGAAAGGCCAGGATCCACGTGAAGATGATCGTGAAGAAGGAAATCACAACGGTCCAGGCCAGCCGATCCCAAATCAGGTCGCCCACGGGCCGGTTCCACTGCATGGAGTGACCGAAGTCCAGGCGCGTGAAGATGCCCCACAGCCACTTCACATACTGGACGTAGACGGGCTGATCCAGACCGTAGCGCTTGCGCAAGGCGGCCAGCAGGGCTTCACTGGCCTCTTCGCCGGACGCCTCAAGCTGGGTTGCGTACGAATTTATGTAATCGCCCGGCGGTGCCTGGATCAGTACAAAGGTGATCACGGAGATCACCAAAAAGGTGGGGACAAACAGCAGCAAGCGCTGTAGGAGAAACTTCCACATGTACGGCCCGCCAAGCGGCGGAAGTTCCGGGGGAGCCGGCTGGCTCCCCCGGACTGACTACATCAGGATTCGATCCACCACTGTTCCTGCTGGAAGTGGGTCCACATCCCGTATTCAATGCTGAGAATGTTGTCCGAATCGGGTGCGTTGCGAACGGTGTTGCGGATGATGGACGCCCGCGGGACGAGCCCCACGGTGCCTATCAGCCAGACGTTCTCCGCGTTGATCTGCAACATCTTGAGGCCCAGTTCCTTGTACCGGTCCGTGCCGAATGGCTCGGCCTGCCACTGTACCGTGGTCTCCCACAGTTCCTTGATGATGTCGGGGGGCTCCATGCCCTCCGCACCGTCGGTGTCCAGCCACTGTCGCCAGAGCGGGCCGCCCAGCGGGGTGCTGGACCAGTGCCAGGGCGGTCGGTAGCGGATGGGTTCGTTCTGCCGCGAATACGGCTCGGACGAACCGCCGATGGCCCAAACCCCGATGTCGTGCTCGTTGGCCCGCATGCGCTGCATGTAGAACTGCTGGTCCTGGCCCTTGACGTTGATGTTCACGCCGACCGCGGCCCAGTAGGACTTGATCAGGTTGCCGGTCTCGGACAGATCCGCGCGCCCGGCATCAACCTCCATGGTCAGTGCCAGCGGTTCGCCGTCGGGCCGCAGGCGGAACTTGTTGTCGCTGTCCCATGCCGTCAGCCCCGCCTGGTCCAACAGGCTGTTGGCAAGTTCGACGTCGTAGGCCGTATACATCTGATCCAGGCCTTCCTGCCAAAACAGGGGGCCGGGATGCATGATCGGATTGCGCGGAACGCCCCTGCCGGCGAACCTGAGTTCGTTGATTTCATTCCGGTCCAGAGCGTGGGACAACGCCTGACGCCACCTGACATCGTTGAACAGCTCCCGCAGAACCGGATCGGTGTGCGTGTAGTTGAACGCCAAACCCATCTCCGACGCACGCAGATCGGGGTGGAGCCGGGCCGTGAAGTTGGCCGATGCCTCGTTCTGCTTGTAGAGCGGGAAGTCCGCCAGGGACAGGAACCAGCTGTGGTGTGTGCCCTCGCCCGCCAGGATCTTGGCCGTCAGCACCTCGCGGTTCTCCACCACCAGCTTCTGGAGCCGATCCACGTACGGCAACTGGTTGCCCTCAGCGTCCACGGCCCAGTAGTAGGGGTTGCGGACGTAGGTGGTGTTGCCCTGCGTATCCTGCTTCTCAAACACCCAGGGACCCAGCACGGGCAGGTCGACGTCCTGCTGGGTCTCGCCCGCATCGGCGTGGTATTGGAACGCCTCGTACCAGGCGTCGAAGTTTTCCTCCGTGGCCTTGGCATCCGCGTTTTCGTTGTAGGAGGGATGCCACTGGGACAGGTATTGCTTGGGCGCCCAGAGTGACAGAGATGGCAGGATGTCGATGATGACCGGGTAGGGCACGGCAAAGACGAGCTTGAAGTTGAAGTCGTCCTCGACCTCCAGCTTCAGGGTTTCGCCGCCGGGGGCCAGCTTCTTGTTGACCACCGGGGTCAATTCCTCGTTGAGGAGAATGTCCTCGTACCAGAAGGAAACATGCTCGGTGGTGAATGGCGTGCCGTCGGACCACTTCTGGCCGGCCCGCAGGCTCACGGACAGCACGGTGCTGTCGTCGTTGACCGAGAAGCTCTCGACGGCAATCGGAATAATGGAACCCAGATCGTAGGACCTGCCCGCCGCAGCAGCTCCGCGGGCATTGGAAATCTCGAACAGGTTGGCCGTGGGATCGGCCACGATGCTTGACAGTTCGCCTCCGTATTTCCCGATTTCCCTCAGGACGGGGAGAACCCAGGGATCGGCCGGCAGCCGCTCGTCCACCGGCGGCAGCAAACCGGCCTGCACCATTTCGCTCAGTTCAGGAGCTTCGCGGTACTTGCCCATCGGCATCGCCGCTTCGTCCGCCGCGGGTGCTTCCGCCGGTGCCGCGTCAACCGGAACGTCGGGCTCGGAGGGGCCACAGGCCGCTGCGAGGCCCGTGGCGACCGTAGCCCCGCTGACAACGAGGAATTCGCGTCTGGTAATGCGTCGAGTCATGGAAATGCTCCTGATTGGCTGTACCGTAAGAAGGCCCCAGTCCCACGCGGACTCCGGCAAGGATCCTGGAATCCGGTGCAACGTCAGGCCAAGGCCGCCCCGAGTCGGCGGACCAGTCGATTCTAGCCTACCGTGCCAGTCGCCTCCATCACGGCATACAACCGCGTGCCGGTTACCCCAACTGCCGTCAACGAACAACATCACCTTACGGTTGTCCGGAATGTCCCGAACGACTGCGCGGGTTTCCAACAGGATGAACGAGACCATATCCGATGGCGGTGGACTGGATGACGCGGGCACCGATCGCCATACAATCCCCGAACTGATTTCGGATGGGAAAACCGTCCTGCTTGGCCGCGCTGGGCCGGAGGTGCCGCCAGTCGGGATTGGATGGTCGGCCCTGGCCTCGGCATGTCGCTGCAACTTGGCTTGCATGACAGACAAGCCACAGTCCGCTGTGACTCGTGGTCGGGATTGGCCCGTTGCCGCCTGCCATGAGAATCGGCTGTTGCTATACTGCCGAACCCACACTGCCAATGACTGTTCACCTGCCTCGTGACCCGCGTCATCGCCACCAGCGAAACAATCCGAAAGCCACCGGCCGAGGTCTGGACTGTTCTAACCGACTGGCCCAAAGCCAATGCCTGGATGCCTACCGTAGCCTCAATGCAGGCCGAAGGACCTACTCAGGTGGGCACGAGGATCAGCTACAGGACGCGCCGGGACACCTTTCATTCCACCATCACGGAACTGGACGAAGGACGCGCCCTTACGCTCAGGACCGAACACGGCAGCGTCACGGCAGACTATGCCTACGGCTTGGAGGAGGTTGCGGGAGGTACCAAGGTGTCCCTCACCGCCACCTGCCAGTTGTCCGGCCATCAATGGTTCGGGCCCATCCTGCGCCTGATGATGAGAATCACGGACGGCAGCCAGATCAAGAAACTCAAGGCCGTAGCCGAAGGAACCTGACTCCGACCGGGTTTGCAGTTCCAGTGCCCTGGCTGATTCGACTTGGCCAATCGTGTTGGACAACCCGATCCGGACTCGCCAAGCAGTGCCAAACGGAAAAGCCTGGGAGGTGCGCTGAGGATGCCGTCCATGCCGTTGCCCCTTGACCGCCTGGTCCAACTGCCGGAATTCAGGGCAGCGGGAAGGTATCCTCGATAGTCACCCCCGCGCTTCTCCCGGCTCCCCATGGATTTCGGCTGGAACCGTGGACGAATGGCACCGCCCCGGCGCATGGGTGCGACCAGTACTGTCCCGCAACCAGACAACGGATACACTCGCGGCCGCCTTTGCCAACATGACAACCCGCAGGCCGTAGGGAATTGGCCCCAAAACACCTCAAGCCGATAAGGACGGTCCAGTCATGCGCATAGCGGTAACCGGCGGAAGCGGCGCCATTGGCACCTATGTGTGCCGCGAACTCATCGAACAGGGGCACGACGTGGTCTGCCTCGACACGGCCGAGCCCAAGATCCCAATGGAGTTCCGGCAGTGCGACCTGACATCCCTCGAGGCCGCGTCAAAGGCCATTTCGGACTGCGAACAGATCGCGCATCTGGCGGCGCTCCTGGGCACCTCCGGCGACCTGCCGCGGGAAGTACTCCTGGGAAGGAACACGGTGCTTGCCTACAACGTGTTTGAAGCTGCCCGCCGGAGCGGCATTCGCCGGGTGGTGTATGGCGGCAGCGAGTGCGGTTCCGGCTTTGGCATCCACGAAGCCGAGTTGGTGCCGCTGTACCTGCCCATCGACGAGGAACATCCCCTGTGGCCTCACGAGGCATACAGCCTGTCCAAGTACTTCGGAGAACGCATCGGAACCAACTACGCCAGGGCATTCGGCCTGGAAGTGGTGTCGCTGCGCTACCCCCACGTTTGGCTCCGGCGCAATGTTGAAGCGGTGAAACATATGGTGATGCAGGCGCGCCGGGGAAACGGACTGGCCGCACTGGAACCGAAGGACTGGCTGGGAGCGTACATCGCCGTACGGGATGTCGCGCGTGCCTTCGCCGCTGCCACGAGCTTCCAATTCGGGTCCGCAGACATATCGTTCGAGGCGTTTTACCTGTCTGCCTGCAACACTTGCATCGAAGTCCCCACACTGGAACTGGCACGAGCCAGATTTGGCTCGGTGCCTCCTCTCAAGGATGCGCGGTTGTTTGAAGACAACCCCCATGCAAGCATGTTCGGCATCCGCAAGGCAGAACGGCTTCTGGACTGGAAACCGGTCTGGACCTGGCAGAACTTCGAGCAATGGGAACTGTAATGGGATGCGCTTTCTGTGACTTCGAGAGGCAGGCAGGGGACGGAATCAGATAGTCGCAGGGCATTGCTGCCGGATGGTGTCCAACTACGGCAGTCCGTCTCCCGACAGCCTGCACGAAACGCGCCCCAGCCACCGGCAACGCAGTCCACAAGCCCCGCCTCATGGCCTACGGCTCGCCCTGGGGATCGAAGGTGTCCGGTACCTGAGGTGGACAAGCTACTTCAGGTGGTTTTCCGAAGTCCATATAATTCCACGTCCGCATTGCGAACATCGTTCGCGCGCAGTTGGCTCCTGGAGGGCAGGCATGGCGGAGTTCGCCTATCCCAACTTGGATGGCCTGGGCAAGGCCTACGCCCGAGATGGTTACGCCATCGTGCGGAAGGTCATTGACGACAGCCTCGTGGCGGAGGCCAACCGCCATGTGGACTGGCTGATCGAACACAATCCGGATTTGCCGCCGGAGCGGCTTGGTTACTGGCTGACACCCACCGATCCGTTTTGGATGCGCCTGGTCTCCGACCCGCGCCTTGTCGATGTGGCCGCTGCCGTGGTGGGCCCTGATGTAGCCCTCTTTGCCGCGGACTACATTGCCAAGCCTCCGAACACTGGTCAGCGCGTGGCTTGGCATCAGGATGCCAGCTACTGGCCGTTGGAACCCATGCAGGTGGTTACACTGTGGGTTGCCTACACCGAATCCAACCGGGCCAACGGCTGCGTGCGGGTCATTCCGGGCACGCAGCACATGTCCCTGCAGCCGCGCAACCCCGACGAAACCGATTACCAGGGCGAGATGCTGAGGGGGATGGACCAGTCCCTGATTTCCGAAGACGACGCCGTCGATTTCATTCTGGAACCCGGTGATGTCTCCCTGCATCATCCCATGATCATCCACGGCTCCGAAGCCAACACGAGTTCCAGGTGGCGCCGAGGAGGCACCTACCAGTACATTCCAACCACCACCGAGGTGACCAAGAAGGACTGGCCGGTCTTCCTGCTCAGGGGCACCGACGCGGTTGGAAGAAACACCTACCGGGAATTGCCAAGGTATGTTCCCGGCCAACACATGCCATTCAAAGGATGCGAGGCATGGCCATGACCCGACTGTCACCGGCGCGCCGGTCCTCCAAGGTACGGCAACCAATTCCATGACCGCGGCTGACACCACCGCCGGCCCGGTGGCCGGCAAACTGCACAAACCGCGCTTGAGCCGCCTGGCCCGACGCGAGGAAATCGTGGGTTATCTGATGGCAGCCCCTTGGCTGCTGGGCATCCTCTGGTTGTATTTCAGCCCGTTCGGAACGGCCCTCTACCTTTCACTGACGGACTATGACATTCTCACCTCCCCCAATTGGGTAGGTTTCGAGAACTTCGACACGATGTTGACGGACGATCCTCTCTTCTGGAAATCCCTGAGCGTCACCACGATTTACTCGGTGGCATCCATACCATTGCAGATTGTCTTGGGCCTTTTCCTGGCCATCCTGCTCAACACACGCATCAGGGGACTGGCTTGGTTCAGAACCCTCTACTACCTTCCGGCCGTCCTGTCCGGCGTGGCCGTTTCGTTCCTCTGGATTTGGGTGTTCTCCGCCGACTGGGGTGTCCTGAACTTCCTGTTGTCCCTCATCAACATCGAGGGCCCCAATTGGCTGACCAGTGAGGACTGGGCGCTGTCCGCCTTGATCATCATGAGCCTCTGGGGAGTCGGCGGGGGGCTGGTGATCTACCTCGCCGGGCTGCAGGGCGTCCCGACCGAACTGTACGAAGCGGCCGACATCGACGGCGCCGGCCGCTTCCGCTCCTTTTACAACATCACCCTGCCGATGGTGTCCCCGGTCATCCTGTTCCAGCTCATTATGGGCATCATCAGAGCCCTGCAGGTGTTTACGGAAGGCTACGTCATGACCCAGGGCGGCCCCAACAATGCGACGTTGTTCTACATCCTCCACTTGTATCGCAACGCGTTCCGGTTTCTCCACATGGGCTACGCCAGCGCCCTGGCCTGGGCGCTCTTTCTGTACATCCTGTTGTTGACCCTGGTGGTACTGCGTTCATCCAGTGTCTGGGTCTTCTACTCGGGCGAGATCAAGGGGCGCGCCAGATGACAACCCGGACTTCCACACTACCGCCCGCTGCGCGCCAGCGTTCGATGGCTCCGATCGTGGCCCGGCACGTGGAAAAGGCAATCATCTACTTCCTGCTGTTGGCTGGGGCCGTGATCATCATGATTCCGCTCTGGTGGATGCTCTCAACTTCGATCAAGCATCCCAAGGAAGTGTTCGCGTTCCCGCCAACCTTCCTCCCCGCACAATTCATGTGGAACAACTACACGGACCTCTTCATCAAGGCGCCGTTTCACATTTACATCTTCAACACGACCTACATCGTGATTATGGACTTGGTTGGGACCGTGGCCACGGCCAGCATGGTCGGCTACGCCTTTGCCCGGCTGCGCTGGCGTGGCCGGGACATCTTCTTCGTGATCACCTTGGCCACGATGATGTTGCCGGCCACCGTGCTCCTAATTCCGCGCTACATCATCTTCAACCAAATCGGCTGGACGAACTCATTCAAGCCCCTCTGGGTGCCGGCCTTCTTTGGCTACGCGTTCTTTATCTTCCTCATGCGCCAGTTCTACGCCACGATTCCTCACGAACTGGACGCCGCGGCGCGCATTGACGGAGCCAGCGAGTTCGGGGTCTGGTGGCGCATTCTCGCGCCTCTCACCAAACCGGCGCTGGCGGCCTGCGGCATCTTCACCTTCAATGCCACCTGGAATGATGTCCTGGGCCCTTTGATCTACTTGACCTCGGAGAGCAAAAGCACATTGGCGTTGGGTCTGATGCAGTTTCGAGGCCCCCACCGGACCGACTGGCACTATCTCATGGCGGCATCGACCCTGGCCATGCTTCCGGTCGTTATCATCTTCTTCTTCGCCCAGAAGTACTTCATTCAAGGAATTACCTTCACGGGACTCAAAGGGTAGGCAAATCCTGCGTTCCTGATGGCGGATTCTGCACACCGGCCCTTCGGATCGGGACCATGAATGGACACCCCTAACGGTGACACGCGTCGCAGGCCCGTTGGACATTCTGAATCGTCCCAACCAAGCTGCATGCAGGCACCTGCGATCGGCCGGTCCCGTCATCGCGAAAATCGGTTCCGGCTTGAGAAGGACCACTACTAATGAATGTTACCGGCATTGACTGCCACATCCTCCTGGTCCCGGAGTACAGCGTCGCAGCGAATTCCTCCGCCCAGGACAATCTGGTCGTCGAAGTCCACGCCGACAACGGCCTGACCGGCATTGGCGAGACGGACACCAATCCCTGGGTGGCCAAGGCCTGCATCGAAGCTCCCGGCACCCACGTCATGGGGCAAGGCCTGAAGGAAATGCTCCTGGGCCGCGATCCGGAGGATGTGGAGACGATCTGGTGGGATCTCTACAACGGCTCCAAGATGACCGGTCGCCGAGGCGCCCTGATTTGCGCGATGGGCGCTATTGACATGGCACTCTGGGATCTTCGGGCCAAGGCCCGGGATGTTCCGGTCCATCGGCTCCTGGACGATCCCGCCAGGGATTTCATCACCCCGTATGCGTCCCTGTTGCCGGACGGCAAGACGATTGCGGAGTATGGCGACTCGCTCCTATACAAGCTGACAACTGCCCGCGACCTCGGATACAGGGCCGCCAAGCTCGAGATCTGCATCAACGGACCCTACAGCCACAACGGTCTGCAGGAGGACGACGCCCTCGGTGTGGCCATGGTCGAGGCGTGCCGCAAGGCAGTGGGACCGGATTTCACCCTGATGGTGGACGTGGCCTATTCGTGGCCGGACCGGGAGACTGCGCTGCGCGTGATTCAACAGTTGGCGCCCCTGGACATCTTCTTCCTGGAGACGCCCCTGGACATTGACGACCTGGAAGGACATGCCTGGCTGCAGGAGCGATCGCCGATACCGCTGGCTGCCGGCGAATGGCAGAACACCCACTTCGAGTTCGAGGACCTGGCGCTGCGCGGCAAACTCGACATCCTCCAGCCGGACATCGGCCGTGTGGGCGGCTTCACGCCGGCCATGAAGGTGAGGGACCTGGCCGCCCGCACCAACCGCCTGATCGTCCCGCACTGCTGGAAAACCGGCATTGGCATCGCCGCGAGCGCCCACTTTGCCGCCGTGTCGCCCATGTGCCCGTACATCGAGTTCCTGCCGGCCAACCTGTCTGAATCGGCCCTGCGACAGGAACTGACCCATGACGAAATCAGACTTGAGGACGGCGTCATTCCGCTGCCCCGGCAGCCGGGCCTGGGCGTGGAACTGAACCGGACCGCGCTGGAACGATACAAGGTTGGTTGAACCGGAGGCACGCGGACATGAAGACGGATACCGAAAGGGCTTTCTTTCTCGAGCATGGATACCTGCACGTGCAGGGAGTCCTGGATCGGGAACAGGTCGATTTCTACCGCACGGAATTCGACCAGGTGTGGGAGCAGGAGGCACCCAAGGTCAACCAACACAAGCTGCTCAAGTACCAGTCGTTCATCGACCTGATCGAGCATCCACCCATCCTGGAACGGCAACAGGCGATTTTCGGCAATCAGACCCAGTTGCTGCAATACGACCTGCTGCGACAGGACGCAAACAGCAACATGCCGGCCCGCAGTTGGCACCGGGACTTCATCTTTCCCGGCGACCGGCCCCACTCCATCAACACGATTGTCTACCTGGACTCCATGTCGCACGAGCGCGGCCCGACCTGCGTGGTTCCGGGCACCCACCGCGGTGAGGAGTATCCGCCCCTGGACCGCATACACACTTCCCTGCCCGGGGAGGTGGAGGTGCTGGCCGAGCCCGGGGACGCGGTGTTCATTAACGGTGCCATCTGGCATTCGGGCGGTGCCAACCGCACACAAGGCCTGAGACGCGGCATCTTTCTCTACTTCGGATGGTGGTGGATGAAGCGCTACGAACACGAGACGGACCTGCCGTGGCAGGCCAAGGCCAACGCCTCCGAACTGCGCCTCCAACTGCTGGGCCTCAAGATGCCCGATCGGGACGTGCACCAATACGACCCGACCCGTTAGCACCACCGGCAACCGAATCAGGCGCGCACCCGCGCGCACGGAGTCGTCGTCACCTGCTTCCACATTGTCAGCGCCTTTCGGTACAGGTTTCCCATGCACAGACGCATACAGGTAGCAACACCCGATCCCCACGACCTGGATGCCCAGGAGCAATGCTTCCGCGACCACAGCTGTGTGGTCATTCCGGATTTGCTGTCGCCCGACCTCGTCCGGGAGATGAACGAGGCCATGAACCGCGACATGCAGGCCAACCCGTTCATGTGGTGGACCACGGGCTCCCGCGACTACAACTGCAACCTCCTATTGAACGAGCCGGTGTTCGAACACGCCATCCGCCCGCCGCGGCTGCTGGCCCTGCTGGAGCGGCTCATGGACGGACCATTCTGTTTCGAGGAACTGGCCGTGCGGCACCGCACCGGTGAGACCACCGCGGTGTCCACCGACTGGCATCGCGACCGCAACTATTGGGATGAGCATCCCTTGCGCCTCGACTATCCCCAAATCATCTACTACCTGACCGATGTGGATGAGACCACCCACTGCTTCTCCATCAGTCCGGAACCGGCCGCGGGCCCGACCCTGGCACCACAGGAACACTTGGAGCGCGGGGGCATTCTTGACTTCCATGGCACGGCCGGAAGCGGCATTCTCTTCAATGCCGCCACGCTCCACGGCGTGACCCTACGCGAGACGAACAAAGTACGGCGCACCATCCAGGTCTACTTCGGCCATCCCGATCGGCCCCCCGTGAGTGATGTCACGCTGATGCCGCCCCGCCTCTGGCGGGACCACGACGACCCGGAAATCCGACGCTTCTACGGGAAGTTCAACCGGTATTCCAGGGTGGTGCTGGGCGGACTGGGCATTTTGGAGACGTGAGCCGGCAGAACCGCCGGTGCCGAAGTCAAGCGGTTTTGCGGGTTTAGTACCCTTAGTCCTGTTGCGATCGTACGATGTCGCAGCTTCACGTTCCGTCTTTCAGACAGGGAGCAATACCAATGACCATGTTGGAGAAACGAAGTCAACTGGGCCGACGCGCGTTTCTGCGCTTGGCGGCGGGAGCCTCCGCCACGGCCGCTCTGGTCGCCTGCGCCCCACCGACCGCGCCTGCGGGAGATGCCGGTGAAGCCGCCGACATGGAGCAGATCGAGATCGGCTTTGCCTGGTGGACAGGTGGCGAACAGGCCAACGCGTTGTTTGAGGAAGCCGTGGATCGTTTCGAGGCCGCCTTCCCCAACATCCACGTGGTCCGCGACTCCGTACCCTACGGTGAATTTCACACCAAGATTCTCACCGGATATGCAGGCGGAGACGCTCCGGACTGCCACGGCGTCCCGTGGGGTACTGTCTGGTCCATGGCCCACAAGGGCGTGCTGTTGGACATGAACGGCCTGGTCGAAGGAGATCCCGAAATCGACTGGGAAGGCATGTGGCCGGCCGTGACCGAAGGATGTTACTACCCTCCGGGCACCATCATCTCCCTGCCCCGCGAGTCGTTTGGTCTGCGGCTCTACTTCTACAACAAGACCATCTACGAAGAAGCGGGAATCGATACTCCGGACGTGGCGATGGATGCCGGCGATTGGAATGCCGGCAACTGGACCTGGGATGCTTGGCGGGAACAGGCGGGCCAACTGACCCAGTTCGACGAGAACGGGCGGCGGACCATCATGGGTTCCAACCAGAGCGCCGACTACTGGAACCTGCACACGGTGATCCCGTCGTTCGGGCATTCCATGTTCAACGAAGACGTGACCCACTTCAACCTGGATGCCGAACCAGTGGTGGCCTGGCTGGAGACGCTGCCCGTGATGATCAACGAGGAACGATCGCTGGGCAAGCCCGATGAGACCGCCGATTTCGACTGGGCCTCCAACGGCAAGCAGGCCATCGTCCGGTCCTCCACTTGGTCCATCCCCAACTACCGCGTAAGCTGGGAGGACATCGACTGGGACTTTGTGCCTCCTCCCAGGGGTTCCCACGGCCACTCGAACTTTGTCGGCAACGACTACCACTCGATCAACGGCACCGGGACTGCCAACGTGGACGCGGCTTGGGAACTGCTGAAGTTCATCAATTCGCCGGGCGAAGATCTGTGGTGGGCCCAGAACTTCTTCGGAGCACCCTTCCGCAAGGAGAACGTTGAGCCTTGGGCCAACAGCCTGAACGAAATTCTGCCGCGCAACGGCTGGAAGTACATGCTGGACATGACCAACACGGCAACGCCGTGGACTCCGGTCCCGTTCCAGGAAGAACTGAACACCATCCACTCCAATGAAATTGGTCAGGCCATCCTCGGTGAACGGCCGGTTCAGGAAGTGGTTGACAGCATTACGAGCAAGATCGACGCCATGATCGAGGGATTCGAATAGGCCGCAATCCTGCACCAGTCCGGCCGGCGGTGCCTGGAGTGGGATGCTCCGGCACCGCCGGCTTTTTTTTGCCTCCCGTCAAACGGCCCCGGACACATCCGGGGCCGTTCTGCGCAGTGGAGCTGCTGGAGGCGAACGAAGGCGGAGCGTGCTCTTGCCCGTCCGAACTTCAGATGATGAACTCGCGCAGGTGCCGTCCGCAGTCTTCGGCGTAGATTTTCTGCAGGGCTTCCTTGACGATCTGGCGTACCCGTTCACGCGTTATGTCAAACTCTTTGCCGAGGTCGTCCAACGTCAGCGGCTCCTGATCATCCAACCCGAACCGGTTGTTGATGATGCCTCTCTCTCGGGGATCAAGGTCGTTCAACACGTCGTTGACCTGTTCCTTCATGATTTCGATGTTGGCGGCTTCGGCCGGTTCCGGCGAATTCTCGTCCTCGACGATATCCAGCAACAATGCATCCTCGCCGTGGTGCACCGGCGAATACAGGCTGACAGGGGCCGTGTCCAGGCTGAGCAGGTTTCTCACTTTGTCAACGGCCTCTTCGGCTACGGCCCGCACATCCTCGTCCTCCACCAGGTGGCAGGCATCGGTTGTCAACACCCAATCCGGGATCAACTCCTCAATCGATCGATCCAGATGGCCGGTTTCCAGACACAGTTCCAGCAGCGAAGGGTCGCGGCCCAGCAATCCTCGCAGATGCTTGCGCGTGCGCTCGATTTTCTTCAGCTTGTCAACGACGTGCACCGGTAGTCGAATCGTGCGCGCCTGATCCGCCAGGGCCCGGCTGATGGACTGCCGAATCCACCACGTGGCATAGGTGCTGAACTTGAAGCCGCGGGTGGGGTCGAACTTCTCGACCGCCTTCATCAGGCCGACGTTCCCTTCCTGAATCAGGTCCAGGAAGCTGACGCCGTTGTTGCGCTGGCGGTTGGCTTGGCTGATGACCAGGCGCAGATTGCAGTTGGCCAGCCGTTCCTGGGCCACCTGGCCGTCCGCAATCACCTGAGCCAGCCTGCCGCGCTCTTCGGGATCCGTCTCGTAATCCAGCCTGGCACGGGCCTGGCCGGCATGGATCATTGCCGTTGCCAGCAACTTCTCCTCGTCCGCGGTTAGGAGCGGATGCCGTCCCACGTCGCGCATGTAGACCTGGATGGGATCCAGCGATCCGGCCCAGTCCGCCGGTCCGGCATCCGCCAACGGTGCCCCCACCTGACTGATGGCAATGATGCCGTCATCCAGATTGGTTGAATACCGGGTGTCGGTTACAGCCATGTTGTTCACCTGTGCTACGTCGCTTGGGTCGATGATGGTTACCAATTAATTGGCCAAAGCCGCCGCCCTGACGGGCTGCAGCGGGTTGTATTCGTGTCGGAGATCCTGAATCCGGCGCAGGTGCGCCATCCCTGTGAGATAGGCGGCGCCGTCCTGGACCATGTCGATTGTCTTGAGGCGCCGATGTAATTCCAGTTCGCGCATCCGTAGCAGCAACCCCACGGCTTCGCTGCACGCCTCCCGATTGGTGTTGCCTTCCATGGCCGGTCCGGACAGCACGCCATCCTGTTCCGCCAACACTCTCCGCAGGTAGGCAGCCGCCGCCTCGTCGAGCCCCGACATGAACTCGTCGACATCCCACTCGTCGTCCGGATCGACGCTCAGCAACAGGCCATACATGGTCCGCGCCTGGTTGTCGATGAAATCCCCGGCGGTCAGGCCGGGCAGGTCCGCCTCGAACCCCGCCAGGACCGAATTGATCTGCCTGTGCAGGCGACGCGGATCGCGCAACAGGACCAACAGGACTTTCCGCTCCAGTTCGTTGCGCAGGGATCCGGGTTCCTGGAGCTGTACGACGGGCCGCTGGGGAGGCTCCTCCCATGCGACTTCGGGGTCCGCCTCCACCGGGACCGGATCCGGTTCGGGAAGCCGCGCTCTGTCCACCACCATGCGCTGCAACAGCCCCGGCGCGGTGGCAAAGCGGGTTTCCATTTGCTTGATGTATTCGTCCCGCGCAACTTCCTGATGGACTTCCGCCAGGACTTCCACCAAGAGCTCGACGGCCTTCTGCTTTTGCTCGGGGACCTCCAGGTCGAAGGCTCGCTCGGCATGGTTCGCATAGAAGTTGACCAGGGTCAAGGCATCGCCGGTAACCTTCTTCCAGCCGTCGGCGTTCTCCCTGATCAGTTCGTCCGGATCGCGCCCTTCCGGCATCGCCGCGATCCGCAGGGCCATGGCGGGACGGTTGCGGCCGGCGTTCCGATCATCCCGATTGCTCGCGCGCAGCGTCTCCCGGGCCTTTTCCAGTCCCCGCAACGTCGCCTGCTGGCCGGCCGCATCCGCGTCCAGGGCAAACACCACCTGCGAGGTATATCGGCGCAACAGCCCCAACTGTCCCGGAGTCACTGCGGTACCCAGGCAGGCAACCGTGTTGGCGAACCCGAACTGATGGGCCGTGACGACATCCAGATACCCCTCCACCAGCACGGCTGCCCCCAGTTTGCGGATGGGGCCGGCTGCGTGTTCGATGCCGTAGAGCACCTGGCTTTTGTTGAACAAGGGCGTGGTCGGCGAGTTGATGTACTTGGCGCCGCGGGACTCGCTACCCAGTTCGCGCGCCCCGAAACCCACCACCCGGCCGCGGGCATCCCGGATGGGAAACATCAACCGGCCTCGATACCGATCCCGATAGGAGCCCTGCCTCTCGTCGTGGTAGAGCAAGCCGGTCTGCAACACATGACTTTCGGAAAAGCCCTGGCTTTGCAGAAAGGACACCAGACTGTCCCATGACCTGTCGCTGTAGCCCAGCTGGAAAGCATCGACCATCTCCGGTGCAACACCGCGTTGCCGTAGATAATCCCTCGCAACTTGGCCCTCGGCGGCGGCGTGCAGAGCCGTGGCATAGAAGGCTGCGGCCCTGCCCATGATTTCCCGCACCGGATCCAGGGGATCGGGGGCCTGCCGTTTCCGCGCCAGCTCCACGCCGGCTTCGGCCGCGAGCTTCTTGAGGGCATCGAAAAACTCAAGCCCCTCAATCTTCATCAGGAACTTGAAGAGATCGCCGCCCTCGCCGCAGGCGCCAAAGCAGTGCCAGGTGCCGCGCTCGGGCGACACCACGAAACTGGGGGTCTTTTCCTGATGGAACGGGCAACAGGCCTTGTAGGTGCTGCCGGCACGGCTCAGCGTGACGTAGCGTCCAATGAATTCCACCAGATCAATCCGCTCCCGGATCTGTTCCCGTTCATCCATGAGGCGTCACAAGGGCAACGACCGCGTCAAGGGGCCTGCTTGCCCATGTCCTGATAAATCGACCGCGCCGCCTGGAGCAGGTCGGCAAAGGGCATCGCCCGAAACACGTTGCCCTGCGAACGGATGTCGCCGTTCATGAAGGATTTGCGAAACGACGCCTCCTCCATCAGGATGCGGTGGAGGAGGTCGGCCGGCAGGTGCAGTTCCAGATCCGCCCGGCCCGGACGCGGATCCCAAAAAACCTCCTGCAGACGACCGTCCACCAAGATCTCCTGATCGTCCCCCTCCAAGCGGACCCGCACCACCAGTCCGGAGGCGCCGAAGGTCTGCATGGCCTTGGTTTCTTCCTGCAGGCGCTGAAACGTAGCCTGCAAGCGGGGGACAACCGGATGTACGGCGATCGATTTCATGTCCGGTCTGCAACGCGAAGTCGACGGTTTGCGATGATCTGCGGTTGATTCGCACCCGGTGCCGTTGACAGGCAATCAACAGGGCTGGAACCAATGGTGTTGCGCGAGGTTGCGGGGTGGTATGACGAAGAATGGCACTTGCGCGGCCCCCGTTTTGAAATCCGAAACGAGGGGTACGGTGCTGTTCGCATTCCTGTGCCACAATCCTAGGCAGGCGTACAGACCAGAGCCGGATCGGTTTCGGACCTGTTTCTGACATGCCAGGCCCACAAGGCTGCTGAAGCCGGCTTCGGTCCGGCAGCTCGGGTGTTTTCCTGCCGCCACAACCCGGACTACGCTATGCAACGTGTTACACCGCCGCTCGCCAACCCCGCCCGATGGCGATCAAACAAACACTCACCGGCGCTGCTGTTGGCCATCGCATGGCTGGCTTTCCTGCTCGCCGGATGCCAAATGCCCCCACCGGTCGCCCCGCCGGAGGAATCGGTTCCGGCCACCGTGGTGGACCCCTTGCCCGATTCCTCTCCAATTGCAGAGGTGCGCACGGTCGACAGCCGGCCGATCGAGGGACGCAACCCGATCAACACGCGGGGATGGAAGACCGATTTCACGAAACGCACCATCGACCTGACCGAGATCATTTCCGGAGGCCCGCCCAAGGACGGCATTCCGTCCCTGGACGCCCCGCGCTTCGAACCCATCGCCACCGCGGCGGACTGGTTGACGGACACGGATCCGGTCATCGTCTACGAACACGGCGGACAGGCCCGGGCCTATCCGCTGGCCGTCCTGATATGGCATGAAATCGTCAACGACGAAATTGCCGGGCGGCCGGTCACCGTGACCTTCTGTCCCCTGTGCAACGCCAGCGTCGTGTTCGACCGACGGGTGGGCGACATGGTGCTCGACTTCGGCACCACCGGCAGCCTGCGCCACAGCGACCTCGTGATGTACGACCGCCAGACCGAAACCTGGTGGCAACAGTTCACCGGCACCGCCCTCATTGGCGAACTGGCCTCGACCCAGCTGACGTTCCTGCCCAGCCAGGTCCTTGGATTTGGTCGATTTCGCGAATTGTTTCCGGAGGGTGAAGTGCTGCAGCGTCCTCTGGATCAGTTCAGCCGCAACTACGGCATGAACCCCTATGTCAACTACGACACGTACGGCAACGGGCTGAGCCGCAACGAGAACCTGGTGCTGTTCACGGGTGAACCGGATCCAAGGCTCAAGCCGCTGGACCGCGTGGTGGGAGTCCTGTTCCCGGACCACAGCAGCGTGGCCATTCCCTTCGATCTGGCACGGGCTCTCACCGTGGTCCCGTACGACCCTCCCAACGGTGATCCGGGAATCGTGGTGTTCTTTGAGGAAGGCATGTCCTCCTCGCTCTCCGAGGCGGAAATTGGCACGGCCCGGGACATTGGCAGCGTGGGGGTATTCAGCCGTATCCTGGACGGCCGGCACCTTGAGTTCGATGTCGCCGACGACGGTACCGTCCGGGATGCACAGACCGGAAGCACCTGGAACATTAGGGGCGAGGCAACGGCCGGGGAATTGCAGGGATCGGCCCTGGAGCCCCAGGTCGCCTTCGACCACTTCTGGTTTGCCTGGGCGGAATTCCTGCCGGACACCGAACTCGTGGCGGCGGACTGACCCACGGTGGGAGCCACACGGCCTGGGACTGCCGGCTAGTTGACGATGCGCACGGCCACCGAGCAGGTGGCCAGCGGAGCATCGTCGGCGTCCAGCACGCTGAGGCGAAGCGTGTACGGTCCGCTCAGGCCGATGGCCGACGCGTCGAACTCCCACAGCAGGCCTGTCCGCACCGTGTTGTAGGCCCTGCCCAGCAAGGTGAAGTCCTGGTCCGCAGGATCCGACCCGGGTGCGATGTCGATGACGTACGAGGCCAGATCGTCATGGACCGCGGTGCCTTGGACAGCCACTCTCCCGGCCAATTCGTCGGCTACCGCCGGTGAAGACAGCGAGGCACTCTCATCCTCGCAAATGGGCACGTTGCGCAGATCCTCCGGCGGGGTGGCAACCTGTCCGGCAGCCGTTGTTTCGTCGACCGGATTGAGACCGGGATCGGCACCGAGGCCCGGTGCCGATCCCGACTCGGTGCGCGCTTCCACAAGGGTTTCCGCACCCGTTTCCTCTGCCATGGCCTGGTCCACGTTGCTGATGAAGTAGGTCAGGCCCATAACCACCAAGAGCCCGATCACGCTGGTCACGACCCCGGCAGTGGCCCGGGCCGCCCGCTCGTGTTCCAGCGCGAAAATCGCCTGCAGCCTTTCGGTCCGGATACTCCGCACGCGGTACAGATAGACCAGTGCGCTCAGGCCGCAAAGGGCGTAAATCCAGGGAGCCAGACCGGCAATGTATTCAACAATGAGGGACATGGCCGGATTGTAACCCGGCATCCTTGGCCCGGCCCACCGAACACCGCAGGCAAAGAGGGCTGCCTGCGGTCCCGGTCCACTGCTGGGGCGCGGCCATGCGGTTGGTCCGGTCGGGTGCTACCATTCGCCATCCCCTTTCCACCCAAGGTTGCCGGGAGCAAACCATGGAAATGAGACGATTCGGCAAGACCGAACTGCAGGTGTCGGCGATTGGTTTCGGATGCTGGGAGTCGAGCGGCGAATACGGCGAGTTCGACGACCAGGAAATCATCGACGCGGTTCACTTGGCCCTGGAGATGGGCATCAACCTCTATGACACTGCCGAAGCCTACGGATTCGGCCGCTCCGAGACCTTGTTGGGCAAAGCGCTCGCCGGCAGGCGCGATCAGGCCGTGGTCGTCACCAAATTCGGCATCTATCCCCAAGACGACATCCACCACCGGGACTCCCGTCCGGAGACGGCGCAGGCAGCCATCGAACGCAGCCTCAAGGCACTGAACATGGACTATGTGGATGTCTACCTCATTCATTGGCCCGACCGGGACTTCTCGTTCGAGGACGCCATGGCCAAGATGGAGGACATTCGCTCCCAGGGCAAGGCCAGGTTCGTCGGGGTCAGCAACTTCCGGCCGGAGCAGATCCGCCAGGCATGCAAGGGGGGCAGCGTCGATGTGGTGCAGTACGGGTATCACCTGTTCGATCGGCGCCTGGAACGGTTTGTCTTCCCGACCGTTGCCGAACTGGACTGCGGCCTGATGACTTACGGTTCGCTGGCACACGGCTTGCTGGCGGGGGCCTACAACCGGGACACCGTATTCCCCGACAACGACTGGCGCGCCAGGGGCAAGGCGTTCAACCTGTCCTTGCTCAGTCCCGACGTGTTGGCCCGCAATGTGGACGTCGTGGAGGATTTGAAAACCATTGCCGCCGGCCTGGGGCGCACCTCGGCCCAACTGGCCCTGCGCTGGGTGCTCTCCAACAAGCTGGTGAGCACCGCCCTGGTGGGCTTTCGAAACCCCGGCGAAGTCAGGGCCAACCTTGAGGGGCTGGACTGGGAGATGGATGCAGACATCAGGACACGCATCCAGGCCGTGTTCGACAGGCACGGCGTCGACACGGCTCCCGATGTCTGGGTCGAGGAAGACGGGTTGGGCATCCCCGGCTGACCCAATACGTCCGCGACGCCCGTGCCAAGCCACACCGTCCAGGCCCGGCAGTCCAATCATGCGCAACCGCACAGGCAGGCAACCATGACCCTGAAACAGGATTTCGTTTCCCGACGCAGCGATGTCCGGTCCCGACGCGGTATGGTGGCCACCAGTCAGCCCCTGGCCGCACAGGCCGGTTTGCGCATCCTCATGGCGGGAGGCAATGCCGCGGATGCCGCGGTGGCCACGGCCGCCGTCCTGAACGTGGTGGAACCCATCTCGACGGGCATTGGCGGGGACTGCTTCGCGCTGTTTTATGACGCGGCGACCCGACGGGTTGCGGCCCTGAACGGCTCGGGCCGCACATCCCGGCATGCCAATCCCCGGGAGCTCGTCGCCACGGGCTACGCCACGATGCCTTCCTTTACCGGCCATGCCGTCAGTGTGCCCGGCACCGCGGCCGGATGGGAAGACCTCCTGGCCCGACACGGAACCATGACCCTGGCCGACGTTCTGGCCCCGGCCATCGAATACGCATCCGATGGCTACCCCGTCTCCGAATGGATTGCCCTGGGTTGGCAGCGCCAGGTGTCGAAGCTCCTGCGCAGCCCGGATTGGGATACCCCGGACCTGTCGTCGGGACCGCCGCAGCCCAGCGGCAACGAACTTCTGATGGGCGGCCGGGCGCCACAGCCGGGCGAGATTATCCGCATGCCCGAACTAGCCGAGACCCTGCGGGGCATTGCGGCCGCAGGGTCCGAGTACATCTACCGCGGTGATTTTGCCGACAAACTGGCTGCCCATGTACAGCGCTATGGAGGGTGGCTTGACCGGGAAGACCTCGCCGGCCACCGCTCGGACTGGGTTGTCCCCCTAGCCTTCGACTACCACGGGCGCAGGCTGCACGAGTGTCCCCCGAACGGCCAAGGGCTGGCCGCACTGCTGGCCCTCGCCCTGGCGAAACCGTTCCAACTGGCCGAACTCGACGAGGCCGATCGGGTACACGTGATGATTGAATGCATGCGCCTGGGCTTCACGGACGCGCTGCGCTACATTACCGATCCGGCATCCGCCGTGGTGTCCCCGGAGCACATGCTGACCGAGGAGTGGCTTGCTCCGCGGCGCGACCGCATCCGCATGGGACAGGCCGCGCAGGACGTGCCGCACGGCCTGCCGCCGGCCGGTACCGACACCGTCTACCTTTGCACTGCCGACGAACACGGCAACGGCTGCAGCTTCATCAACAGCCTGTACCAAGGCACCGGCACCGGCCTGGTGGTCCCGGACACCGGTGTCAGCCTTCAGAACCGGGGAGCCGGTTTCGTCCTGGACCCGGACCATCCCAACGTGCTCCGCGGCGGACGCCGCCCGTACCACACGATCATCCCCGGCATGGTGACGGCCAACTCGGAGTTGTTGGCCTGCATGGGTGTGATGGGCGGCTATATGCAGCCGCAGGGGCACTTCCAGATGATGGTCCGCATGTACGACGAAGGTCTGCCTCCGCAACGAGCCCTGGATGCGCCACGCTGGCAGTTGGCCGGTCCGTCCTCCGCTCAGCCCAACAGCGTGGGTGCGCACCGGCCGGGTGGACGCGTGCTTCTGGAACCGGGCTTTGCACCGGAAGTCATGCGTTCGCTGCAGGACCGGGGCCATCGGATCGAGGTCCGGCAGGGACTGGACCGCGGCGGTTTCGGGGGGGGCCAGATCATTGCCCGCAACCCGGAGACCGGAGTCCTCACCGGCGGATCCGACCCCCGCAAGGACGGATGTGCGATAGGCTGGTAATAGATGTTGTCTTGAATGAACAGTTCGGCGAACCCGCCGTAACCGCGGGCTTCACGGTACGGGATTCTTCTTCACAGCCCTTCGATGCACTCTCGAATCCAGATTGGCGGACACGCCGCATCCACCGGCGTTCAGCACATGCGGACGGATGGCCAGCCCCCCCCGGCCATTGCATCCTTCCTCCACTTCCACCGGCTGCTGGAAAAAGGCGCTACGGGGCTGCTGACGGCTGCGGAGGCCCTCCCTGTTGAACGTCTGACGGACTACGAGGAGCTGGACGGCTACGAACTGTCCGGCTACGAGTATGTGGATCAGGCCCTGATTGTGAAGTTCAACGGCGGTCTGGGTACCAGCATGGGCCTGGATCTGCCCAGATGCCTGTTGCCGGTGCGGGACGGACTGACGTTTCTGGACTACATTGCCAGGCAGGTGGGCTACCTTCAGCAACAGCTGGACCGCCATGTGCCCCTGATGTTCATGAACAGCTTCCACACGCGGGATGCCACACTGGAGGCGCTGGCGGCCTACCCCGAACTGCGCAACGGCATCGCGCCGGATTTCGTGCAGCACCGGTTCCCCAAAATCAATCCCGCCACGTTGGAGCCGGCAGCCTGGCCGGCCAACCCCGAGCGGGAGTGGTGTCCCCCAGGCCACGGGGACGTCTTTGCTTCCCTCGATACCACGGGACTGCTGGACGAACTGCTCGCGGCGGGGTATCGCTATGTGTTCCTGAGCAATGCGGACAATCTGGGAGCCACCCTGGACATCAAAATCCTCGGCTACATGGTGGAAAACCGCGTTCCCCTGCTGATGGAGGTGGCCAACCGGACACCGTCCGATCGCAAGGGCGGACACCTGGCCCAAAACCCCGCCGGCGGTCTTCTCCTGCGCGAATTCGCGCAATGTCCCGAGGCCGAACTCGACGGGTTTCAGGACATCCGGCGCTACCAGTTCTTCAACACCAACAACCTTTGGGCCCACCTGCCTTCAATCAAGGAGACACTGCGCAGCCACTGCGGCTTTCTGCCCCTGCCGCCCATTTTCAACCGCAAACCCGTGGACCCGATGGATATCTCCACGCCCGAAGTCATTCAAATGGAGAGTGCCGCCGGATCATCCATTTCGGTCGTACCTGGCGCAGCCGCCCTGCGCGTGCCCCGGATTCGGTTCCTGCCGGTCAAGCGCTGCGAGGATTTGCTGATTGTGCAGTCGGACGTGTACCGGACCGCCCGCAGCCATCGGCTCGTGATGAATCCCAAGCGCATCAATCCACAGCCCCGCAGATCGCCCGCGCTTCGCCTGGATCCAAGGTATTACGGCCACTACCGGGACCTGGAGGCACGATTCCCGTTCGGAGCGCCTTCCCTCGTACGCTGCCTGTCGCTGGAAGTGGAAGGCGACGTCCGTTTTGGCAGGGATGTGGTGATCGCAGGAAATGTGCGGATTCGCAATCCGAAGTCCAGTCCGATGCTGATACCCGACGGCACGGTCCTCGACGAAACCAACGTTTGACCAATCCGGGCTACAGGGCGGGCCAGATGCGCTCGACGATCGGCTGCGGCACCCGATTGGTCCACTCCCCCTTCCACAGCCACTTCTGCCAGGTTCCGGCCATCGGGAGCCAAGCCGCCCCCAGCGCGTCCGCTATCGCCTCTGCGCCGCCCGCATTCAACAGGGTTGGCCCCCAGTCGACCTCGACACAGTCCCGACTCCGGGCCCATGCCAGAATTGACCGACCCGCCAACAGGCACGGCTCGGCGTTCGCCCCTTGCCCTGCGTGGACGACCCGTTGAACGGAGGCCCTGCATCCCAACCGTACGGCGACAACGGCCATGACGGGATTGTGGCACCGGTTCTCAACAACAAACAGCCGTGCCTCGGGATGGTCGCAATCGGGCTCGGACCGTGGATTGTCCATCCTTGTCAGCACGTCCAGGACTGCCTCGGACCCGGCGCGGTCGCCCGGCCCCCGCACGGAATCCCTGAGGAACTGTGCATGTCGGTCGTGCACGCGGCCGCTGGCGACCACGGCAAGGCCAGTCCGGACCGCCGCATCCGCGGCCGGTGCCAGAGTCCAGGGCTCGGCATTCGACAGCAGCCCATTGTCCTTCCCCAGGGGAGACATCCAATGCGCCCCCCCCTGCCGTCCATGGGCAACTGACCGCCACCCGTTTGCTTCAAGGCAGGACAAGGCAGACATGCCCACCGCCGAGTTCGTCGGGAACAGGGGACTGATGCGAATTCCGACACAATCTTCCCCGGCCAGAAGGTGCTCCAAATGCTCCAGCACGCCTGCCGTCTCCGCCAACCCGCTCCAGTCCAGGCACGGCCCGTCGCGGACCTCGGCCACCGAAACCGGAAACGAGGGGCCAAGCCTGTGCAACAAGACCTGCACAGCATGGTCGGGGTGGCCTCTTCCCAAACTGAGCATCCAGCGGCGCACCGACCACCCGGCTTGCCGAGCCGCCTCGCCGGACTGCCAGGACTGCTGCCAGCCGGGCAGGCGGCAGCCAACGATCGACTGGTTCCAGACAACGGGGTCCGCCACATCAGAGCACAAACCCGGGGACTGGGTTCCGCGAGGCCCACCTGTCTCCAGGTTTGAGCGCAGGAGCCGCCGAGCCTCGGACAACGCGGATTGAACTTGGTCCTGCAGGTTCACGCCGATCGCATAGCCGCGCCAAGCCAGTTCGTCAACGGGAAGGTCCCAGGCCCCCACGCGCCGTTCAATGCGACCGCCAAATCCCTGCTTCAACCGGTACACGGTCCACAGGTCCCGTTGTGGCAACCGGGCCAAATCCACCGGCAGCGAGTCCGGCCAGTCCCCTTGGCTGCGCGCCTCCCGCATGGTGGCGGCCACGGCGCCGAGCGGATCCGGGATGCCCCCCAAGTCGTAGGTTCCGGCCCCGGCCGCGCGCGCGCGCTGCATGGCGGCGAAGTGCAAGGCGTAGTTGGGCATTGCATGGCGATGCCGGGTGCTGCTGGCTCCCCATAGATACCAAGCGGAGCCACCACACAGTGCCAGGACGACAGCGGCCACGGTCTCGCCTTGCACGTCGGCCAGCAACAACTGCAGGTGATTCGGCAGCAGTTCCAACGCCGCCTCGAAGTAGGCCGGAGCGCGGGGCGTGAAACCCTGTCTGCGACCGGTCGCCTGCATCAGGGCGTGCAACCGTTCGTGATCCGCTGCACCACCCACCCGGACTTGGGTGCCCGCACGTTGGGCCCGGCGTACGTTGTAGCGCCATTTGCTCTTCATGCGTCCGAGCAGGTCGGCATCGGAACCCGCAAGAGCCACCTTAATCGTGCTGCGCGGCTGGACCGTCTGCCTGCTCGGCCTAAAGCCCAGTCGGGTCAGTTGCCTCCGATGTACCGGCAAATCCGGGAGTTCAGGTTCGATTTTGACTACATGCACTCCGTGCGTGCGCGCACACTGCAGGAGTTCGGTGCGCATGCCGTCCACGTCCGCAGGGCAGTTCCAATCCACCACCGGGCCACCGGGCACGTACCCGAGCGACAGGCCCAGCCTGCGCTGCTGCAGCATCAGGGCGCCTGCCTGGAACGCCCTTTCCGAACCGGCCAGAACCGCCTGGTGCACATGCCAGCCTGAGTGCTGCTTGAGTCTGGCCCAGCCCTCAAGTTGCAGCACATGCCCCAACGGGTGCGACTCAACAAAGTCGTCCCAACCGGGTTCCGCATAAAAAGGGCCGCCAGAGGCGGCCCCGCGGGTTGTGGCAAATGACAATGGCACTGTGCTGTCCAATGCGAAATCCGGACAAGCTCACAAAGAGGACGGACATCGCGCGTACACTATAACACTCCCATGGAACACCGGCGGGAACAGCCGCGCCTCCTTGCCCTCGGCCGTCCCCCGATCCGCGCGGGAGCACCTGTCGGCATGCAGTTTCTACCATGACCTCCAGTACGACCCCCGGATTTGCTCGCGGTCCTGCCATCCAGCCAAGGCCGCGCCGCGCCCACCCGGGCTTGCTGACGCAGGTCCAGCTTCTGTTTCTGGCAACCCTGGTCGCCATCGATGCGGGTTGCCTGTGGATTGGCCATTGGCTCGCGTATCTGGCAACGCGCCAAGGTCCGCAAGTGGTGCTGGGTCCCTTCAACGAGTGGCTGGTGCTGCCGGTGGTCCACACCATACTCTTGTTGGCGGCCTTTGTGTGGAGCAGGATGTACCAGCGGCGCAGGCCCATTCTCCATCTGGACGAAACCATCAAGATCCTGTTCATGAACGGGCTCCTGGTACTGCTGCTGCTGGCCGTGCTGACCATGTTGCTGGTGGACTTCGAGGTCTATCGCCGGCACGTCCTGTTCATCTGGGCCATCACATCCCTCCTGGTCAGCGTGGGCCGCATCATCCACACCCAGTTTCAGTGGTCGGCTCAGAGCAAGGGGATCGGAGCCCAACGGGTACTGCTTGTCGGCAGTGGTCAAACCGCCGCCATCATCCTGCAGAAAGTACACAGCACACCCAAGCTGGGTTTCGTGGTGGCCGGAGCCATTCCCTCCGACAACGGCACCTCCCGGCTGGATGGAGTGCCGGTTCTGGGTACGGTGGACGAAATCCCGGAGGTGGTGGCCGCGCACGACATCGACGAAGTCATCATCGGCATGCCGGAGGCGTCCCAGGAAGAGATTGTCCGCCTCATAAGCATTTGCCAGGAAGAGAAGGTTGGGATCCGTGTCTTTCCCGACCTGTTCCAGATCATGGCGCAGGAGGTCAGCATCGGGGATCTGTCCGGCCTGCCGCTGTTGACCATGCGGGATGTGGCGCTGCAGGGCTGGAAAGTGGTGGTCAAACGGGCCATCGACATCGTAGTCAGCGTGTCGGCACTCGTCTTTCTAAGCCCCTTCTTCCTGCTGGCATCACTGCTCATCAGGCTGGAGAGCGCGGGCCCGGTTTTCCACACCCAAGTTCGCATGGGCCTGGATGCCGTTCCCTTCGACATGCTCAAGTTCAGGTCCATGCGCGTGGACGCGGAAAACGAAGGTCCCGGCTGGACGACACCGGACGATCCCCGACGCACCCGCATCGGCCGGTTCCTCCGCTCCAAGAGCCTCGACGAGTTTCCCAATTTCATCAATGTCCTGATGAACGAGATGAGTGTGGTCGGCCCGCGTCCGGAGCGGCCGGTCTATGTTGAGGAATTCCGCCGGGTCGTGCCCAATTACATGGAGCGCCACAAGGAGAAGGGCGGCATCACCGGCTGGGCTCAAATCAACGGATTGCGCGGCGACTGTTCCATCGAGGAACGCATCAAGTACGACCTTTGGTACATCGAAAACTGGTCCATCGGCCTTGACTTCAAGATCATGGCCGTCACCGCCTGGAAGATCCTCTTCAGGACCCATCCGGACGCCTACTGACGCGGACCGGTCCCGGTCGGTGCCTTGCCCCGCCGACGCCAGACGCAGAACCCGGCTCTCGCAGGACACAAGAATTCAACGCGCACGGCCCGGGGACGCCGAAAGCCATGCGGGAAGTCCCCTTCCCCCAACCCGAAACAGGGCCCGGGACAACGGCCCGGACTGCGTGCCCGACAACCCTTTGCTACGATTCCCCACCTTCATCGTTTTCCAAGTTACCGCCCCTTGCCATGGACACGTCATTGGTTTCGCACACAGGGACCGCGATTGAACACGAGCAGACATTCGACGCGTTGACAATCCGGCAACGCCAAGTGTTGCGCATTGTGGTCGAGGAGTTCGTGGCCCATGCCCAGCCGGTTGGCAGCAGACGAATTGCCAAGGAGCGGGATCTGGGTGTCAGTTCCGCCACCATCCGCAACGATCTTGCGCAGCTTGAAGCTCTGGGGCTGCTCACCAAACCGCACGCGAGTGCCGGCCGGGTTCCGTCGCTGTTGGGCTACCGCATTTACGTGCTGCACCTCATCGGCAACCACCGGCTGCCCAAGGAACACCGCAACCAACTGCGACGCAGATTCGAGGCCATCGATTCGAATTCACCCAGTTGGCTGCTGGAGGCAACCCGCCTCCTGTCGGTGGAGGCCAACAGCTTGGCGCTGGCGACCGACCTGCGTTATGTCAACCACCGGCTTCGCCATGTGGAGTTGATTTCGGTTCAGGACAATCGGGTCCTGATGATCGTGGTCCTGGAGGACGGCCATGTGTGCCAGCGCATGCTGGACATCCCCGACAAGATGGCACAGGCCGATCTCACCGTGATCAGCGCGGAGCTGAACCACTTGCTGCCGGGTCTGAATCGAGTGCAGATTCAGGAGAAGTCCCCGGAGGCGTCCTCGGCCGCCAAGGAGTTCTGCCAACTGGTCAGCGACCTGATGCCGGTCACGGAGGGAGAGGGTTCCGCTTCCATCGTTCAGCAGGGCCTTGGCCACATCCTGGACGCCCCCGAATTCGCCGAAAGCCGCAGGGTGCGCAAGGTGGTTGACATCTTTGATTCGGGCCCGCGCATCGAGGAAATCCTGATGCTCGTCCCGCGACCCGATGATGTCCACGTCCTGATCGCCGGCGGCGACCGCAAGGAATGGTCCGACCTGGCCGACATCAGCCTGGTGCTGTCCGCGTACGGAATCCCCAACCAGGCCATCGGCATCGTGGGCGTGGTCGGCCCCGTCCGCATGGCCTATCGCTACAATATGGGCACGGTGCGCTTCATGGCGGCGCTCATGAGTGCCCGCGTGCGGGAAACCAGGAGCGACGACCTCCTGCCCGAGGTCATTGCTCCCTGAACCCGCCTCCTGTGGACCGTAATGCTGCTTCGACGATTGTCGCCAATGGCAAGGAACCGATGTCGGATACAACCAAGACCACTTCAGAACACGAGCTCACGGACGAACCAGGCCGGCCCGACGCGGCCGTCGCCGCTCCTTCGGACACCCAGGCAGGGGAACCGGAGTTGCCGGCGGCGGAGGCAAGCCAATGGGCGGACTGGACCCGGGAGGATCTGGAAACCGAACTGGACAGCCGCAACCATCGCATTGCCCAACTGGAAGAGGAAACGGAAGCCCTCGACACCAAGGTCGAGGCCGGCCAACGCGAGATTCAGCGCATGGCGGCGGAATTCCAAAATGCACGCAAGCGGCTGGACCGCACGGCGCAGGAGCGCATCGACAACGCATCGCAATCCCTGGCCGAGAAATTTCTGCCTGTCCTCGACGACCTCGAACTGGCCCTGGGCAACGTACCGGCCGAAGTGCGCGAGCACGGCGAGTCCTTCATGCAGGGGGTTCAGCACATACACGGGAAGATCCAGGGGGTTTTGGCGAACGCCGGCATCGAGCCGATGGAACCCTCCGGGCAGTTTGATCCCAACCTGCACGAGGCGATGCAACAGATTCCCAGCGAAGACCACGAGTCGGGAGAGATCATTGAAGTCATGCGGACCGGGTACCGCATCCGCGACAAAGTGCTGCGACCGGCGATGGTGCGGGTCGCAGCGTAACCTGCCCCACCGGAAGGATCCGGGTCCGCCATGACGTCAACCCATCTCAACGCCGGCCGGGCCGACATGGCAACCGGCATTCGGCCGTTCGACGTCGGCCGGGACCTGCCCCAAGTCACCGAACTGGTCCGGGAAGCGTTCGCGCAGGAACTGAGGGAGACCGGCTCAAGGCCGTTGCACAACGCGGGACTGTACAGCCGGCTGCACGGCTTTCTGCGTTCGGAACCCGCGAACCTCTTCAGCTTCATGCGGATGTTCGACGGGTTTGTCTATGTTGACCGCGGCCGGGTTGTCGGGAACGTGTCCATGCAAAAACTGGACTCCTTCGGGCACCGCTGGCAATTGGCCAATGTGGCAGTCGCCGCGTCGCACAAGCGACAGGGGATTGGCAGCAGGCTGGTGCAAACCGCCACGGACAATCTGCGCACCCTGGGCGCCAAGCATGCCGTGTTGCAGGTGCGGACGGACAATCTTCCAGCACGCAACCTGTACGCCAAGCAGGGGTTCAAGCGTCTGGGCGGCATGGCGGACCTGGAAGGCAGGCGCCCATTGCAAATCGGCCCGCGACCGGGAAATCCGGCTCCCATCTCCGCTTTGCCCGGTGAGGAATGGCAGCAGATGCTCGACTTGGCGAAAGTTCAGGTGGGCGGCCACATGCAATGGTGGCATCCCATCCGACCGGGCGACTTTGTCCATGACTGGCCGCGCCGGACAGGCGAATGGCTGGGGGAAACGCTGGGAGTTTCGTCCGTCACGCGGTTCGGCATTCGCCTGGGAACCGAACGACTGGCCACGGCCATCGTCCTGCGGTCCGCCCACTGGAAACGCGTGCACAAGGTTTCCTGGTGGACCAGGCCACAGCAGTACGGCCAGTACGAGGACGACATGCTCGACACCCTGGCCGGGCTGATGGCTGCACAGGACCACTGCCGGATCCACGTGCAGGTGGACGCCGACCACCACCAGGCAATCGAAGGCCTGACGGCCATGGGCCTGCGGGTCAAGCCTTCCCTGGACACCATGCGTTGCGAACTGACGCCGGAGCGACGTGAACCGGCCGCGCATCGAAGATTTCGCCTCCGGCCGTGAAATTCAAGTTCATGCACATGGCGGATGCCCATCTGGGTTTCCGGCAGTACGGCCACGCGGCGCGGGAGTGGGATTTCGACGACGCCTTCCGCTGGGCCATCGACCAGGCCGTTGCCAAGCAGGTGGACTTCGTGCTTTTGGCCGGGGATCTGTTCCAGTCCGGTTCCAACCTCCAGGCGATCACGTTCAACAACGCGGTTGCCCGCCTTGAGGTTCTGCAGGAGGCCGGAATCCCTTGCCTGGTGATCGAAGGCAACCACGACCTGCCGCGGTACCGGGCCTACCGGACCCGCTTTGGCTGGGTGAACGCCTTGGCGGAAACCAATCGCTTGGTCTATCTGCTGGATGTGCTGCATGCCACCCCGCTTGATGCCGGTGTGGCACCTTTGCTGGCCTGCGACGGACAGCACATCGGCCATTGCGCCGAACCCATCCCGGACGTGCGAGTCTACGGCATCGGGTTCAACGGCGCAGCCACGCGGACGGTGCTGGAACGGTTCGAGAGATTCATTGCCGAACAACCTGCCGACGGACCCGACTACACGATTCTGATGTCGCACGCCGGCGTTGACGGGCGCACGCGGGAGCGGACATCAAGCAACGTCAGCTTGAGCGGCCTGCGGGGCCTGCGGCCAAGGATTGACTACGTGGCCCTGGGGCACTACCACATGAAGTTCAGTGAAGACAACTGGCTGTTCAACCCCGGCAGCCTGGAGTTAACCAGCCAGGACCTGGCACACGAGGAGGCCGGCGGGATCTATTTGGTGACCGTCGACACGGATGCCGAACCCAAGCACCGGGTTGACCACCTGGAATGTCCCAGGCGGCCCTTTGTGCACAAGACCTTCAGCCTTGCCCGAACCCATGGGCCGGAGGAGCTCTACAACGAGATCGAGGAATTCCTGATCGGGGAACGGGACAGGAGCGATCCCGAAGATGACGCCAGGCAGCCGATCCTGAGCATCGCGTTGGTTGGCGCCAGCCGGTTCGAACCGGGGTTGGTGGACACCCACCGCATTGAGGAACTGGGGCGCGGGGTCCTGGATCCAATCCTGTGCCGCGTCTCGAATCGCGCCCTTCCGCCCGGAACCGCTGCATTCGACGAAGTCGAGAACATGAGCCGGCGCGACCTTGAGGAGCAAGTACTGGAAGGTCTGCTTGAATCCCATCCCGACTTTGGCCAGGACTTGACCCACTGGACGAATGCAACCCTTGAAGTCTTGGATGCCGGTCTCGACAAGGGAACGGCCGACGACATCTGCGACATTCTGGGCCAAAGCCGTGCCGCGATGACAGGCTGAACATGGTCAGGCTGATCCATCTGAAGCTGGAGAACATACGCTCCTACCGAGCCGCCGACATCCAATTCAGGGAAGGGGTCAACGCCATCGTCGGCCGCAACGGAGCCGGCAAGTCGACGATCCTGCAGGCCATCGGCTATGCCCTGTTCGATTCCCTCGAGGGTCGCAAGCCGGACTTTGTGAGGGAAGGCAGTTCGTCCGGATCGATTGCCGTGGGTTTGGCGGAGGACGGGGAGGGCTCGTCCTACGAGATCGTGCGGGAGCTCAGGAAGTCCGGTTCCGCGGACTGGTTCGTGTTTGATCTGGCGCGCGAGGTTGAAGTGTGCCGGGGAAGCCAGGACGTGCGGTTCTTCGTGCAGGACCTGTGCCATACCCGGATCGATTTGGAACTGCTGTACACGGGCATCATCGGGATTCAACAGGGGGAGTTCGCGCGTCCCTTCAGGTTGACCAGGGCCCCCCGCCAAGCCCATTTCAGTCCCCTCCTGGAAGTGGAGAAATACAAGGAGGCGTTCACGCGCCTGGGACAGGCAAACGGTCCCAAAGGGGTGATCAGGAACAGAATCAACGAACTTGCCACCGAGATCGCCCGGTGGGAGGTGCGGCTTGAGAACCGGGAAGCCCTGGAACTGGAACAGCGGGCACTCTCCCGGACCCTGGCCAACCTCGCGGAGGAAGCGGAGATAATCCGGCAGCGCCTGCAGACGCTGGCCAAGCTCTCCAAGGAATTCGAACTGGCGAAGCGCGAGCTGGAGGAGGCCAAGGACCGGCATGGGCGGGCCCAACACGAACTGACGGTAATTCGCCAACAGCTGGAGACTGCCGGCGAGGAACTTCGACACAGCACCGACGCCCTGCAGATTGTCGAAGCCAATCGAGGCGGACACGACCGATACCTGGAGACCCAGGAGAAGCTTGACCGGCTGACACACGACCTGAGGACCATGAGGGATCTCTCGCGGCGAAAGGATCTCCTGGACGAACGGTGCGGCGCCTGCCGGGATCAACTGGCACGGACGTGCAGCCAACTCCGGCACCTCGACGAATTGTCGAGCCGGCAATCCCTGCTGGCCGACGCGGCCCGGCAATACGAAACCCTGGACCGGGAACGCATTGCCCTGGAACACCGGGTCGGATCGACGGCCGACCTGCGACAGGCCGCTTCCCTGGCACAAGACGAAGTGGACCGCAGGCAGTCCCATGTCGAGGAACTGACGCCGGTCCTGGATGCGAGGCGGCAGGCACTGGCCGAAGTGCAGACACTGGCGGAAACACGGGACGGGTTGGCGGAACGGAGCCGCCGCCTGCAACAGCAGTCGGAGCTTGCCGACCATCGCCTTGCACAAATCCACCAGCAACTCTCCATGCTGAAGGCACCTGACGACCAGGCGATGGAACCGGTCCACCTGTGTCCCGTCTGCAACCAGCCGATCGAGGAAGCACTTTGGCTGGGCCTGGTGGCCGAAGCCGAGGCGGAGGAGCAGGATCTGCAAGACCAGGTGTCCCGTCTGGCCCGGGAACTGGCGGACAACCGGCAGGATGCGCGGCGGGTCGAAACGGAACTTGATCGCCTCCAATCCACCATCGCCGGGATGCCGGACGAGACGGCGCTGTTGCAGGCGCAGTCGGACCTGAAGATGGCCCGACGCGAACTTCACCGGGTTGAGGCGCAGTTGACGGAGCGCGAGGAACAGGAGCAACAGCTTCAGGCGATCCAGGCGGAGCTGGCCAACCTTGAAGATGATTGGGCTGCCTACCGGGACAACCAGAGGCAGATCGATGCACGCAGCGAAATCGAAGCCGAAACCACCAAGCTGAAGGCGAATATCGCCTCACTGGATGCCGAATTGCAGTCTCTGGAAACGGAATTGGCCCCTTTGTCGGACCTTGAGGAAAGGGAAGCTTCCCTGACCGCGACCCTGGACACAACCCGCCAGGCCTATGAAGACGTTCTGAAGAATGAGAGGGCCGCGGCACAAAAGCCGGAACGCGAGACACGGCACCGTGAACTGAAGGCACAGACGGAGGCACAGGAAGCCCGTCTCGCGGCGGTAGCCGCCGAGCTCGGCAATTGTACGGTTGCCTACGATGAATGCGCCCATGTTGCGCACCAGGCAGAGGTGCGACAGCAGGAACTGGATGCCCGGGATCGTCGGACACGTCTGGAGGGAACCCACCAACGACTGGGCGCGCTGGACGCGCACCTGGAGGAATTGAAGGCCCTCGATGACCGGCTGATCGCCAAACGGACCGAGCATGTCGCCTGGGAACAACGCGAATCCGACCTGGAGGCCATGCGCCATGCCATTCGGGACATGCAACCCCTGATGACCCGGATATTGAACCGGCGCATCAGCCAAGGGGCAAACGCCATCCACCAGGAACTCACCAACTCCGCAACCGCCGAACTGGCCTGGGGCGAGACCTTCGACATCACCCTCAAGGTGCTGGGGCGCGAGCGCGCCTTCAGTCAGTTGTCGGGCGGCGAGCAGATGACAGCCGCCCTGGCCGTCAATCTGGCCATGCTGCAGGAACTAAGCACGGTCGGTTTCGCCTTCTTCGACGAACCCACCGCCAACCTCGACGAGGACCGCCGGGCGGAACTGGCGGCGCGCCTGAACACCACCCGACAAGTACCCCAGCTGATTGTCATCAGCCACGACGATACGTTCGAAGCCCGGGTGGACCACGTGATACGCGTGGCGAAAAACGGCAACGAAAGCCAAATCTGGACGCAGGATGCCTGAGGCCACCCCCTGAACTCAGCGGTTCAGGTACCGAATCAAGTCCCGCAGCAACGCGGCCTGCTCCGGGGCGGGTGCAGTGCCCACCAGGCGTGCGCGCGCCGCGCCGATGTCGATCTGAACCTGACGGCACAACTCCTCAACATCGGAGAAACGGGTTTCGTCCCGCAGCCGGGACACGAACTCCACTGCAATCCGCTGCTCATAGAGGTTGCCGTCCTCGCCTGCCGGCGGGAAGTCCAGCAAGTGCGATTCAACCCTGAACTCGGTCCCGTCAAAGGTGGGCCGGTACCCAATGTTGGTCACGCTGGGATACGCGCGCACCGGGTGGGGCACCCAGCTGCGCGTGGCGTAAACACCGGTCTTGGGATACAGGCGATCGGGAATCGGTTGCAGGTTGGCAGTGGGAAAGCCCAGCCTGCGCGCCAGCTTCACCCCCTCGACCACGATGCCGGCCACGAAGGGGCTGCGCCCCAAGTGCTGCGCGGTTCGCTCCACGTCGCCGCGCTGCAGCAGATCCCTGATGGTGCCGCTGCGCACCACGGCCCCGTCGCGCCGCACGTCCGGGACGGTCGTGACCTCGAACCCCAGTGTGCGCCCCAGTTTGCGCAATGTACGGGGAGTGCCTGTGCGGTTCTTTCCCAACGCGAAATCCTCTCCGATGACCAACTCCGCCATTCGCAGGTGCCGGACCAACAGGTCCACGAACCCCTCCGCGGACAGCTCCGCGGTATGCCGGTCGAATGTTTGCACCACGCAGTGATCCGCTCCCTGCTGACGAGCCAGCAGGACCCGTTCCTCGGGCGAAGACAGCATCTTCAGGCCACCGTCCGGGTTGAAGTAGACGGTGGGCAGGGGGTCGAAGGTGATGGCCACCAGCAGGGCGTCGGCCACGTCGGGTTGTTCCTGCAACCGGGCGCGGCGCCTTACCCCTTCGGCGAAAATGCCGCAGTGACCGATGTGCATTCCGTCGAACTTGCCGATGACCACGATGGATGGCCGGTCAAGCGACAGGGAGCGCACATCCCGCACATGCGAAACGCCGGAAAAAGCCATGAATCGGACCGGGGATATGGGTTCGCAGGGATTCAGACAGCCGCCAGCCATTTGCGCGTCCGGAACCTCATCGGCCGGGCCCCCGCGGCCTGCGTGCACCACACCACGCCAAGCGTCCGGTGCTCGGTGTCCACGGCCAACGCCAATTCGCCTGCCCGCAGTTGGATGGGTACACCCGGCGCCTCCACCTCCCTGCCTTGGCCGAACCTCAGCCCCATGTCCACATCGCAAACCAGACGCGGCCAGGCCAGGCCGGCACCGGCATCGGCAAGTTCCGGCAGTGGGGCATCCCCTTCCAGTTCATCCAGCGGCATCGCATCCGCGACCCTGAGCGAGCCCAGGGAAACCCGACGCAGGGACACTACGGTCCCTCCGACCCCCAGCGCCAGCCCCATGTCGCGGGCCAGGCTGCGGATATAGGTTCCGGCCGAACAGGTCACCATGAATTCACAGCATCCGTCCTGCTCACCGGACTACCAGCCGCTGACCCGCGGC
>JAPPAJ010000361.1 GCA_026705565.1 Caldilineaceae bacterium | reverse complement strand
CGCAAGGCCGACCACAGGGACTCCCGCGACCCGTGAACCGGATATGCGTGGTGTCAACCATCGTATATAAGCCCCAAAGATCACACCATTGTTGGTTTTCAGGAATAAACACCATGGTTCGAAGCGAGGCCCTGCAACAGTATTTTCTTCAGGCGGAAGACGCGATTCTCTCGTCCATCGAAAGTCTGGTTGAACAGGAAACACCGAGTACGGATGTTGGCCGGTTGGACTCGTTTGCCGAGTACCTTTGCACCATGTTTGCGCCGATCGCTGATCAGGCCGAGATCATCCAGGTTCCCACCGGCGGCAACCATGTCCGGGTACAGTTGCACGCCAAGTCCCCGAAGCTGCCTCCGATTTTGGTCCTTACCCACTTCGACACGGTGTGGCCTGTCGGTACTCTCGAACAAATGCCATTTCGGCAGGATGAGGATGGCAAGACCTATGGTCCGGCCATCTTTGACATGAAGAGCAGCATTGCCATGATGGAGCATATCTTTAGAGCCCTCAAGGATCTGAAGATAGAACCAAACCGACATGTGGTGCTGTTGGCAACCGCGGACGAGGAGGTGGGCAGCACTACTTCAATGTCATTGTTGGAATACGAGGCAAAGAGAGCAAACTGCGTCCTGGTTCCAGAACCCCCGTTACCTGGGGGCGTGATCAAGACTGCACGCAAGGGCAGTCGGATGATGGACATTCACATTGGCGGCATCCCTGCACACTCCGGACTCGAAATCGAGAAGGGGGTTTCAGCCATCGAAGAAGCTGCCCACCAAATCCTGACCCTTCAGGCGATGACCAATCTCGAAGCTGGATTGACCGTCAATACCGGCATAATTCAGGGCGGAACCAACTCCAATGTGGTTGCGCCGTACGTAGACATGCAAGTCGATGTACGTGCCTGGACCCGGGAAGACCTTGCATCCGCAGTAACCCGAATACAGAACCTTTCACCCAAGCTGCAAGGTACCACCATTCAAGTTGGCAGCAAGCGAGGGCGACCTCCACTGGAAGAATCAGTCACGCTGCCAGTGTTCGACAAGGCCAGGGAGATAGCCTCACATCTGGGTATCGATCTGGCCAGAGGGCGTACCGGTGGGGGTAGTGATGGAAATTTGACCGGTGCCCTGGGCGTGCCAACACTGGACGGTCTGGGTGTACCTGGTGCAGGAGCTCACGCGATCCACGAACACATTGAGACGGACCAACTGATTCCACGAACGTGGTTGATTTCGGAATTGATCCTCAACCTGGCGGTTGACAACTAACGACCAAGCGTCTGGTCCCAATAAGTTTGGAGGTGTCGGTTGTGCTTTGACCTGCCGGAAGGCGTGGTCCGCAGCGGCCGTCAACTGACCGGTGGCGGTGCAGGTGCGGCAGGACATGGCCTGGTGCTTGGACCCGTCTGAAGACCCGTTCGCTGGCATTCAGCCCGGGGCTGTAGATCGGCAGATACCCGAGATGGATGCCCAGCACCTTCCGTTCCGGCTGCGTGGCCTTGATCCCCTTGCTGCGGTGGGCGGAGTCGTTGTCCAGGACTACCAAGCGCGGGCGGTCGCCGGGCCGGGCGTGGCACAGGCTGGCGACGAAGTGTGCTGCGCGCTAGGTGAAGGGGGCCGTCCGCCTGCGTGCCGGGGGCGGCTAGGGCCGGTACAGGCCCTGGTCAAAGGGCAGCAGGCACTCCACCCGGTCCCGTTCGCGGGAGTGCCGCGTCGGGTTTCGGCACAGGGTCCGCAACTCCTGGCACTGGCACGGGATGTGCGAGACGCACAGGGGCGCGGACATGGCCAAGGACACCGTACAGGAACAAAAGCTGTGTCATAGCCGAAACCGCTAAGTAATCCATGCCAAGCGCTTACGACAGAGGATCCGAATCGTGGCGAAACCTACGCCTGCCAATACCCATTCAGTGAATGATCCTGTACAACAGCTGCCCGCATCGGCCCTTGCGACACCAATCCGTGGCCGGACTGCAACTCCCTTTCTCGTGCCTGCCTGTGAACTTCAGCGTGGGTAACCGGATGCCGGTTGCTTCATTCGGTTCTTCTCCGACGAGATCCATGCTGTCCTGAGTACAGGAGGGTCCATTGGGCTTGCGCATCCTGCACGGGCCGCTGGGCTCCTTCAATGCACATTTCCCCGTCCCGGGACTTGGACACGTGCAGGGCAATGCAGGTTGCGTCCGCCATGTTGTCCAGTTCGACCAACAAGCTGCGTCCGTACTGTTTTCGGTCCGCCTGTTCCTGTGCCTCGTGCAGGCTGCGGTTGTACTTCAGTTCGATGATACAGACACGCCCTCCACAGAAGGTTGCCAAGTCAAAGCGTCCGGCCAGCTCCTGCCGCTCCGAAAACGGCAGGATGTTCATCCCAAAGAACAGGCCGTGGAGCGCGGCATGATAGGAGTCCTCATCCTCCATGATGTTATAGGGGAAGGCGTACAGGCAGTCCAACAGGGCCGTTGGCAGGTTGTCGTAGTTCCCTGTCTTCAGACAGGCACGTAAACGCTCGATACCGGGAAGTGATTCCTCGACATGGGCCTGAGCCAGATTCGCGAGCATCGCGGATGCCACTTCCCGGTTGGGCCAGCCCAGCCGGGCAGGCCGGGTGTCCTCCGCGGGAAGGTAGGTCAGATAGCCGCTCTGCAGCATCAGGGACTTCAAACTGCTTGACTTGTTGCTGAAGAG
>JAPPAJ010000089.1 GCA_026705565.1 Caldilineaceae bacterium | reverse complement strand
CCTCCGGCCAGTTGAGAGCGGGCACGTGCATTTCCTTCCAGCGCGCGTACCGCCATTCGCAGTCGGCCAGCATGTGGTTCCAGACATGGCGGCAGGCGCCGGCGATGGCCGTCAGCAGGATGCCGGTGGCGGCGTCGCCCGGAAACAGGCGCAGACGCACCGTGCGGTGGACGGTGTCCGGGAAATGCGTTGTAGAATCGGGGGTGTTGGGCATGGAAGCAAATGTTTCGCGTCCGGCGGAGAGTCCGATGCCAGTCGGACTCTCGCATTTATGGACGCTATTATGCCACAGAACCCATTGTCAAGTCAGGAATATAATTCCCCAAGTTTTCCACCCACATTGATCCGCTGTGCGAGGCGAGAGGTTTCGACCGACCGACTATTGCCTACGCAAACAGAAGCGAGATCCCGGCATGACTACCGGTGCCGTCCAGCCGCCCTTTCAACCCCTTATGCCCATCAGTTGGAGCGAACTCATCGTCGCTGGGCAGGCAAACCTGGCTCCCCAGCCTCCAGCCGCTCAACCGGCTCCAGCGACGATACGACGGGTCATCAGCACCGCATACTACGCAGTGTTTCATGCCCTTGCCGCCAGTAACGCCGATGTGCTGATCGGTTCCGCCCATGACCGACTGACTGCCGATGCATGGGTGCGGACATACCGTGGCCTGAACCACAATCAGGCTCGCTCTCAACTTCAACAGAACCGCACCAGCTTTTCCGCCAATGTGCGAGTCTTCGCCGACCTCTTGCGCTACCTCCAGAACGAACGCCACAACGCAGACTACAATCCCCAGGCGACTTTCACCGCTCAGACGGCGGCCACCTGGTTGAACAAGGCCGACATCGTCATTACCAATTTCCTTCAAGCAAGCCAGGGCGAACGCGCCGCTGTCGCCATATTCACCTTGGTCAGAACGCGGTAAGTGCCCGGATGCACTGGGGCTGTAATAGTCACGGTTACAGTCAGAGTGCCTTTTGGCTCACCGTTCGTCTTCTGTCAGAACCTGCAAGTACTCTTGGTACTCGTAGGCCCGGCCGCGCCGCTTGCCCGTGATCTCGCGTAAGATGCCAAGGTCCTCCAATAGGCCAATGGCCTTGCTGGCTGGTGGCGCCGTCAGACCGAGTAACTTTGAAGCACTGGGGACAGTGATGACCGGATTGGAAGGCAGGAGATCAAGTAACTGGATGGACGCGATGGTCGGACGGCCATGGGCGAGCAGACGGTCACGGTCACGTCCAACCAACGCGTGGAGAGCCTGAGCGAGACGCACACCGTCGGTAGCGGCTGTCTGCACACAACCAAGAAAAAACCGGATCCAATCTTCCCAATCTCCAAGACGGTGTACGGCATCCAAACATGCGTAATACTTTTCCTGGTTCCGTTTCAAGGCCAAACTGACGTAGAGCAAGGGCTGGTCGAGTAGGCCCCAATGCTCCAGTAGCAAAGCAATCAACAGTCGCCCGATGCGCCCGTTGCCATCCAGGAACGGATGGATCGTCTCAAACTGCACATGTGCCAGACCAACCCTCACGAGAGGCGGCAGGTCATTCTCCTCACGGACCCATCGCTCCAGCATGCCGAGTGCATCAGCTACCTCATCCGGCGACGGTGGCACGAAACGGGCGTTGCCGGGACGGCTGCCACCGATCCAGTTCTGTGAACGGCGGACTTCTCCCGGCAGTTTGCTTTCGCCGCGCCCCCCGGCCATCAGAATGCGGTGTGCCTCGCACAACAAGAAGATGCCGAGCGGCAGTCCGTTTGGATCCGCAACCTGGGCGCGGGCATGTTCCAGGGCTGCCACGTAGTTGCAGGCTTCACGTACATCATCTGGACGGTCACTGTGGCTGGTGGCTTCGAACGCGACAACGTCCTGCAACGTTGCCTGCGTTCCTTCAATCTGCGATGTGACCACCGCCTCCTTGCGAACGAATCCGTAGAGGAACCAGCCCGAGGTCGGTACCATCGAACCCGCGACCGCGAGTCGTGCCAGTTCCGTCATGGCAGCGGAATGGAAGTCGGATGTCGGGCCATCCATCTCCAATGGAGGATCGGCCGGAGGTAGCGGGAAGGGAACAAACGCACGCACCTCCTCTCCTGCGGTACGGGAGATGCGATATCGCCCTGTTTGACGAGGCACGGGTGGGATCTCACCATTCCTACGCAGTGGGTTAAGAAACGATCGTTGCTTAATGTACATCACAACGAAACGATCGTTTCGGTAGATGTGCGGGGAGTTGCTCAATCCAGACAGTAAGCAACCACCTTGCTGTCCGACGGAACCCTGCAGGTGGCGGGGTTGCAGAGCCTCTGAACGTCCGGTTCGGTAAGTTGGTATTAGTGGATCGAGAAAGCTGCACCTACACCAGTTAGGAATTGGCCTTGCGGATACTGGCGGCCTGCCACTTGGCGGAGGTATCACCTCTTCCCTAGTGGGTTTCCTATCACGGCCCATCACCAGCATGGCCTAGAGTCAGGATGCAGGCAAAGCCCGAGCCATTCATGGGGTTTGAGGTCCTCGAGTGGTTGGCTCCAGATTTGGTGAGGCGGGCCGGCAGGTAGTCCTCCTTCCTCCTATCAGTCATTTGACAAGTGCATGTGGAGCACCTGTGTGTTCAGATTCTGCAGACACTGTCTGCAGAATCTGGTGGCGGTGGCGTTCAGGGCTGACCACCCCTGCGACCGCACCGCGATCGTGG